>DGNT01000090.1:0-10754 GCA_002389055.1 Alcanivorax sp. UBA4485
CGCCGGTCATGAACATGGCAAAGCTGAACCACAGGTACAGGGTGCCGCTGTCTATATGGTTGGTGCTGAACAGCCATCGCTTCAGGCCTGTGGGGGCGTGGTGATGATGGTCATCGTGTGCTGCGGCGGTACTCATCGCTCTCCCCTCCCTACTCGTGGTCTTGGACGTCTTGGGGTTGAATCAAATCACCGGTGTCGTTACCCCAAGCGTTACGCTCATAGGTAACCACGGCGGCGATTTCCCTGGGCGACAGCTGGGCGCCGAAAGCGGGCATGGCTGCGCGACCGTTGATCAGCACGTCGATGTGCTCTTCAAGGTGTTCTTCGTTGGTGGCGAAATCGCTGCCCGCGAAAGGCAGGCCGACGCCACCCTGGCCGTTGTTGCCGTGGCACACGGCACAGGCGCCGGCGTAGGTCTGCTCGCCCAGTTCCATGGCCTCGTCGAGGTCGGCGAACGGGGTCAGATCCGGCGCCGCGGCAGCCTCTTCCTTCCGCTCGGCCAGCCAGGTTTCGAACTCGTCCTGGCTTACCACCTTGGCTTCGATCGGCATGAAGGCGTGGTTCTTGCCGCACAGCTCGGCGCACTGACCATAATACGTGCCTTCCTTGCCTTCCGGTACGATCGCCCAGGTCTCGTTGACGAAGCCGGGGATAGCGTCTTTCTTGCCGCCCAGGTCCGGGATCCAGAACGAGTGAATCACGTCCGCGGAGGTGATCAGGAAGCGTACTTTCTGGCCCGAGGGCAGATACAGCGGTTTGTCCGCTTCCAGGTTGTAGTTCTTGTCTTTCTCGGGGAACTCGCTGCCCACGGCGTCCTGCGCGGTACCGTAGGGGAACAGACCGCCGGCCAGGACCGGGTTGTTGATCTGTTCCATCGGCGTCGCCAGGTTAGACATAAAGGATACGCCGACGTTGTTGTCGTCCTCGTAGGTGAGGTACTCGTATTCCCACTTCCAGCGGTGGCCGGTGACCTTCACGGTGAGCTCCGCTTTCGAGGAGTCGTCCAGCTCGATCAACACCCGGGTGGCGGGCACCGCCATCGCGATCAGAATCACGAAGGGCACCACCGTCCACAGCACTTCCAGGAACACATTCTCATGGAAGGTGGAGGGGTTGGGGTTCTTGGACCGGCGGTGGCGGATCATGGAAATCAGGATCAGCCCGAAAACCAGGAGACCAATAATGGTCACGATCCACAAAATAGTGGTATGAAGGTCGTAGACTTCCTGACTGACGCCGGTTACCCCGGGCCGCAGGTTGTGATCGGAACGTTCAGTCCAGTCGCTGGCCACGGCCATTCCGCTGATCATCAGCGAAGTGAGGCCGACCGCCGCGCGGTGGAACAGAGTTGACTGCATGCGTTAGCTCCCTGTTTTCCCCAGCGTGAACCCCCCGGAAGAAGGGGCCGCGCCTATTCTTGCCGTCACCGGCACCTGGAAAGCGAGTTTCAGGAATAGGGCTAGGTAACCCTGGTGATGTCGTGGTGCCCCGCCGGGTCCCTCCCGAAATGGGCGGGCGGCCAAGGGGGTGGCCTTGAGCCCGCCTGACTTTTCAAGGAAATGCGCGCCAAAACAATCACTTACAGTAAGTAAGGGAAAGGAAGGCGTGTCTCCGGACTGCGGCAAAATGCCCCACGGCATTGTGGGCGGTAACTCTAGTCATTCAAGGTGGCAAAGTCCAGCCGGAAAGCCGCCTGGAACGGGCCTTTCGGGAGATACCGCCGAGCCGAATTGTGCTAGACTGCGCGCCCTTTCAGCTCTCGGTTATATCCTTGGACATGTCGAAAAGCCGTCAAATCTACAGGGTTATTTTCCTCAATCAGGGCCAGATCTACGAAATCTACGTGGGTGAGATTTTCCAGAGTGATCTGTATGGCTTCCTGGAGGTGGAGGAATTTCTGTTCGGCGAGCGGGCTCAGGTGGTGGT
Organism: Alcanivorax sp. UBA4485; assembly: GCA_002389055.1. Classification (GTDB taxonomy): domain Bacteria; phylum Pseudomonadota; class Gammaproteobacteria; order Pseudomonadales; family Alcanivoracaceae; genus Alloalcanivorax. The sequence continues at coordinate 1,927 of DGNT01000090.1, forward strand.
GGATCCCTCGGAGGAGAAGCTCAAGAACCAGTTCGCCGGCGTGCACCGCTCGTTTATTCCGGTCAATGCCATCATCCGCATTGACGAGGTGGAGAAAGAGGGGGTAGGTAAAATTACTGAGGCGGGCAGCAATGTGACCGCGTTTCCGCTGCCGTTCGGCCCTGGGGGCGGTAAGAAGTAGCGGAGAGACAAAATCGCCGGGAGCGATTTTGGACGTCGCGCCAGCGACGGTCCGAAGGATGGCCTCCAGGGACGGAGGCCACAAAAAAAGAAGGGCGTCCGCTTGCCGCTGAACGCCCTGAGGGTTGCCTGATTGTACTGGGAGACTTCAGAGATTTAGTGTTCCGCCATGCAGGAAAGTTCCCGCGGGTGTTCCGAATTCGAGGGGCGATCAGCGTCCTTGCGCTATTCAGCCGTCATCCTGTGGCATTCTCGCCCTGGCGAAGCGCGTCCTGCTTCCCTGGCCGCTCCTGATCGGCCCTTCGCCGTTGACGAAGTGCATCCTTGCTCCGTGGCCCTCCTGGTGGGCCCTTCGTCCGCTAACGACGAGTGAATCGCCGTTAACGTGAAGTATGAGTGGAAAGGGCCGCCCGCGTTCACCCTCTGAAAGTACGGCTGTGAACCAGCGCACGCGGGTTTTTCGTATTTAACACAATCAGCGCGAATTACCGGGTTCCGAGCGGGTCGGGAGCAGCACGCTGCTGTTTTCCGCGGCGCTGTCGCGGCTGTCATCGTGGCGGTTTTCCTTCTGGCTTTCCGGCAGCCAGGGCGCGGTGTGGCTGCTCCCATGGGCGGGCAGCCAAAGAGCGGTGGTGATCGCGAGTAAACCTTTAATAGCCAGCTTGGTCATGGTGTCGGCTCCCTGAATACGGCGTCACGGGCAATGATTCCCATTTTGGAAAACCAAATGCTGGCAGGGTTCCGCGAAACATCGATGAAAGCCAGGTCAGTTATTGAGCTGGAACACGTCCATGATGGTTTGGGTGGCGTCCAGGATGCGTACCACCTCGTTGTCGATCACCACATCGGAATAGCCGCCCGGTGTGCGTAGCACCGAATCCGGCAGGGGGTAGCCTTGGTAGTAAAGGTCATCCGGTAAGCGCCGCCCCTTGTTCAGCTTTTTCTGCCAGCCAGGCGGCAGGGACTGCCCGCGCGCCACTTTTTTCTGCAGCCCCGGCGGGAGGTCGCCGGCGCGGTAGCGGCCGCTGAATTCCCGCAGCGCCCGCCGTTCCTCGTCGTTGAACTGTCGGTGCTGTTCGGCGCCGCCGGCGCTCTGCTGGGACGCTTTCGAGCCGCCGGCCCAGGACGGCGGGGCCGCCGTGGCGGACAGCGGGATCAGTGTCAGGGCGCCGATCACAAGCGCTAACGGACGATAGTTCATAAAAAATCCCTCTTCACGTGTGTGGTCACTAGTAGACCATGGGCAGGGGCGCGGATTCCGTGATGTTATCGAGTTCGTCGCTTGCCATATGTAACCGGACCTATACGGTAAAGGGCGCTGTTTTGATGCGTTTTTGGGAGAGAGACAATGAGCGAAGTGATCGATACAACGGTGGATTACCAGGTGGACGGCAAAGCCTTTCAAGGGCATCTGCTGCACCGGCGCGGCGCCACGCCCAGCCGGGGCCTGTTGATGGCGCCCAATTTCTTCGGGGTTACCGAGCGGGCGCTGGACCAGGCCGAACAACTGCTCGACGACGACAGTGTGATTTTTCTGTTCGACCCGTTCGGCGTCGAGGGCCGGCCGCAGACACCGGAGCAGGCGATGGCCGCCATGGGCGCCCTGCGCGAGGACAACGACGCCCTGCGTGCCCGCCTCGCCGAAGCGCTGGCGGTGCTGACCCGCGAAGCCGGCGCCCTGGGTGTGTCCGCGGACCGTCTGGCCGCCTTCGGTTTTTGCTTCGGCGGCGCCTGCGTACTGGAGCTGGCCCGGTCCGGGGCGGACCTGCGCGCTTTTGTCAGTTTCCACGGCCTGCTCGACACCCCCAGGCCCGCCGCCGGCCCGATCAAGGGCGCGGTGCTGGTGCTCAACGGCGCCGACGACCCGATGGTCAGCGACGAATCCCTGGTGGCGTTCAAGAAAGAGATGGATGCGGTGGACGCGGACTGGCAGTTGACCCACTTCGGTGGGGCGGTGCATTCGTTCACCGCGCCCAACGCGGATATGCCGGGGCAGGCGATGTACGACGCCAAGGTCGCCCGCCGCGCGTTCGCGGCCATGGACGACCTGTTCGGCGAGGTGTTCGGCTAGCCCTCAGGTTTCTAGGTGCTGAGGGTCGCCATGTCGATCACGAAGCGGTACTTCACGTCGCCGGCTTTCATGCGCTGATACGCCTCGTTGATGTTGTGGATGTCCAGCATCTCCACATCGCAGGTGATGTCGTGCTCGGCGCAGAAATCCAGTACCTCCTGGGTTTCCGGCATGCCGCCGATCAGCGAGCCGGCCAGGATGCGCCGCTTGCCGATCAGGGCGCCGGCGTGCACCGGCGGCTCCACCGTGTCCAGCAGCCCCACCAGGATGTGTTTGCCGTCGTAGGCGAGGGCGTTCAGGTAGGGGTTGAGGTCGTGGCGCACCGGCACGGTGTCGAGGATGAAATCCAGCTTGCCGGTCATCGCCGCCATCTGGTCCGCGTCGGTGGACACCACCACCTGGTCGGCGCCCTGTTTCTTCGCTTCGCCCACTTTGCTTTCGGAGCGGGTGAAGAGGGTGACTTCGGCGCCAAGGGCCTTGGCGAATTTAACGCCCATATGGCCGAGGCCGCCCATGCCCACCACGCCCACTTTATCGCCGGCTTTAACGCCGTAGTGGCGCAGCGGTGAGTAGGTGGTGATGCCGGCGCACAAAATCGGCGCGGCGGCGGCCGGGTCCAGTTTTTCCGGCACCCGCACCACGAAACGCTCGCTGACCACCACGGATTCGGAATAGCCGCCGAAGGTGACGCTCTTGTCGTGGCGGTCACGACCGTTGTAGGTGCCGGTCATGCCCTCCAGGCAGTATTGCTCCAGGCCATCTTCGCAGGCGGCGCAGTGGCGGCAGGAATCCACCATGCAGCCGACACCCACCACGTCGCCGACCTTGAAGCCGCTGACATCGTCGCCCACGGCGGTGACATGGCCGATGATCTCGTGGCCGGGCACCACCGGGTACAGGGTGCGGCCCCAGTCGTTTTCGGCGAAATGAATGTCGGTGTGGCAGACGCCGCAGTAATCAATCTTGATCGCCACGTCGTCCGGGCGCGGCGCGCGCCGCTGGATGGACATGGGGTGGACGCCGGAATCGGCGCTTTGCGCGCCGTAGGCTTTAATCTCGCTCATGGTTCTGTCCCTCATTACTTTCTATGAAGCCCGGTTTGTGGGAGCGGGCCTCGCCCGCGAAAGGGAGCGACGCTCCCGGCAGGATACCAGAAACCTTTCTAACGACAGCACCAACAGCGGCTCTGGGATCCCGCGGGGCAACCTTTGCCGGCCGGCTTTGCCGGCCTTTCGCTTGCAGGGCAAGCTCCCACAAGCCGGGCTTCGTAGAAAGGAGGCCCGGGCGTTTCAGGCCAGCGTTTGTTTCAGGAAAGCGGCGATGTCCTGGATTTCCTCCAGGCACACCGCGTGTTCCATGGGGTAGGTCTTGTAGGCCGGCTGGTAGCCCTTGCCTTCCAGGGCCTGGGCGGCCTGGCTGCCGCCGGCTTCGGGCACCATGGGGTCGAACTGGCCGTGGGCGATAAACACCGGCAGCCCCTGGTTGGCGTCGCTCAGGGTGACGCTGTCCTGGGTGGCGAAGTAGGTGGACAGCGCCATCAGGCCTGCCAGCTTTTTCGGATGGCGCAGGGCCACTTCGTAGGCCACCGCGCCGCCCTGGGAAAAGCCGGCGATGACGATGCGCTCGCTGGGCACGCCGCGCTCGATTTCCCGCTCGATCAGCGCGTCGATCTGGTCGGCGGAGCGGCGAATACCGTCCACGTCGGTGGGGCCTTCGCCGCCCAGGCCGACAATGTCGTACCAGGCCGGCATCACCATGCCGCCGTTAATGGTCACCGGAATTTGCGGGGCGTGGGGGAATACGAAGCGGGTGGGCAGGTCCGCCGGCATACCCAGTTCCGGCACCACCGGCTCGAAGTCGTGGCCGCTGGCGCCCAGGCCGTGCAGCCAGATTACGCTGGCGACGGCGGGCTGTTGCGGTTCGATTTCCACACAGGGCAAATAACTCATTTTAGTCTCCGGCTACGATCACCCGCACCGCCTCCAGGCGGTAGCGGGCGTCCTGCAAGTGGGTCTCCAGGGCGGCGGTCTGCCGCTCCAAAAAGTCGATTTCTTCGTCGCGCACCAGCGGGTTCTTTTCCCGCAGCGCTTTCAGGCGGCGCAGCTCCAGGTCCTGCTGCTCGCGCATGGCGGTCAGCGCGGTCTGAATAATCTCGTCCGCCTCGCCGCGGGCCTTGTTCTCATCGTCCTTGAGCAGCCGTTCCAGCAGGGCTTTCTGGCTGGCGACGATCTTGCGCGCCAGCGGCTTTTCCAGCTTGTGGCATTGCTTGCACAGCGCTTCGTGGCTGATCGCCGCGGACAGGTCCCGGCCACGGCCGTCCACCAGCCGGCGGATGGTGGTCACCGGCAGAAAGCGGTCCGCCTGCAGGTGTTTGGGCGCCACGGTTTCCACCGTGTAGGCGACTTCCAGCAACAGGGTGCCGGCTTTCACCTTGGGGTTCTTGAGCAGGCTCACCGAGGCCTTACCGCGGTGGGAGCCGAGGATCATATCCAGGGCGCCGGTCACCAGTGGGTGCTCCCAGGTGAGGAACTGCATGTCGTCGCGGGCCAGGGCGGTGGCGCGGTCGTCGGTGACGGTGACGCCGTCATCGGGCAGCTCCGGGAACGGCTCGCGCATATGGTTGCCCGGTTTGAGAATCCACGCCTGCTCGGAATGGTCTTCCTGGTCGACGCCGTAGTGATCGAACAGGCGGCCCAGGAACGGCCAGGGGCTGTGGGCGTCCGCTTCGCGAAGCTTGTCCTTGAGGGTTTCCGCGCGCTCGGCGTCGAACGACGCCAGCTCCAGCAGGCGGTCGCGGCCGCTTTCCAGCAGTTCGCGCAGGCGTGCGGCCTCGGCGCGGGTGGCCTCCAGCAGCCGCTGTTGGGTGTCGGCGTCGCCGGGCATGGCCAGCGCCGCCTCCAGGGTGTCCTGGGTGCGCAGGCGTATTTCGTGGCCCGCCGGGTTGGTCTGTTCGAAGGCGTTCATGCCCTGGTGGTACCAGTGGAACAGCACTTCCTGGCCGTGGCTCTCGAAGTAGGGCACGTGGATGCGGATCTCTTCGCTCTGGCCGATGCGGTCCAGGCGGCCGATGCGCTGCTCCAGCAGATCCGGGTTCAGCGGCAGGTCCAGCAGCACCAGGTGGTGGGCGAACTGGAAGTTACGGCCCTCGGAGCCGATCTCGGAACAGATCAGCGCCTGGGCGCCGTCCTCGCCGTCGGCGAAGTAGGCCGCCGCCCGGTCCCGCTCGATCAGATCCATGCCTTCGTGGAACACCGCCACGCTCATGCCCAGCTTGTAGCCGCAGTAGGCGTGCAGGTCGATGGCGGTGTCGCGCCGCGCGCAGATCACCAGCACTTTCTCGCCGCGCTGTGCCTTGAGGAATTTTTCCAGCCAGCTGACGCGCGGGTCCTCGGCGCACCAGCGATCGTCCGGGAAGCCCGCCTCCGGATACAGACGCAGCTCCGCTTCGTCGTCGTCCACCTCGTAGTTGGTGGGTAGGGGCAGGGGATAGCCCTCGACCTTGCGCGCCGGGAAGCCGGCGATATTGTGGCGGGTATTGCGGAACAGCACGCGGCCCGGGCCGAAGCGGTCGAGCAGCTCCGCCAGCACGGTGTCGCGGTGATCTTCGTCCACGGTCTCGCCGGGCAGCAGGGCGGCGGCTTTGTCTTTCAGCGCCGCTGGCCAGGTGTCCCGGTCGTGCAGTTCGCCGACCAGTTCGGCCACGTCCCGGTACTGGCCCTGTTCCTCGACGAAGGCGTCCAGGCTCGGGTAGCGGTCCGGGTCCAGCAGCCGCAGGCGGGCGAAGTGGCTTTCCACGCCCAGCTGTTCCGGCGTCGCGGTGAGCAGCAACAGGCCGGGGCTGGTGCGCGCCAGCCGCTCGACCCGCTGATAGGCCTCCGACGGCGCGTCCTCGGACCATTCCAGGTGGTGGGCTTCGTCGACCACCACCAGGTCCCACTCGGCGGCGGCCAGGGTGTCGATGTCACAGCCTTCCAGAAAGGCGGTGCTGCACAGGATCAGCTGCTCGGAGAGGAACGGGTTGTCCACCACTTCCGGCGCGTCCGCCTCGCCCAGTTCCTCGGCGATCAGGTCGGCGAGCATGTCCTTGACGCTTTCCGCGCTGGGTTTGCCCAGGGCTTCCAGACGCTCCTCGTCGAAGATCGAGAAACGCAGATTAAAGCGCCGCGCCATCTCCACGAACCACTGATGCACCAGGGCGTCCGGCACCACGATCAGCACCCGCCCGGCGCGGCCGGTCTGCAGCTGTTGATGGAGAATCAGGCCCGCCTCGATGGTCTTACCGAGCCCCACTTCGTCGGCCAGCAGAACCCGGGGTGCGTAGCGCCGCGCCACCTGGTCGGCGATATACAACTGGTGGCCGATCAGGTCGATGCGCGGGCCGCGCAGGCCCTCGATCTCGGACCCTTCCCGCTGGGCCCGCGCGCGCAGCGCTGATAGCCGCAGCTCGAACCAGCGGTTCGACGACAATTGATTGGTGAGCAGACGGTCCATGGCGCCGCTGAGACGCAACTGATGGCCGAGCAGGGATTCCGGCACCGGCTGCACATTGTCCGGCTCGCCGGCGGGGTGGGCGTGGTACACCATCAGCCCGTTGTGATCCTCGGCGCTTTGCACCACCAGCTCCAGGCCGTCGCCGGTGGTCAGGGTGTCGCCCTCGTCGAAGGTAATGCGTGACAGGGGCGCGTTGTTCTTGGCGTAGGTCCGCTCTTCTTCCACGGCCGGATAGATGACCGTGACCAGACGGTAATCCACCTCCTTGATCAGGCCGAGGCCCAGTTCGGTCTCGGATTCACTGAGCCAGCGCTGGCCGGGGGTAAAGTCGGTCATAGATATCCTGTGGCCGGTGGATTCGGGAGCGGAATTATACGGATTCGGGGCCCTCAGTGCGATCAAAGCCGCCCGCTTCCTCGAAGAACGCCCGGGTGGCGTCGTCGGCGGGGAAGTAATGTTCGATGCGCAGCTCCTCCATCACCACATCCACCGCGGTGCCGAAACAGGCCAGGGTGGAAAAGGTGCGCAGGCGCCGTCCGGCGATATCCAGCTCCAGGGTGAGCATCGGCTCCACGCTGGCCGGGGTGTGCTCGAGCAGGGCGTCCACGTCCGCCAGCTCGCCCAGCCGCTGGAAGAGCGCGCGCAACACCGTGTCGGGGCGGGTATCCAGATCCCGCCGCAGGCGTCGCAGCAGGAAGCCGGCCACCGTCTCCCAGTTGGCGATAAACGGGCGGAACCCCTCCGGGTGAAACACCAGCTCGACCATATTGCCGGTCTGCGGCAGCGGGCCGCCCTCGGCGACGATCGCCTGGATCAGCCCCTGCTGCGCGGGGTTGGCGAGCAACAAATTCCAGTGCGCGTCCAGCACCGCCGCCGGATAGGGCGAATGGTTCTCCAGCATCACCTCCAGTGCCTGGCGCACTGGCGCCATGGCGGGATCGTCCAGCCGCGTCTCGGAAAAACGTGGCGGGTGCCCGGCGGCCACCAGCAGGTGATTGGTGTCGCGGCAGCTGAGATCGAGCGCCTCCGCCAGCCGTTGCAGCAAGCCGGCGCTGGGCTGCGCCCGGCCGGTTTCCACAAAGCTCAGATGGCGGCTCGACACCTCCGCCCGCACCGCCAGATCCAGCTGGCTCAACCGCCGGTTACGACGCCATTCCGATAACAAAGGTCCCGCCTGCACTGCCGCCTCCCATTACCTTACGGGTAATTGTTTCGCTTCCCCGCAACGGGGATTCTGACTCTATCAGAAACCTGAAGGAGAAAGACCATGCCCTGGAAATCACTCAAGCACGCTTTGCTGTTCAACGCCGTCGGCACCGCCCTGCTGGGCCTGCTGATGATCGTCGACGCGGGCATCATCGCCGGCCTGATCGGCGCCCACGCCGGCGCCATCCCGCCGCTGATCTGCACCGTGGCCGGCGTCGTCTTCCTGCTGTTCGCCGCCGACCTGGCCTTTGTCGGCACCCGCAAGCCGATCCCCCAGGGCATGGCGAAGCTGCTGACCCTGGCCGACGCCGCCTTCGTGATCGCCATTCCCGTGGCGATGATCGTCGCGGCGCCGCTGCTCTCCACCCTGGGCCAGTTCCTGCTCGCCGACCTGGCGCTGCTCACCGCCTTCCTGGTCTGGTGCCAGTGGCGCGGCCTGCGCCAGCCCCAGCCCGCCCCGGCCAGCTCCTGACCCGGGCACCGAGACCGAACCTCCCTTGGGGGCAGCTGCCGGGCTTCATCGCGGAGCCAGGATTTGTAGGAGCGGGCCCCGCCCGCGAAAGGGAGCGAAGCTCCCGGCAGGATGCCAGAGAGGTTTCTGACGGCAGCACCGTCAGCGTCTCTGGGATCCAGCCGGCCGGCAAACCGGCCTTTCGCTTGCAAGGCAAGCTCCTACAATCCGAGCTTCGTAGAAAGGTCCGGGCGCTTTCTCTGAAAGAGTGGAGCTGACCCGTGGCGGTTCCGCTGCCGAGTGAGCGGTCCCGGAAGGCACCACCATTGCCCCGCTCACTGGGCAGCGGAACCGCTACGGGTCAGAACACCGCTAGGACCTTTCTACGAAGAGGGGTTTGTGGCGGCGAATTTCCCAAGGAGCGCCGGG
>DGNT01000090.1:10807-25461 GCA_002389055.1 Alcanivorax sp. UBA4485
GTGGCGTGTCCTGGACGGGCCCACCCGATCCCGGCGCGGGCCTTCTGGAGAGAAAGCCGCTGCTGAAGCGAGCGGCCAATACCAAATTGACATCACCCGGAAAAAATTCGAGTAACCTGTACCGGTCTCCAGACACACAAGGGTATTGCCATGGGCGACGTGGTCCCCTTCAAGAAACCGGATGCAAAGAAACCCAAAAAGGGCCTGTGCCAGCACGGCTTCCATAAATGGACAGTGGTTAAGAACACCCGGTTCGACAGCCAGCAGGGCAAACTGGTCACCCGCTACCAATGCGAGCGCTGCGGCAAACAAAAAGTCGAAGCGCGTTAGGAGTACACCGAATGTTGGAAATGAAAACCGAGTGCGAACACTGCCACGACGCGCTGATCGAGCAGGGCGAAGTCTATATCTGCTCCTACGAGTGCACCTTCTGCGTGGACTGCTGCACCGCCCTGGGCGGGCTCTGTCCGAATTGCGGCGGCGAGTTACTGCGCCGGCCGCGCCGCCCGGAAGTGGCGAAAACCGCATGAGCCAGGCGGCCACGGCCAGCGCCGGCCATCACGTCGATACCGCCGGCGGTTACCGGGTGCCGGTGACCTGGTATGCGGGCGCGGAGGACAAGCCGGTGCTGATACTGCTGCCGGCGCTGGGCGTGGCGGCGCGCTTTTACGACAAGCTGGCCGCCACCCTGGCCGAGAGCGGGCTTAATCTGGCGGTGATGGAGCAGCGTGGCCAGGGCGAGAGCGCCTTGCGCCCCGGTCGGCGCCACAACTGGGGCTTCGCCGAGGTGCTTGATAACGACCTGCCGGCGCTGCTCGATTGGGCTGAAGCGCAGCGGCCCGGCGCACCGCTTTATCTGATGGGCCACAGCCTGGGCGGCCATTTCGCCGCCATCACCGCCGGGCGTTTCGCCGACCGCATCAGTGGTTTGCTGCTGGTGGCCACCGGCAGCCCCTGGTGGCAGGCCTTTGTCGGCGCCGCCGGGGCGCTCAACGATAAAAGCGTGCGCAGGCTGATCCGGCTGATCCCGCCGGCCAATCTGCTGTTCGGGTACTTCCCCGGCGAGCGCATCGGCTTCGGCGGTGACGAAGCGCGCGGCATCATGAACGACTGGCGCACCCTGGCGCAGCACAACCGCTACCAGGCCCGGGGCCTGGCGGAGGATCTGGACGCCGCCGTGGCCGGCTATACCGGGCCGGTGCTGGCGGTGCGGCTGGCGGACGACGCCCTGGCCCCGGAAGCGTCGGTGAAAGCGGTGACCGACAAATTCCGCAAGGCCCCGCTCACTCAGCGGGTGATTACCGCCGAACAACTCGGTGACCGTGCCGATCATTTTCGCTGGGCGCGCCAGGCCCGGGTCGTTGCCGATCTGGTCACGCCCTTTGTTGCCGGTCCCCGATAGCGGTAATCTTGCCCCTTCGCCCGGCAACCACCAGACCGTACCCGCATGGCCCGCCATTCAGAGATAACCACAACCGACCGGCCCGGAGCCCGCCCGTGAGCGGCCCGATCCTGATCTTCGATTCCGGGGTCGGCGGCCTGTCGGTGGTCAAAGCCCTGCGCGAGCAGATGCCCGGCGCGCCGCTCGCCTATGTGTGCGACAACGCCGCGCTGCCCTACGGCACCAAGCCGGACATCTGGCTGGTGCAGCGCATCGTCCAGGTGTGCCGGGCGGCGGTGGCCGCCAGCGGCGCCCGGGTGCTGGTGGTGGCCTGCAACACCGCCAGCACGCTGGCGCTGGACGCGCTGCGCGCCGCGCTGACCATCCCGGTGGTGGGCACCGTGCCCGCCATTAAACCCGCCGCCGCGCTCAGCCGCAGCGGCGTGATCGGGCTGCTGGCCACCTCCGCCACCGTTACCCGTCCCTATACGGATAACCTGATCCGCGACTTCGCCGGCCACTGCACCGTGGTGCGGGTGGCCGCCGACGGTCTGGTGGAGCAGGCCGAGCGGCTGCTGGCCGGCGAGCCGGTGGACGGCGCCGTCATCGACGCCGGCCTGGCGCCGCTGTGGCACGCGCCGACCCTGGACACCGTGGTGCTCGGCTGCACCCACTTCCCGCTGCTGCGCGACCGGCTCAACGCCCGCGCCCCGCGCCCGGTGGACTGGGTGGATTCCGGCAGCGCCATTGCCCGGCGCGTGGCCCAGGTGGCGGCGGACGAGTCCGGCGGTAGTGTGTCCGGCCTCAGCTGGGCGACGGGCTCATTGCGCCCTGGCTTGCAAGCGGGGCTCGCCACTTTTGGCTTCGCCGCACCCGCGGTGCTGTCGGCATCTGTGATTGAATCGGCGATGTAGTTGGCCTTTGCGGCTCGCTCGATACAGACTTCTGGAATCCTGCCGGCCGGCGTTGCCGGCCTTTCGCGGGCGAGGCCCGCTCCCACCGCTCGCTTCAAACAGAGTCGTTTAGGGCGCGGTCAGCCAGGCCTGAATGGTTTCGCGGGTTTCGGCGCTATTGATGATTTCCAGGTGGCCGACCCCTTCCAGTATCTGAACCTCGGCGTGTTCGGCGTGCTCGCGGAACAGGGGCGCGTAGGCGTCGCTGTGGAAGCTGCTGTCGGCGCTGCCGGCCAGCACCAGAGTGGGCGCGCGCAGCGCCGCCAGATCGGCGCCGTAGTCGTCGCGCGGGTGCATGGACGTCTGCAGGCGGTAGCTGTAGGCCAGGGTTTCGGTGCCATCGCGCACGGCTTCCGGCATGTTGAATTCGATCACGGTGAGGTCGTTCAAGCCGGTGATGCCGATGCTGTTCAACATGCCGAGCAGGATCAGCCGGGGCACTTTCGGATTCGCCCAATCCGAGTTGCTGTCCGCGCTGGTGGGCGCGCTGTGATGGATGTAGGGCGCCAGCAGAATATAACCGTCCACGGGCACTTGCGGATTGCCGCCGGCGTAGCGGATCGCCAGGCCGCCGCCGCTGGAATGGCCGGCCAGGAACAACGACGCCTCCGGGTGCGCCCGTTGCACCAGCCCCAGGAAGTCGTCCAGGTCGTCCTCAAGCTGGCCGATATAATCCACATCGCCACGGCGTGCCGGGGCCGGGCCGTGGCCGCGCAGGTCCGGCGTATAAACACGGACGTCGCCGCTTTCGGCGAGGCCGGCGGCGAGCGGCTGCAGATAGGCACTGTGATAGCCGGAACCGTGCAGCAGCACGATCACCTGTTCCGCGTCGCCTTCATCGCCGTAGGCCCGGTAGTGCAGGGTGGTGCCGTCCCGGGCCTGGTACGGGTGCAACGCCGGCGGTGTGCCGCCACCGGTCACCTGTTCGAAATCCATGCGGCTGTCCTGTTGGCTCCAGGCCGGTGCGGCGAGCAGCGTCAGCAGAGCGCTGATCAAGCCGAGCGTGTAGCCGGCGCGGTGTCCGATGCGCCACATAAGGCCCCCGTCTTGTTCTGCTTAGGGTGCCCCGCACTGTGCGTTCTCCGTGCCGTCGTCGCAAGGCCCGGCGCCTTCAGCCGAGGATCATCACCGCCTGGCCGGCGTTGATCTGCTGGCCCTCCTGGCGGGCGATGTGCACCACCTTGCCGGCTTCCGGGGCGGCCACCTCGATTTCCATTTTCATGGATTCCAGCACCGCTACCACCTGGCCTTCTTCGACGGTGTCGCCTTCGGCTACGGTGAGCTTCCAGATGTTGCCGGCGGTGGGGGATTCCACCGGGGTGCCTTCGGGCAGGCTGTCCGCTTCGTCCGCGTTCAGGTCCTGCTGGGATTCGAAGTTGATCTGGCCGCTTTCCACCCAGCGTTGCAGTTCCTCGTCGAAGGCTTGGTTGCGGGCGTCGGTGAAGGTGCGGATGGAGGCGTCGTTCTGTTCCAGGAAACGCTGGTACTCACCCAGGTTGAAGGTGGTCTCCTCGACCCGGAACGGGTAGCGACCCTTGGGGAAGTCGCGGCGGATTTGTTGCAGCTCCTCGGCGCTGACTTCGTAGAAGCGGATCTGGTCGAAAAAACGCAGCAGCCAGGGTTGGGTGAACGCCTCGGTGCGGTGGAAGCGGTTCCACATCTGCATGGTGCGGCCCACGAACTGATAGCCGCCGGGCCCTTCCATGCCGTAGACGCACAGATAAGAGCCGCCGATGCCCACCGAGTTTTCCGCGGTCCAGGTGCGGGCCGGGTTGTACTTGGTGGTCACCAGCCGGTGGCGCGGGTCGTAGGGGGTGGCCACCGGCGCGCCGAGATAGACGTCGCCCAGGCCCATCACCACATAACTGGCCTCGAACAGAATTTTCTTCACCTCGTCGATGCTGTCCAGGCCGTTGATACGGCGGATGAACTCGATGTTGCTGGGGCACCAGGGCGCATCCTTGCGCACCGACTGGGTGTATTTCTCGATCGCCAGGCGGCAGGCTTCGTCGTCCCAGCTGAGCGGCAGGTGGACGATGCGCGAGGGCACTTCCAGGTCGTCCTGCTTGTCCAGGGTCAGCTCGGCCCGTTTCAGGATCTCCAACAATTCCTGGCGCGGCAGCACGGACGGCTCGAAATGCACCTGCAGGGAGCGGATGCCCGGGGTCAGTTCGAGAATGCCGTCGAGCTGTTGGTGTTCCAGCCACAGCATCAGCGCGTGGGCCCGGAATCGCAGCCGCAGGTCCAGTTCCAGCGGGCCGTATTCCACCAGCAGGTAGCGGTCGCCGGCGGCGCGGTAGACCACCTCCGGGCCGTCTTCCTGTTCTTCCAGCCGGTCCAGGACCGGCGTGGTCACGGCGGCCGGGGCCGGGTCCAGCGTTGGCGCCTCGAGGGCGGCCAGGCAGGCGTCCTGTTCCGCCGCCAAGCGGTCGGCGTCGTCCAGGCTGAGCGGCACGAAGCGGATGCGGTCGCCGGCCTTGAGCTGGCCCAGCTTCCAGCGGTCCGCTGAGATCACCGTGGCCGGGCACACGAAGCCGCCCAGGGAGGGGCCGTCCGGCCCCAGGATCACCGGCATGTCGCCGGTGAAGTCCACGGTGCCCACGGCGTAGGCATTGTCGTGAATGTTGGACGGGTGCATGCCCGCTTCGCCGCCGTCGCTGCGCGCCCATTCCGGTTTCGGGCCCACCAGGCGGATGCCGGTGCGGCTGGAGTTGTAGTGCACCTGCCAGTCGGCGCGGAAGAAGGTGGCCATGTCGTCGTCGGTGAAAAAGTCCGGTGCGCCGTGGGGGCCGTAGATCACGCGCAGTTCCCAGTTGTCGCCCAGCGACGGTTTCAGGCTGTCGGGCACCGCCATCGGAGCATTATCCGCCGCCGGGTCCGCGTTGAAGTGCAGCACGTCGCCGGTGCGGATGGCGCGCCCGCCGTGGCCGCCGAACTGCCCCAGGGTGAAGGTGCTGCGCGAGCCCAGGTAGGGCTGACACTGCAGCCCGCCGGCGAGCGTCAGATAGGCGCGGGCGCCGTCGCCGCGCACCTTGCCCAGCTTGAGGGTCTGGCCGGCGGCGACGGAAACCGACTGGTAGCTCGCCACCGGCTCGCCGTCCAGGGTGGCGCCCATGTCCGCGCCGGTGAGCGCGAAGCGGGTGCCGTGGTTGAAGCGCAGGGTGGGACCGTTGAGGGTGAATTCCAGACCGGCGGCGTCCTCGGCGTTGCCGAGAATACGGTTGCCGAGGCGGAAGCTGAGCGCGTCGAAGGGGCCGGACGGCGGTACGCCGATCGGCCAGTAGCCGCGCCGGCCCGGGTAGTCCTGCACCGTGGTCAGGGTGCCGCCGGCGAGCACGTCCAGGGTGGTGGGGTGGTAGTCGAACCCGTTCAGGTAGCGGGTGGTCATTTCGCCGTTCTGGAACACGCTGTCGGCGAGAATCGCCAGCACATAGTCGCGGTTGGTTTCGATGCCTTCCACGCAGGTGTGTTCCAGGGTGCGTTGCAGGGCGGCCAGCGCGGCTTTGCGGTCCGCTTCGAACACGATCAGCTTGGCCAGCATCGGGTCGTACAGCGGTGAGACCGTCAGGCCTGGTTCGATCCAATGGTCGATGCGCAGGGCTTGCCCATCGGCCTCGGGGAACTCGGCGGTGGTAAGCAGGCCGGCGTTGGGCTGGAAGTCCTTGTTGGGGTCTTCCGCGTACAGGCGCGCCTGCAACGCATGGCCGCGCGGTTTGAGATCGTCGCCCAGGGCCGCCAGCGGTGGCAGTTCGCCGGCGGCCAGCTGCACCATCCAGCGCACCAGGTCGATGCCGAACACCTGCTCGGTAACGCCATGCTCCACCTGCAGGCGGGTGTTCACCTCCAGAAAGTAGAAGCGGTTACTGTCCTGATCAAGGATGAACTCCACGGTGCCGGCGTTGCGGTAATCCACCGCCGCCACCAGACGGCGGGCGGTGTCGTGCAGGGTGGCGCGCACTTCGTCCGGCAGGTTGGGGGCCGGGGTTTCTTCCAGCACTTTCTGGTGGCGGCGCTGGGCGGAGCAGTCCCGTTCACCCAATGCCAGCGCGCCGCCGGCGCCGTCGCCGAATACCTGCACTTCGATATGGCGGGCCCGTTCGATGTATTTTTCCAGGAACACACCGTCGTTGGAAAAGTTGTTGGCGCTCAGCCGGCGCACGCTGTCCCAGGCCTTTTCCAGGCCGGCGGCGTCGTGGCAGATCTGCATGCCGATGCCGCCGCCACCCGCGGTGCTCTTGAGCATCACCGGGTAGCCGATCTTGTCAGCGGCTTGGAGTGCCGCCGCCGGGTCTTCCAGCAGCCCGGTGCCGGGGAGCAGGGGCACGTCGTTGTCTTCCGCCAGGGCGCGGGCGGTGTGCTTCAGGCCGAAGTCGCGCATCTGTTGCGCGGTGGGGCCGATAAAAGCGATGCCGTTGGTTTCGCACCGCTCCACGAATTCGGGGTTTTCACTGAGAAAGCCGTAGCCGGGGTGCACCGCGTCGATGCCGTGTTCGGCCATCAGCGCGAACAGCTTGTCCTGGTTCAGGTAGGTCTGCGCGGCGTTGCCGTCGCCCAGGTACAGCGCCTGGTCCGCCAGGGCCACGTGGCGGGATTCGGTGTCCGCGTCGGCGTAGATCGCCACGCTGGTAACGTCCAGCTCCTTGAGGGTGCGGATGATGCGGGTGGCGATGGCGCCGCGGTTGGCGATCAAAACCTTGTTGAACATGACGTCGGCTCTCTTGCGAGGGCGGGCCGTCCCGCCGTTGTGTTTCCTTGCGCCGGGGTCGTCCCCGGGGGCGTCTTGAATCAACGCCGTTACCAGATCAGCACTTCAATGGGCGTCGGGTTGTAGCCGTTGCACGGGTTGTTGAGCTGCGGGCAGTTCGAGATCAGCACGGTGGTGTTGATCAGTGCTTTCAGTTCCACGTACTTGCCCGGCGCGGAGATGCCGTCCTCGAAGGTCAGGCCGCCTTCGGCGGTGACCGGCACGTTCATGAAGAAATTGATGTTGTGGGCGATGTCCCGTTTGCTCAGCCCGTACTCTTCATGCTCGTTGATCGCCAGCATCCAACTGTCCCGGCAGGCGTGCATGCAGCGTTTTTCCAGGTCGTAGCGCACGGTGTTGCTTTCCGTGGCGCAGGCGCCACCCAGGGTGTCGTGCCGGCCGCAGGTGTCGGCGGTGATTTCCAGCATCGGGTCGTTGCGGTTGGAGCGCAGCACCGTGCCGGCGGTGAGGTAGACGTTGCCCTGTTCGCGGATGGTGTCCACGGCGCTGTAGCGTTCGGCGCTGTCGTCGGCGTTGAAGAACAGGGTGTCGGCGGCCTGGTTGCCTTCCAGGTCCAGAATCCGCACCGTCTCGCCTTTCTTCACCACTTTCAGAAAATAGTCGCCGGCGGGAACGGTTTCCCGGAAGGTGGCGTCTTCGGGTTTGAGCGTGCTCTCTTTGATCATCTCGTCCTCCTTACGGCTCAGGCGCCCAGGTAGTACAGCCGGTTGTTTTCGAAGGCGCGGCCGTTCTCCGGGCGGAAGTTCAGGCAGTAGTCGTCCGCCGTCACCGGGTCCGCCTTGAGCATTTCCACGTGCACCGGTTTCTTCGGGTAGTCGGTGGCCGGGTTGAGCGGGTGCGGGCAGGTGTGCATCACCACCAGCGTTTCCATCTCGAAGCGCAGCGTGACTTGCGCGCGGGCTTTCGCCGCCGAGGGATCGAAGAACATCTTGCCGTCGTCGTCGGTGGCCACCTTGCTGAACAGGTTGAGGTTGGCGGCCAGGTCCCGTTCGGTGAGGCCGTACTTGGCAAGTTCGGTGAGGAAACTGGTGTGGCCGCTCAGATACCAGTCGTTGTGGTGGTCCTGGTAGCGGTGCTCGCCGTACTTCTCTTTCACTTGTTCCGGGTGCAGGTTGCCGCACACGGTGTCGTGCCAGCCGAAGCTGTCCTCGACGATGGAGGCGAACACCCGGCCCATGTCCGAGTACAGGCAATTGCCTTTGGTGAGCTTGAAGGTGTGCTGGCCCTTGAGGCTGTCCGGGGCGTTGTAGCGCTCCAGCTTTTCCTCCGGGTTATAGAACAGCATGCCCACGTTGGCGCCGCCTTCCACGTCGGTGAGACGCAGGGCGGTGCCGCGCCGCATCCGGAAGGACCAGTGCGCGCCGCCGGGCAGGGTGTATTGGTAGAGCGGGGTTTGCATGGGGTTGCTCCTCGTTCTCTGGTTACGGGGATCGGTATCAGGCGCCCAGCACCCGGGCGGTGGAATCCACGCTCTGGGTGATCGACTGCAGGGTGCCTTTGTCGCTGTTGCCTACCGGCAGGTCGTAGGTGATGCGGGCGCCGTAGCTGCCGGGGGTCTGAGGGTCCAGCCGTTCCTTGTCGAACACCCACATGCGGGTGCCGAGGAAAAAGCCCTCCGCCAGGTCGTGGGTGATCATGAATACGGTCAGGTCCTGTTTGCGCCACAGGTCCAGCACCAGCTCGTGCATGTCCCGGCGGATGCCCGGGTCCAGGGCGCCGAAGGGCTCGTCCAGCAGCAGAATGCGTGGCTTCTTGATCAGCGCCTGGGCCAGCGCCAGGCGCTGCTGCATGCCGCCGGACAGCTCATGGGGGTATTTGCTCAGCGCGTGATCCAACCCCACGGAGGCGAGCATTTCCTCGGCCTGTTCGCGCAGCGCCCGGCGTTTGCCGCCGAACACACGGCCCAGCCAGCGGCTGCTCGCCAGTTCGCCGGCGAGCATCACGTTGTCCACGGCGGTGAGGTGGGGCAGCACGGAATAGCGCTGAAACACGATGCCCCGGGTTTCATCCGGTTCGTCGGGGATCGGCTTGCCGTCCAGCAGCAGTTCGCCGCGGGTGGGGCTTTCGGTGCCCAGCATCATCTTCAGGAAGGTGGTCTTGCCGCAGCCGGAGGCGCCCACCACGGTGACGAATTCGCCTTCCTCGACGCTGGCGTTCAGGCGCTCCAGGACCACGTCCTGGCCGTATTCCTTCCAAAGATTCTTGATCTCGATGGCAGCCATGTCGGTCTCCTTATTGCGCGCCGTGGAACCAGGGGTAACGCCACTGGGAATAGCGTTTGAGCGCGAAGTCGAGGGCGAACGCCAGGAAGGTGATCCAGGCCACATAGGGCAGGATCACGTCCATGGCGAGGTAGCGGCGCACCAGAAAGATGCGATAGCCGAGACCTTCGGTGGCGGCGATCGCCTCGGCGGCGATCAGGAACAGCCAGGCGGAGCCCAGCGACAGGCGCACGGAACTGAGCAGGCGCGGCATGATCTGCGGCCACACCAGCCGGGTGATGATCTGCCAGGTGTTGGCGCCCAGGGTCTGCATCTTGATGATCTGCTCGGTGGGAATTTCTTCCGCCCGCTGCTGCAGGTCGCGGATCAGGAAGGGGGTGATGCCGATGATGATCAGCATCACCTTGGCCAGCTCACCCAGCCCGAAAATAATGAACAGGATCGGCAGAATCGCCAGCGGCGGCACCAGCGACATGCCGGTGACCAGCGGCGAAATACCGGCCCGGAACAACGGCAGCGACCCGGTGGCGATGCCCACCACCAGCCCGATCATCGCGCTGATCACCACGCCGATGGCGAGCCGTTGCAGGCTGGCCAGGGTGTCCACCAGCAGGGTGTATTCGCCGCTGCGTTTGCTGGGTTCGAAGGCCATGCGTTCGATGGCTTCGGAGAAGCTGCTCAGGGAGGGCAGGAGTTTATCGTTGGGGTTCGCGTCCAGGCGCGCGTCGGAGGCGACCAGGTACAACACCGCCAGGATGACGAAGGGCAGCAGGCCCAAGGCCCAGCGGCCCACCGGACCGGCCTGGCGGTTGATCAGTTTCTTCATGGCGACCTCCTTGGTTACAGGCGATGAGGAATCCAATGACAGGGCGTCATCATGTCCTCCCGGGCTTTTGTCCCGCCGTGTAACCTTCCCGGCGCACCGGGCGAAGGTCGATCACTCTCGGACCAGACATCGGCGGCGCCGACCGGAACCCTAGTGATCCATTGATAGCAAATTGTCGAGTCGTGATGGCAACACCGGCCATTCGATTCCTGACTGTTATACAGCAAAACCGATGCCAGGATGGCCAAGGTACTGTTTTGCAAGGGCTGGCCCCTGGGAGCGGGGTACAGCGGGCTCTTTTTGGGGCAGGTGGGTGCGCTTTATTGGTGCTCGGCGCCCCAGGGTGGGGCGCCGGGGAGGGTTCAGGGTTGTTCGATGAAATCCATCAGGGCTTCCCAGCTCACCAGGTCGGCCTGTTTGTCGTAGGCCAGCGGCAGCTCGAACCGCTTGCCGGTGTCGTCCGCCTTGGGGTTGGTGAAACCGTGCTGGACGCCCGGAAAGCTGAGCAGCTGGAATTGGGCGCCGGCCTGGGTGAGTTCTTCGACCAGGGCGCTCACCTGGTCCGCCGGTACCATCGGGTCGGCCTGGCCGGTGGCCACCAGCACGCGGGCCTGGATGTCCCCTTCGCCGGCGCGCTGGTTGGTGCCCAGGGTGCCGTGGAAACTGGCCGCGCCGGCCAGATCGTTACCCTTGCGGGCCTGTTCCAGCACCACGCCGCCGCCGAAGCAGTAACCCACGGCGAAAATGCGGGCGTCGTCCACGTACTGCTGATCACGCAGTATGGTTTTGGCGGCGTTGAAGCGCGCGGTGAGCTTTTCCGGTTCCGACAGCGCCTGCTGCATGAACGCCTTGGCGTCCTTGGGGTGGCTGGCCACCTGACCTTCGCCGTACATGTCCACCGCCAGGGCCACATAGCCCTCCTCGGCGAGCAGACGGGCGCGGTTACGGGCGTAGTCGTTCAGGCCCCACCATTCGTGCACCACGATCACGCCGGCGGTGGTGCGGTCGAGATCGTCGTCCATGAAGAGCACGCCCTTGCCCAGGCCGCCGGGCAGCTTCACTGTTTTTTCCACCACGTCCGCGATGGCGATACCGCTCAGCATCAGCAGGCCCAGCACAATACTCAGTCGTTTCATGGTCGCTTCCTTCTTGGTTGATCGGGGTTTCACTCGTCCCACACCCAGCGCAGGGGTTCGCCGAAATCGTCGTAGATCAGTTTACGCCGTGGCCGGCGCTTGTGCGTGGGCCGGGTGGTTTTGCGTTTGCGGGCGTCGATCGCCGCCACCACCTCCGAGATGTCCGTGCGGGTGGCGGGCGGCGCCTGGGAAAACGGGAAGGCACGACGGCCCTGCGGCTGCGCCGGGTCGTTGCCGGAAACACCGTGCGGCACTTCCTTAATGCGCCCGCCGTGGGAGAGAAAACGCTCCATGTCCCGTTTCAGGCGCCGGCGCTGCTGTTCCTTACTGTTGCGGACTTTCATCGGATCGGGGGGATCGGGCAAGTAGCCAACCACCATAGCAGTGCCGGGCAGGGGCGAGAAGACACCTGGCCGGTTACAGGCCCTTACCGAGCGTCTCCGACGGTGCCGGGGTGTCGCCGGCGCGCAGCGGGTTGCAGTTCTTGATCACCACCTTGCCTTCCAGCACGTTACCCCGTGAATACTCCTGGAAGATGCAGCGGTTGGTCTCCGGATCGTAATTCTCGATCCACAGATTGTCGCCCTTCCAGGTGGCCGCCACGTGCTGATGGCCTTCTTCCACCGTCACGTTCATGGTGCCGCCGAGACGCTTGACGAAAATCTGCTCCAGCCAAAAATAGTAGAGCAGGGTGCTTAGCAGCCAGATCACCACGGCGGTGATGAGCGCCGGTTTCCACTTGCCCATGCGGACGCCGATGCCGAACAGGGCCAGGAAGATAGCGGCCGCCACCAGCAGCCAATACAGGTAGGTGATCATGCGAAGCTCCTTATTTCAGGCTATTGTTGTTGCGATGCGAAGATACCCGATGATCATAGCAACTCACCGGAAAACAGGTGTAAAACCGTGAAACAGAGCACGGCAGCGCCGCCCGGTGACTGGTGGGTGTACATGCTGCGCTGCGCCGACGGCTCCCTGTACACCGGCGTCACCACCGACGTGCTGCGCCGCTGGCAGGAACATAATGACGGCCCGCGCGGTGCCCGTTACACCCGTGCCCGGCGGCCGGTGGCCCTGGTAATGTGCGTGGCGGTGCCCGGCCGGGCCGCCGCCGGCCGGCTGGAAGTGCGCCTTAAGGCCCTGTCCCGCGTGCGTAAGGAAAAACTGATTCAGGCGGTCACCGGGGTTTCGGTTGCTAATCCACCGGGGAATTGCTTGACTGCGTCCACCTCTGAATTGGAGAACCCGGAATGAACGTTTGGCGTGCTTTCATGCTGATGTGGCTGGCCGTGTCGCTCGCCGGCTGCGGCATCAACAATATCCCCACCTATGACGAGCAGGTGAAGGCGGCCTGGTCCCAGGTGCAGAACCAGTACCAGCGCCGCGCCGACCTGGTGCCCAATCTGGTCAACACCGTGCAGGGCTTCGCCGACCAGGAGCGCGAAGTGCTGGTGGAGGTCACCGAGGCCCGCTCCAAGGTGGGCTCCATTCAAATGGACGAGAGTATTCTCGACGACCCGCAGAAATTCCAGCAGTTCGAACAGGCGCAGAGCCAGCTCGGTTCCGCCCTGCAGCGCCTGATGGTGGTGGTTGAGCGCTACCCGGACCTGAAATCCAACCAGAACTTCCTGACCCTGCAGGCCCAGCTGGAAGGCACTGAGAACCGCATCGCGGTGGCGCGCCGGGATTACATCCAGGCGGTGCAGCAGTACAACACCGAGATCCGGACCTTCCCGGGCCGCCTCTGGCACAGCGTGCTGTACAGCGAGCTGGAACAGCGCGAAAACTTCGAAGCCACTACGGAGAACGCCGACCAGGCGCCCTCCGTTAACTTCGAATGAATACCGCGCTGACCCCTAACCGTCTCGGCGCCGCGCTTCGGCTCGGCGCCCTGCTGATGCTGGCGGCGCTGGCGCTTCCGGTCTCGGCCGCTCCGGACTTCCCGGAACTCACCGGCCGGGTGGTGGATAACGCCGAGCTGCTGACCCCGGCCCAGGAACAGGCGCTCACCGAGCGACTGGCCGCCGAAGAGCAGCAAAGCTCCAACCAGATCGTGGTGGTCACCCTGGCGGACCTGCAGGGCTATGACATCGCCGATTACGGCGTGCGCCTGGGCCGGGAATGGGGCATCGGCCAGGAAGGCACCGACAACGGCGCCCTGCTGCTCATTGCACCCAACGACCGCCGGGTGCGTATCGAAGTGGGCTACGGGTTGGAAGGCGCGCTCACCGACGCCACCTCCTCCAGCATCATCCGCAACGATATCCAGCCCGCCTTCCGGCAAGGGGATTTCGCCGGCGGCATCAACGCGGCCCTGACCTCGATCTTCGCCGCCATCCAGGGCGAGTACCAGGCCCCGGCCGGCGGCGACGCCGACCGTAAAGAGGCCTCCAGCCTGCAGGCGCTGCTCTACCTGATCGGCCTGGTGGTGTTCACCTTCTTCCTGTCGTTCGGTGGCCTGGGCCGCAAAGGCGGCCGCCGCGGCGCCGCCGGCCTGATGTTCCTGCCCATGGGCATGGGTGGCTTCGGCGGCGGAGGCGGCGGTGGTTTCGGTGGCGGCGGCTTCGGCGGCGGCGGTGGTGGTTTCGGAGGCGGTGGCGCCTCGGGAGGTTGGTAATGTTATTGAATGAAGAGAATCAAAAACGGGTCGCCCGGGCGATCGCCGCCATCGAAAGAGACACCGACGCCGAACTGGTCACGGTGCTGGCCCGCCAGGCCGATGACTACCGCTACATCCCGATGATGTGGGCGGCGCTGCTGTCGCTGCTGGTGCCCCTGGCGCTGGCGTTCATGCCGGTGGGCCTGGACGCCCTGGAAACCCTGCTCGCCCAGTGGACCGTGCTGGTGGTGCTGGCGGTGCTGTTCCGCTGGCCGCCGCTGATGATGAAACTGGTGCCCAAGCGCGTGAAGCACTGGCGCGCCGCCAACCTGGCCCGACGCACCTTCCTCGACCAGGGCCTGCACCACACCCGCGGCGACCACGGCGTGCTGATCTTCGTCAGCGAAGCGGAGCACTACGTGGAAATCCTCGCCGACCGTGGCGTGGCCCAGCACGTGCCCGACGAAACCTGGAAGAAGATCGTCGACACCTTCACCACCCACGTCCAGCAGGGCGAAGTGCTCAACGGCTTCCTGGAGTGCATCGCCTCCTGCGGCGACCAGCTCATTATCAAGGTGCCCGCCACCGAAAAGAAAAACGAGCTGCCCAACCACCTGGTTATCCTTTAACCGGTAGCCTCAAACCGGGCACTCTTGTGCGGGCGGGCCTTGTGGGAGCGGGCCCCGCCCGCGAAAGGGAGCGAAGCTCCCGGCAGGATCCCAGAGATGTCTGACAGCAGCATCATCAGCCTCTCTGGGATCCAGCCGGCCGG
>DGNT01000092.1 GCA_002389055.1 Alcanivorax sp. UBA4485
GAGCCCAGCAGGCGGAGCCAAACAGAAAAAGGGCCTACCCATCGGGTAGGCCCTTTTTTTGTTTGGCCAATGCCTGTTAAAAGTCCGTAGGAGCGGGCCCCGCCCGCGAAAGGGTGGCAATAGCCACCCGGCAGGATCCCAGAGCCCCCTACCGCCCCCCAAACACCGGATTCCGCTTCTCCGCGAAGGCCGCCAGGCCCTCGCGGAAATCCTCGCTCTTGGCGTACGACGCAAAGGCCCCGATCTCCGCCCTCAGACCCTGTGACACCGGCCCCCCCCGGCTCTGCCGCATCAACTGCTTCATCACCACCAGGCCCCTCGGACTGCGCTGGCACAGCGTGCGCGCCAGCTCACGCACCGCATCGTAAAGCTCTGCCTGGGGCACCACCCGGTTGATCAGACCCCGCTCGCGCAGAGTCTCCGCGGGGTACAACGACCCGGAAAACAGCATCTCGCTGGCCCAGCCCGGCGACACCCGGGCCGGCAGGCGCACCGAGGAGCCGCCGGCGGGAATCACACCGTACTTGGCGTGGCCATCGCCGATCCTGGCGGTATCCGCCGCGTACAGAATGTCGCAGCAGAGCAGCAGCTCCAGGCCGCCCGCTACGGCAACGCCGTTGACCGCCGCGATCACCGGCATCGGCAGACTTTCCACCAGGTTGAAAACGGCCTGGGCGTACTCAAGCCGGGCCAGGAACCGGTTGTACTGCTGCGCGTCGATATCGCTCTTGAATCCGGCCAGGTCGCCGCCCGCCGAGAACGCCTTGCCCTCGCCGGTGACAATCACACACCGCACCTCCGGGTTGGCGGCCACCTGGCGCACCGCGTCTTCCAGCTCTTCCAGCAAAGGCATGGACAGAGCGTTCATGGTCGACGGGCTGTTCAGTACGATCCAGCAAAACGGCGCCTCGATCTCCACGCGCACCAGTGAAACCGTCATTCTCGTCTCCGTTGTTATCTGATTACCGATGCCGCCATTAGGCGGGATGGCACCGCCCGGAACAATGTCACAAGCCCCCACGATAGCGCCTCATCGCTGTGATAGACTCACACCACATTCGATCACGCGGGGCCCCGCCCATGGATCAACGCACAGCCCAGGCCGCGGGGGACAGCGGCGCGTTTTACCGGCGCATCATCGCCGAGCTCGAGCAGGGCCAGAGCGCCGCCGGCCTCTCCCACCTGGTGAGCGAGGTGGACGCCCTGGCCGTGGGCGCCGAGGAAAAGAAAGCCCTGCTCGCCAGCCTCAACCAGTCGATTGATCTGGCCCGCCGCATTGAACAGTACCGGCTCAATGAACGGGCCCTGCGGGCGGTGTCGGAGAGCGCCAAATCGCTCACCGAGCTCAAGGACCTGGACGCGGTGCTCAACGGCATCGTGATGCGCGGCCGGGAACTGCTGGGCAGCGATCTCGCCTGGCTGGCCATGCAGCAGGACGACGTGGTGCGGCTGGTGGCCATCGACGGCGGCCACACCGAATACATCAAGCACATGGGGGTCAGGGGCAACGCCGGCATCGCCGGCTACGTCAGTCATTCCAAGTCCACCTTCACCACCCAGGACTACCTCAACGACCCGCACTTCAATCATGACGCCGAGGTGGACCGGGCGATTCGCGCGGAGGGTCTGGTCTCGGTGGTGGCCGCGCCGATCCTGTCCGGCGAACAGGTGATCGGTATCCTGATCGTCGCCGACCGCTACAAGCGCGTGCACCAGCCCTGGGAGGTGTCGATTCTGGTGGCGCTGTCCGCCCACGCCTCGGTGGCCATCGGCAACGCCCGCTTTTTCCAGCAGAAGCAGAGAGCCATTCAGGACACCGAGGGGGCCAACCGCGACCTCAAGGACAAAATCGACGTCCTCGAATTCGCCGCCGACGCCCACGAAAAACTCACCGCCCTGCTCGCTCGGGGCAGCAGCCAGCAGCAGATGGTGGCGCTGGTCACCGAGCTGCTGGACGGGCCGGCGGCGTTTCTCGACCCTTCCGGCCAGGTGCTCCGCGCCACCGCCCGCGCCCAGGACGCGACCCCCTTCGCCCGGCCGATATCCGCGCCGGTGCTCACGGCGGTGGAAGACAGCCGCTACCGGGGCAAGTCCGTGCGTGTGGAACAGCAAGCGGCCGATCCGCTCTACGTGATGGCGGTTTCCAGCGGCGACGACCATATCGGTTCATTGCTGGTGGCCACCCGGGAGACGCTTTCCGAAGACCGCATCCGCATCTTCGAGCACTGTTCGGCGGCCATCGCGGTGCTGGCGCTGCTGGATGAAAAGAAGGCCGCGTCCAGTCTGCGCGACATCCAGGAAACCGTGGAAGCACTGCTGGAAGCGTCGGAACTGGAAAGCGGCTCCGCCCAGGCCGGTGCGCTCAAGCTAGGCCTGGATGTGTCCCGGCCACTGGTGTGCCTGCTGATCACGGTGGACAAATCCAAGCTCCACTATGTCACCAAGCGGCTGATGGCCGGCCTGCGGCCATTCAAAAAGCTGGCCGCCCAGGTGGACGACGGCATTGTGCTGCTGGTGGACAGTGACGACCCGGAGAGAGTGCGCAAAGCGCTGGAAAAACTGATCTTTCGGGATCTGGGGCTGCCGGCACTGATCTGCCTGTCACCCGCCATCGACGACGTGACGGCGCTGCCCGGCCATTACCACCAATCCCGGCAGGCGATGCGGGTGGCGCGCAAACTGGGCCGTCACACCGGCAGCATTCAAGAGCAGGCGTACTACCTGTACGACACGGTGTTCGCCCACCGGGATGCCGCCGACATCCAGCGCTTCCTGGACGCCACCATCGGCGCTCTGATCGACCACGATGCCGAGCGCAACGCCAGCCTGTGCACCACCCTGCGGGTGTTCCTGGACCTGCACCAGAACGCGCGCGCCACCGCCAAGGCGCTCAACGTGCACGTCAACACGGTACACAACCGGCTGGAGACCATCGGCGAACGGATCGGCGACTGGCAGAACAGCAACCGGTCCCTGGAACTGCACCTGGCCCTGCGGCTGCAGGCGTTACGGGCGGCGCCCTGAACCCGGCGGGCTCAGGACAACACCCCGGGCAGCCACAGCGCCAGCGACGGAATCAGCGCGATCAGCGTCAGGCCGAACAGGATCACCAGCACATAGGGCACCACCGACTGGTAGATGTCGCCCATGGTCACGCCGTCCGGCGCCGCCCCTTTCAGGTAGAACAGATTGAACCCGAACGGCGGCGTCATATAGCCCACCTCCATCATGATGATGAACAGAATCCCGAACCACACCGGATCGAACCCGAAGTGATTCACGATCGGCATGAACACCGGCAAGGTGATCAGCATAATGCCGATGGGATCCAGGAACATACCCATCAGGAACACAATGCCGAGCATCACCACCAGCGCCCCCAAGGCGCCGCCGGGAATGTGCATCACCAGCCCTTCGATCAGTTCCTGGGCGCCCATGGCGCTGTAGGCGGTGGAAAACACATGGGCGCCGATGAATATCCACATGATCATGGCGCTGATGCCGAGGGTACGGACCACCGCCTCATGCAGCATGCTGAAGCGGAAAGTGCCGTGCACCACCGCGGAGATCAGCGCGCCGAGCACGCCGATGGCCGCCGCCTCGGTGGGCGTGGCGATGCCGCTGAGAATCGAACCCAGCACCATGGCGACGATCATCACCGGCAGAATCACCGCCTTCACCGAGGCGAATTTCTCCGGCCAGCTGGCCCGTTCGGACTTGGCCAGGGCCGGCCCCAGCTCCGGCTGGATAAAGCAGCGCACCGCGATATACAGCCCCACCAGCACCGCCAACAACACACCGGGCACAATACCGGCGGCGAACAGATCGCCCACCGAAACGCCGGTGTTCATGGAATAGATGATCATCACCACACTGGGCGGAATCAGAATGCCCAGGCCACCACCGGCGTTAATACAACCCAGCGCCATCTTCTTGTCGTAGCCGCGCTCGATCATCGCCGGCAGCGCCACCGTGGCCATCGCCACCACCGCCGCGCCGCTGATGCCCACCATGGCGGCGAACACGGTGCAGATGATCACCGTGCCGATGGCCAGGCCGCCGCGCAGGCCGCCCATCCACAGGTGCATCATCCGGTACAACGCCTGGGCCAGCCCGGTGCGTTCCAGTATCAACGCCATCAATACGAACAGCGGCACTGAAATCAGCGTGAAGCTGTTCATGGTGCTCCAGACCCGGCTGGACACCATGTAGAAGCCGTCCACGCCCCAGGTGAAGTACAGGAAAATCGCCGACACGCCGCCGAGCACGAACGCCAGCGGCACACCCAGAAAAACGAACAGCAACAGCGAGCCGAAGAACAGCGCGGTCAATATTTCCGGGCTCATGCGTCCCCCTCCCCGCTTCGGTCCGCCGCCGGCTCCGCGCCGACCAGAACCGGCAGTTGGTCGAGAATGCCGGCGACCCCCTGCAGCAGAATCAAGGCGGCGCCGACCGGAATGGTCAGCTTCAACGGCCACACCGGCGGGTTCCAGGCCGAGCTGGAGGTCTCCAGCATGTCGATGGAATTGGACGCCATGGTCCAGCCTTCCATCAGCAGCACGCTGATAAAGGCGAAGAAAAGAAACGACGTAAGAATATGGGTCAGCGCCTGAGCGCGCGGCGTCAACCGGTTATAAAAAAGATCCACGTTGACGTGGCCTTTGTTGGCCAGCAGGTAACCGCCGGACAACATCACATAGGCACCGAACATCAGCTGGGTGAATTCCGTGGCCCAGGTGGTGGGCGCCGAGAACAGATAGCGCGCGGTGATCTCGTAGAGCAGAATCACGAACATCAGCAACACCAGATAGCCGATCAGCCAGACACCCAGGCGGTCGTTCAGCCGTGTGATAAAAACGGAAAAATGCTTGAGCAGCGTCACATCGCCTCCAAGAAAAAGGCCGGCCGTGGCCGGCCTCCGGTTGATCAGTCAATGCGACCGAGCGATCTGAGGAACTGGTCCAGACGCTTCACCGCTTCGGCGGCGTTGTCGCTTTTCTTGGCTTCTTCCTTGCGGATCTTCTCACCCACCGCCCACATGCGGTCCTGAACTTCCTGGGGCAGCTCGATCACTTCCACGCCCTGGGTTTCTTTAAGCTTCTTGAGCATTACGGTTTCCTGGTACAGGTACTCGTTGGTGCGGTCCAGGAAGTGCTCGTTGAGAGTCTCGACGACGATGTTGCGGATGTCTTCCGGCAGCGCGTTCAGCGCTTTCTGGTTAATGATGAAGGCTTCCACGCCACCGATGCCCAGCGCCGGACGGACGTGATACTTGGCCACTTCATAGAGGCTCAACGCGTTGGCTTCCTGGGCCGCGCCCCAATGGGCGCCGTCAACAACGCCGGTGGACAGGGCCTGGTAGATTTCCGGGCCCGGCACATAGGTGGCCGCCGCGCCCACTTCGGACACAAAGCTCTGCAGCAGACCGGCGGAGCGGATCTTCAGGCTGTCGAAATCATCCATCGATTCAATGCGCTTCTTCACCACCATCTCGGTGGGGTACAGCTTGTCGGTGAAGTACTGGATGCCGTGTTCCGCGGCTTCCTCGCGAATCAGCGACTCGAAGCCCAGATGGGTCCAGAAATACTGCGCTTCCCAGACGTTCTGGAACGCGCCGGGAACCGAGAACGCCAGGCCGGCGGTGGGAATGTAGCTCATCAGATAAGCCGGCGAGGTGTAACCGATTTCAATCACGCCGCGCTTCACCGCCGGGAAAATCTCGGTGGCGCCAAACAGCGACCCGGCCGCGTGCAACTTGATGTTCAGGCGGCCGTCGGTGCGCTCGTAGAGCTTTTCCTTCACCGCCACCACGCTGTCCTGCCAGGAGCCGCTGCCGGTGGGCAGGTGCGCCTGCAGGGTCCATTCGATCACCTCTTTGTCGGCGTCCTCGGCGAGTACCGCCGCCGGTGCGGCGAGCGCCACCGCGGCCAGGGTGGAACGCAATAGCTTGAGTACGTTGTTGTGTAATTTCATGGTTATAGCTCCAGTTCTTTTGTTATCGGATTCAACGGTTGGACGGTTCCGCCGCCAGGCGCTGTTGATGCTCGGCGGCGAGCTCCCTCAACTTCGGTTTGAAAATCTTGCCGACGCCGGTCACCGGTATTTCGTCCAGAACGAACACGTGTTTCGGCTTCGCCGGCGGCTCATGAACATGGTCTTTCATGTATTGGTGGAACGACGCCAGATCGAAGTGCTCCGGGTCGCTCACGGCCAGGAAGATCACCGGCACTTCGCCGGCGTAGTCATCCGGCATACCCACCGCCGCGCTCACCAGCACGTCCGGATGGGCGTTGGCCACCTCTTCGATGGCCAGCGGATCGATATTATGGCCACTGCGGATAATCAGATCCTTTTCCCGGCCGGTGAGATGCAGATACTGGTTGTCGTCCAGGTACCCCACGTCGCCGGTGATCAGAAAGCCGTCGTCGGTGAAGGCCTCCCGGGTGTGCGCCGGATCCAGATAGCCCGCCACCACCTGGGCGCCCTTGACCAGCACCGAACCGATCTCGCCGGGCGGGCAATCAACGCCGCCGTTTTCCTGACCCAGCGGGCGCACTTTCAACTCGCTGAACGGCCCGCGCAGACCGACACTGCCGCGCACATGGGCGCCGTGCAGCGGCGTGGCGGCGATCGCCGCCACCGTCTCGGTCATGCCGTACTGCTCCAGCAACGGCACGCCGGCGCATTGCTCGAAACGGCGGGCGTCGGAACGGGTCAGCGAGGCGCCGCCGGTGAGCACGAAACGCAACGTGGACAGGTCCCGTCCGGCCACCGGCACATCCGCGATGGCACCGATGGTGGTCGGCACACCGCCCATCACCGTGGCGCAGTAATGCTCCACCAGCGCCCAGATATTTTTCACGATGCCCGGGTTACGGAAGCCGTCCGGCGACAGCATTACCAGATGACCGGCCGCCGCCAGCACGCTCAGGCCCACCGTTGAAGTGCCGCCCACATGGAACAGCGGAAAGCCGTTCAGCCCCACGTCGGTCTCGGACAGATCAAACGCCTGGCTCAGGCACCAGGCGGCGTGAATCTGATTGCGGTGAGTCTGCGGCACCAGCTTCGGCACGCCAGTGGTGCCGCCGGTATGA
This sequence comes from Alcanivorax sp. UBA4485, assembly GCA_002389055.1. Taxonomy (GTDB): domain Bacteria; phylum Pseudomonadota; class Gammaproteobacteria; order Pseudomonadales; family Alcanivoracaceae; genus Alloalcanivorax. Next base: position 7,095 of record DGNT01000092.1, read on the forward strand.
AACAGCGCCGCCTGATCGTCCGGGCCCGGCAGGGTCACCCGCAGGGTGTCGCCGTTGACCCGCTGCCATTCCTCCGCGAAGGAACGGTACACCGACGAGTCCAGCGTCGCCGGCACCTCACCGATCACCAGCACGGTACGCAGCGACGGCGTCGCGGCGACCACCGCCTGTACTTTTTTCCATATCTCGGTGTCCAGATCCGGGCCGGAACACACCAGGATCTCCGCCTTCTCGGCGTTCAGCAGCGTGGCGATCACATCGGCGCTGAGCAGGTAATTGAGGCAGTTGGCAACGCCCGCCACCTCCGCGCCCCAGATCAGCGCAGGGATCTCAGGATGGGTGCGGGAAAGAAGGGAAATCACGGTGCCGCGTTCAGCGCCCAGGCGCGAAAACAGGTTCGCCGCCCGGGTCACGTCCGCCAGCAACTGCGTATGGGTACGGGTGACCACCGGCTCGCCAGGATCCGCCGAAGGCAACACCGTCAAGGCCGGGCGATCGCCGTGCAGGGCCGCGTTCGCCGCCAGCACCTCATAGAGGTTCCGTGACGGAATCAGCGTCTCATAGACCTGCTGTTCCAGGGCTTCGATGTCCTGAATGGTACGAAGGGTGGTGATGGATCGTGTGGTCTTAGGCGTGGTCATGGCTCTGCCGTTGTTATTCGGATCAAAGCCAGTTTGAGATTACCTCCGCCCCGCCACAATGTGACAAAACCACAACTTAATTATTAATTTCTGTTGATCCCTCACACAGCAAAGCGCTCTGGGATCCTGCCGGGTGGCTGGCGCCACCCTTTCGCGGGCATGGCCCGCTCCCACAAGCCCGCTCGCACGAGTCAGCCGCGGTAACCGTTGGGGTTTTCGCTCTGCCAGCGCCAGTGGTCGGCGCACATGGTGTCGATGCCGCGCTTCGCCTCCCAGCCCAGCACCTTTTTGGCGTGGGCCGGGTCGGCGTAGCAGGACGCCACGTCGCCGGGCCGCCGCTCGGCGATCTGGTAGCGCACTTCGCGGCCGGAGGCGGCGGCGAAGGCGCGCACCATTTCCAGCACGCTGTAGCCGCGCCCGGTGCCCAGGTTGGTGGTGATCAGGCCGCCGTCCCGGGCCAGGGCCTCCAGCGCCGCCAGATGCCCTTCCGCCAGATCCATGACGTGGATGTAATCACGCACCCCGGTGCCGTCCGGGGTGTTGTAGTCGTCGCCGAACACCCGTAGCTGTTCCCGCCGGCCCACCGCCACCTGCGCCACGTAGGGCATCAGGTTGTTGGGCTCGCCGTTGGGGTCTTCGCCGATGCGCCCGCTCTCGTGGGCCCCCACCGGATTGAAATAGCGCAGCAACGCCACCGACCAGCGCGGGTCGGCGCGGTGCAGATCACGCAGCATGTCCTCGATGTGCAGCTTGGTGGCGCCGTAGGGGTTGGTGGCGCTGAGCGGAAAGTCCTCGCGGATCGGCACCGAGGCCGGGTCGCCGTACACCGTGGCCGAGGAGCTGAACACCAGGTTGCGCACCCCGGCCCGGTCCATCGCCTCCAGCAGCCGCAGTGAGCCGGTCACGTTGCAGTCGTAGTAGCGCAGCGGCTGGGCCACGGATTCGCCCACCGCCTTGAGCCCGGCGAAATGGATCACCGAGCCGATAGCGTGCTCCTGGAACAGGCGGTCGAGCAGCGCAGTGTCGCGGATGTCCCCTTCCACGAATTCGGCACTTTTGCCGGTGATCGCCGCCACCCGCTCGAGCCCTTCGCGGCTGCTGTTGCTCAGGTTATCGAGCACCAGCACCCGGCGCCCGGCTTCCAGCAATAACAGCACCGTGTGCGAGCCGATGTACCCGGCGCCGCCGGTGACCAGAACCGTATCCATTGCGCGTCCTTCTCGCTTTCAAATGTAAGGCCATTGTAGGCGGATTGGTGGCTCGACTGGTAGGAGCGGGCCCTGCCCGCGAAAGGGAGCGCAGCTCCCGGCAGGATCCCAGAGGCCTTTCTAAAGGCAGTACAAACAACCTCTCTGGAATCCTGCCGGCAAGCTTTGCTTGCCTTTCGCGGGCAGGGCCCGCTCCCACAAGAGCCCGCTCCTACAAGTCGGCGTGGGCGAAGAAGTCGGCGGCGGGACCGGGGTGGCGGCTGAGCAGACCGAGCAGGCGGGCGGCGGCCAGGGTGGCGTCGCCGAAACCGTAGCATTCCTCGCCGAAGAACAGCGGGCTGCCGGCACCGCCGGCCTTGAGCATCAGATCCGGGTAGATCAGCTCGCCGTCGGGCAGCACCACGCCCAGGCGGTCGCCGTCGCCGTCGAACGCCAGGCCCAGGTCCGCGTTGACGTCGCGCACCGTCACCCGCAGGTCGTGCAGGGTGTCCGGGTCCGCCGGGTCCGGCGCGTGGTTGGGGAAGCGCCCGTCCACCTCGAGGAACAACGGCACCACGTCGCAGCCCATCAGCATCAGCGCCTCCGGGGCGGCCACCGCGGCGGCGCCGTTGCCGCAGTCCACCACCACCTTCATCGGCCGGCTCAGCTCGTGGCGGCGCTGCATGGCGTTAAGATAGGCGGGCAGTACGTCGCGATGTTCATAATCGCCGGCGCCGTCGCTGAAGTGGCGCTGGCGGATACGCTCACGCAGCGCCGCCAGCCCGGCACCGCCCACAGCGGCCCCGCCGAGTACGAACTTGAAACCATTGAAGTCAGCGGGGTGGTGGCTGCCGGTCACCATCACCCCGGCGTCCGCATCCTGATAATGGTGGGTGGCGAAATACAGCACCGGCGTGGGCACCAGGCCCAGGTCGATCACATCGCAGCCGCCGGCCCGCAGGCCCTCGGTGACCGCCTCGGCCAGCGCCGGCGAGGACAGCCGGCCGTCGCGGCCCAGCAGCACCCGGTGCGCGCCCTCGGCCCGCGCCTGGGCGCTCAAGGCCCGCCCGATCAGGCGGGCGCCCTGCAGCGTCAGGGTGTCGCCGTAGCGGCCACGCACGTCGTGGCGGCGAAACACCTGGTCGGGAACCTGGTAGGGGGTTTCTTCCGGTAGGGCCTCGGAAACCGCAATACTCATCATCGAATCCTTTCGCGTTGGCGGAGCCCCATTGTCCAATTCTGGACACTGAAGAACGGGAACCGCACCGCAAACCGGTTCGATTTTTCAATTGACGGCGTCGATGGCCTCGCGGATCGCCGCCTCGAAGCGGGCGCGGATGGCGTCCAGTGCCTGCTCGTCGCGGGCTTCGTAGCGGGTCACCAGCTTGGGCGAGGTGTTGGAGGCCCGGCACAGGCCCCAGCCGTCCTCATAGTCCATGCGGATGCCGTCCAGCACGGTGCGCGCGCCTTCGCCCCACTCCACTTCGTTCTGCAGGTACTCAACGATGCGGAATTTATTCTCTTCGGTGACCTCGATGGGGATTTCCGGCGTGGTGCACAGCGCCGGGAAACGCTCGAAAAACGACTGCGCGTCCTGATCCTGGCGGGCCAGCACGTCCAGCAGGCGCACCGCCGCCAGCAGGCCGTCGTCGAAACCGTACCAGTTTTCACCGAAGAAGATGTGGCCGCTCATCTCACCGGCCAGCAGCGCGCCGGTTTCTTTCATGCGCGCCTTGATCAGCGAGTGGCCGGTGCGCCACATTTCCGGCTCGCCGCCGGCGGCGCGGATCACTTCAAACAGGGCGCCGGTGCACTTCACGTCGAAGATCACCTTGGCGCCCGGGTGGCGGGCCACCATGTCCTCGGCCAGGGCCATCAGCAGAATATCCGGGTAGACCACGGTGCCGTTGGGCAGCACCACGCCCAGCCGGTCGCCGTCGCCGTCGAACGCCAAGCCCAGGTCGGCCCGCTCCTCCGCCACCACGCGCATCAGATCGCGCAGGTTCTCCGGGTCGCCCGGGTCCGGGTGGTGGTTGGGGAAGGTGCCGTCCACCTCGTCGAACAGCGGCACCACCTCATAGCCGATCTCGCGCAGCGCCCGCGGCGCGATCACGCCGGACACGCCGTTGCCGCAATCCACCACCACCTTGAGCGGGCGCGGCGCGCTGTGGCGCTCCAACAGCGCGTCCAGGTAGGCGGGCAGCACGTCGCGCTGCTCGCGCCCGGCGGGGCTGTCCGCCTCGCTGAAATCCTGATTGTGGATGCGCAGCTTCAACGCCTGGATGGCGTCGCCGGACAGGGTGGTGCCGTTGATCACGATCTTGAAGCCGTTGTAGTCCGGCGGGTTATGGCTGCCGGTGACCATCACCCCGGAATTGACCCCCGGGTAGTGCCAGGTGGCGAAGTACAGCACCGGCGTGGGCACCATGCCCAGGTCCACCACCGCGCAGCCGCAGGCCCGCACGCCTTCGGCCAGGGCGTCCAGCAGCGCCGGGCCGGACAGGCGGCCGTCGCGGGCCAGCGCCAGGGTGTCGCCGCCCTGGCGGCGCACTTCCGAACCGATGGCGCGGCCGATCAGGCGCGCCGCCTCCAGGGTCAGGGTGTCCTCATAGATGCCGCGAATGTCGTAGGCGCGGAACAGGGAGTCGGAAAGTTCGGAAGCCATGGTGTGTCCTTTACCGAAAACGTTGGCGTCAAAAGTCAGGAGCGGGCGCGGCGCACCAGGCCCCGGGTGGAGGCGTCCAGCCCGTCCAGGCCGTCGCCGGTTTCCAGCACCGGCACCATGTCACGGGCGATCACCTTGCCCATCTCCACGCCCCACTGGTCGAACGGGTTAACGCCCCACAACACCGATTCCACGAACACCTTGTGCTCGTAGAGCGCCACCAGGCTGCCCAGCCGGCGCGGCGACAGCTCGTCAAGCATCAGGGTGGTGCTCGGCTGGTTGCCCCGGTACTGCTTGAACGCGGGCTGGTCGTGCTGGTCGTCGGGCAGCGCCCGGCCGCCCAGCGCCAACAGCCGCGACTGGGCCAGGCAGTTGGCCAGCGTCAACCGGTGCTGGCGCGCCAGCCGCTGGTGCTCGCCGCCCTCGCCGTCCCCGTGGGGCGGCACATAGCGCCCGGCGACGATAAAGTCGCAGGCCACCGGCTGGGTGCCCTGATGCAACAACTGATAGAACGCATGCTGGGCGTTGGAGCCCACCTCGCCCCAGATCACCGGGCAGGTGTGGTAATCCACCGGCGTGCCGTCGCGGGTCACCGACTTGCCGTTGGACTCCATCTCCAGCTGTTCCAGATACGAGGGAAAATGCTTGAGGCGACCGTCGTAGGGCAGCACCGCCCGGGCGGTGATATCCAGGAAATTAATGTTCCAGACGTCCACCAGGCCGAGGATCACCGGCAGATTACCCGCCAACGGCGTCTCGCGGAAATGCGCGTCCATCTCCCGGGCGCCTTCCAGCAGCTCGTGGAAACCCTGCATGCCGACGGTCAGCGCGATCGGCAGGCCAATCGCCGACCACAGCGAAAAGCGGCCGCCCACCCACTCCCAAAACAACAGCTGGTTACAGGGGTCGATGCCCCACTCGCTCATTTTCCCGGGGTTGGCGGACACCCCCACGAAGTGGCAGCGCATCAGCGCCCGCTGCTGGTCGGGAAAGGCCCGTTCCAGCCAGGCGCGGGCGGTTTCCGCGTTGGCCAGGGTATCCAGGGTGGTGAACGATTTGGACGACACCACGATCAGGGTGGTGGCCGGGTTGAGATTATTGAGCAGCGGCGCGATCTGGCTGCCGTCCATGGACGACACAAAATGCAGGTTGGGCCGGCGGCCGTGCTCGGGGCGAAAATCGCCGAGCGCGTAGGACGCCATCAACGGGCCCAGGTCCGAACCGCCCACGCCCACGTTGACCACATCGGTGATGGCGTCGCCGTGGCAGCCACGCCACTGGCCACGCAGTACCTGATCGACGATCTCGCCCATGCGCGCCAGCTGGTCGTGCACCTCCGGGGCGGCGGCGGCCTGCTCGCGCAGGCGCCAGTGCAACGCCGGCCGCTCTTCGGTCCAGTTCACGTCACTGCCCTCGAACAGGGCGCGGATCCAGCCGGCCAGATCGCGGGCGCGGGCCAGATCCAAAAGCAGGTCCAGGGTCTCGCCGGTCAGGCGCTGCTTGCTGTAGTCCACCAGCAGGCCGCAGTGCTCCCGGCTAAGCGTGTCGAAACGGGCGCCGTCGGCGGCGAACAGATCCGCCAGGTGCCAGTGGCGCGCCTTGTCGACGTGCTCCGCCAGGGCCTGACGCACCGGTCGTTCCGCGGCACTGAAAGGGTCGGGCAACATCCTGTCTGTCCTCTTCGTCTCGCTCGGGGCGGGTCAGCCCCGGCCGATACCGTGATAGATCAAACCCTGGCCACGTACATAGCCAGGGTCATAGATATTACGACCGTCCAGAACCAGCGGCGTGGCCATGGCATCGCGCAGGCGCGGCCAGTCCGGGCTCCAATACTGTTTCCACTCCGTGACCAGCATCAAGGCGTCCGCCTCGGCCGCCGCCTGATAGGGGTCGTCGTGCAGCACCAGGTCCGGGTGGCCGCCGGCCCAGGCGCTCAGTTCCGGCAGCGCCAGGGGGTCGTGCACGTGCACTTGCACATCCTGGGCCCACAGCGCCTCGATCAGCTTCAGCGCCGGGCCGTTGTCGACCCGGTCGGAGCCGGGCTTGAAGGCGGCACCCCAGATCGCCACCCGGCGGCCGGCCACTTCGCCTTCAAAATGACGCCAGAAACGCCGGAACAGCACCTCTTTCTGGCGCTCGTTGATCTCCATCACTTGTTCCAAGAGCTTGGCGCTCACTTCCTTGCTGCGCAGGGTGTCGGTGAGGCTCATTACGTCGCGGCTGAAACCGGAGCCGCCGAACCCGCAGCCGGCGTACAGATAGGCTTCGCCGATGCGCGGGTCGGAACCCACGCCCTGGCGCACCGTGTCGATGTCCACGTCGAGCTGCTCCGCCAGCAACGCCATATCGTTCATATAGCTGAGCCGGGTGGCGAGCATGCCACTGATCGCCAGTTTGGTGAATTCCGCTTCGCGCAACCCCATCACCCGGATCACATCGCGGCGCCGGTTGAACGGGCGCAGAATCTCACGCATCAGGGTTTCCGCTTCCGGGTCGTCGCAGCCCAGCAGAATATGGTGGGGGCGCAGGAAACTGTCGATGGCCACGCCTTCCTGCAGGGTTTCCGGCAGCGCCACCACCCGCGCCGGGCTGTGGGACTCGGCGAAGCGCGCCTGCAAGGCCTCGCTGGTACCCACCGGGAACACGCTCTGGTTGACCAGCAGACCGCAAGCGCCTGAGCTCGCCAGCCAGTCGGCGATCTCTCCGGCCAGGGCCTGGGCGCCGGGCTGCAGCGCCAGGAACACCGCCGGCGCCGCCGGGGCGCCGTTGAGGGTCATCGGCTCGCAGCGCAACCGCCCGGCGGCACGCTGCTCACCGAGCAAATCGCCCAGCCCGGGCTCGCGGTACGGCACCTGGCCCTCGTTCACCGCGTCCAGCACCCGGCCCTGAGGCATAAACCAGCACACCTGATGGCCGCTTTGCGCCAGCGCCGCCGCGGTCACGGAAGCACAAAGGGTGTCGCCGAACACATCAATGCGCATGGCTAGTCCCTACCCCCATCGCCTGACGGAGCGGCACCTGTGGGAGCGGGCCCAGCCCGCGAAAGGCCGGCATCGCCGGCCGGCGGGATACCAGAGGCGTCTGAAGGGGAGTCTTTAGAGGGGGCTCTGGGATCCTGCCGGGAGCTGCGCTCCCTTTCGCGGGCGGGGCCCGCTCCCACAAGGCCCGCTCGCACAACGATCTCAGCGAGATCGGGGTCCTTGGCGGCGTAGTGAAGGATCGCCTCAAGGTAGCCGGCTTTGCTGCCGCAGTCGAAGGTGCGGCCGCGCATGGCGTAGGCTTCCACCGGCTGGCGGGCAATCAGGTCGGCGATCGCGTCGGTGAGCTGGATCTCATTGCCGGCGCCCGGCGCGGTGTCGGCAAGCAGGCCCATGATGCCCGCGGGCAGCACATAGCGGCCCACCACCGACAGGTTGGAGGGCGCGTCCTCAGGGCGGGGCTTTTCCACCACCGCGCGCATCGGCGCGCTCGCCCCCGGGGCCGGCGACGGGCCATCCAGCTCGGCGATGCCGTACTGGTCGACGCGGTCGTCGGGCACCGCTTCCACCATGATCTGCGCGGCGCCGGTCTCCTCGAAACGCCGCACCATGGCGGTCAGGTCGTCCGGCTGGTCCATGGCGTCCACCAGCACGTCGGGCAGGATTACCACGAACGGCTCGTCACCCACCAGTTGGTGGGCGGCGTGCACCGCATGGCCGAGGCCCAGCGGCGGCCCCTGGCGCACGCTCACCACCTGCACGCCGTCCGGCAGCGGGTGGCGCACCTGTTCCAACAGGTCGGTCTTGCCCTTGGCCTCCAGTTGCGCTTCCAGCTCCGGGTGGCCGTCGAAATAGTTCTCCACCGCACTCTTGCTGGCATGGCTGACCAGAATGATTTCGGTGATGCCCGCGCGCACCGCTTCGTCCACCACATAGGCGATGGCCGGGCGGTCCACCACCGGCAGCATCTCTTTGGGGATCGACTTGGACGCCGGCAGCATGCGGGTGCCGAAGCCGGCAACGGGAATCACCGCTTTACGAATCACGAAGCTGTTTACCTCCTTGTAGGGGTGCCCGTGGGAGTGGCCGGCTCCGGTAGGAACGCCGCCAGCCAGGACAGCACCAGTAATGACGCGGAGTAGTAATCATCCTCCGGGCGGATGTGCTTGGGCAGTTTACCCGGCATGCCGAGTAACAGCGAGCGCACCGCCATGCCGCCCCGGGACAGCGGATAGTCGGCGGTTTCGCCATCCGTCAGATTGACCCAGGCCGGGGGACGATCATCCGCGCCGCGCCAGTAAGCGCTGACCGCCTCCAGGCCCGCTTGTTCCGAACGGCCGGCCCAAACTGCGTACAAGGGCACACGAACCGCTTCAAAACCGAACCGGGGTGGCCATTGGTCGGCGACCCGCAATTCCCCGCTTTCGGTCAGGCTCAGCCAGTCCGGCGGCAGCTGGTGGGCGCCGAAACGGGCGGCGCGCAGCAACCGTTCGCCATCCAGCAGCAACCGTTGCCAGGGGCCGTCCGGCTCCGCCGTGGCGAAGTCTTGCAGCGCCGGCGTCACCCAATAGGACAGGTTAACGACCACATAGCCGTCATGCTCGAAGCCGCGCCGGGCTGGCAGCAGCACCGAGTAACCGGCGTAATCGCGAATCAGATGGCGGCCAATGGCGCGCCGCAACCGCCGGGAGTGCTGTTCGTATTCCGGCACCCGCCACTTCCGCGCGGCGCGGTGCAACGCCCAGGCAATCAGCAGATCGCCGTCGCTGGCGTTGTTGAGGTCCTGCACCGGCGGCGTCTGGTCGGGCTGGTAGCGCCACGCCAGCAGGCCGCCGTCGAGCACATCCAGGTGCTCCCGGGTCCAGCACCAGAGCGCCTCGAAGCGGGCCCGGTCGTTGAACGCCTCGGCGAACAACATGGCCCAGCCCTGCCCTTCGGTGTGGGTGACGTCGTTGTTGCCGGTATCCACAACCCGGCCTTGCTCGGTAATAAAGCGCTCGGCGTAGTCTCGCCAAATCGAGTAACGCTCTTCGGCGCCGGCGGTGCCGGCCAAACCGGCGATCATCGTCAGACACAACAGCACGGGCCAGCAGCGCCGCGCCAAGGGTCCGACCTTCCTTGGTCCTGGGTACATTGTGTTATCCATGTTTAGCGGCCGTAACAGAATTCCATCGGTTCACCGGACACCGCGGACAGCATCTTCACCGACACCTCGCCGCCGCCCTGACCGCGCAACCAGCGTTCGTAAACGCCCTCCAGCAGAGACGCCAGAGCCAGTGGCCACAGGCAACCCGGGCGCTTGTCCAGCTCCGGCCAGGCGCCGTGCAGAATGGTGATCATGTTCTGCTGAGCGGAGAACAAACACCAGCCCCAATCCATGCGGCGCCAGTGTTCGTTAATCGCCTGCTCCAGGCCTTGCAGGGTGTCCTGCTCGCGCAGGGGCAATCGTTCCGCCAGCCGGTGACCCAGGTGGCGGAAAAACTCCAGGGACTCCTCGCGACCGGACAGCTGGCCCAACTCCGCCACCAGCACCGAGAGAAAATCACGCCACTGCGTGTCGCATTGCTGTTCCTGGTGGTAAGCCAGGCTGCGCGCGCTGATCGCATCGCGGTCCATATTATTCCTCCAGGGTGTAGTTCAGGTTCACCGACGCCTTGGTTTCCGAGTAGTCGCCGAAGGTGTCGTAACCCACCCGGGTGCCCAGCTTGAGCCCCGGTGACAGCCGGTAATCCAGGCCGGCGCCCAGATTGACGCCGAAGCCGCTTTTGCTTTCCGCGGCGTAGTAGGCGCTGTCGATGACGCCGGAAGACGCCAGGATTTCCATCCAGAACTGCTCCTCCGCCAGGGTCGGGAAGAACGCCGCCGCGTCGCTGCTGTAGCTCTGGAAGCCGGGCGCGAACGTGGCGTTCCAGGTCCAGCGGTGATAGTCCTCCGAATACTCGATCGGGAACGACAGGCTGACGTAATCCTGCGGGCTGAAATAACCGCCGTGGCCGTAGGTGAACTTGCTGAGGTTCTCGTCGAAGCTCATGTAGCGCACATTCACCCCGGTCTTCAGCTCACGATCATCCTCGCGGATGGGCCGCAGATAACCACCCAGCGACGCCTCCACCGACTGGTTATCGGCCACGTTGTGGCCGTCGTAATTATAGAAGCCCAGGTCGCTGTACAGCCCCAGCGGACCGTTATCGAACGTCAGCCCGATACGGCCGCCGGTGCGCGTCACCCCACCCCAGCGGTCGCCGGTGGCGGGGTCCTCGACCCCAGCGTAGGACAGCAGGCTGTCGGTCACCGCGCGGCGTTCCCCGGCGAGGATAAAGCGCCCGTTACGGCCCAGTTTCGGTGTCCAGCTCAGGCCGCCCACCAGATTGGTGATCTCGAACCCGAACGGGGTGCTGCCGATATCGGCGGCGAACGCCTGCCCTTGATAGCCGAAGCCCACACCCATGCCGGCTTCGGTCTGGTTGCCGGCGGCGGCGCCACGGGCATAGCCGTTGGCACGCGCCTGCAGGCCGCCGATCAGATCACGCACAGCCTGGGAGCGGGCCTCGAATTCCTCCGGGGTGTCCGCTTCCAGGGAGAAGTCGGCGCTGCCGAAATTAGACACCAAATAGTCGTCGATAAAAGCGCGCTGCTCGTCGGAGAGCGCGCCGAGATCGATACCCAGTTCGTACAACACGTCAAGGTCGTTGGCGTTGTCGAATTGCGTATCCGCGTTAGCGAGCTGTGTCTCCGCGCTCTCCAACTGCTGGTCCGCGTTCGTGAACTGCGTCTCCGCCTCATTCAGATCGGCCTGCTCGGTTTCCACCAACGCTTCCAGCGCCGCAAGCTCCTGCTCGGTGGACGTCGGGTCAGCCAGCGCCGTTTGGTAGGCGGCTTCGGCCTGGTTAAAGTCGGCCTCCGCGGTGTCACGCACCACCCCCGCCTCATTAAACGCCGTCTCGGCGTCGCCGAACCCGGCCTGTGCATTCTCCAACTGCGCGGCGCTCTGCCCGACTTCGGCGATCAGATCGTAGGCACCGTCCAGAGTACCGGCCAGGGAGGCGGCGCCGTCGGACAGCGGGCCGAAACCGAACCGCTCACTGGCGGAGCCACTCACCGAGCCGGCATTCAGGAAGGTGGGCGTGACCACGCCACGGAACCGCCCGCCCCGGAACGGCACCCCGGAAAACGCCAGCTCGCCGCTCACTTCGGTGAGCTCGCTGAGGCCGGATTCACCGTCCCGATTACGCAGGGCCAGACCGGTCTCCACGCGCGGCGCCACATCCCGGCGCACGTCCTCGCGGAAGCGGTCGATGCGCGCCTCGGCGCGGGCGCTTTCCTGCACCGGCGTAGGCGCCGGAGCCGGACGGGGCGCCGCGCCGGGCTGATAGTAGCCGGCGGACGGCGCCGAGGCGGCGGCCACCGCCTGCTCGCGCACCGGCGGCTGCCAGTGCTGGCCCCGGTTTCCGGCGGACAGGTTGCCCGGCAACCAGACGTCGGTGCGGGTGCCGTCGTTGTTGTCCTCGCCCTCGGCGAGCGCCAACCAGCGGTTCTCCGGGGTCTTGCCGGCGGTCTTGCGGAACGGGTTGGCGCTGCCCGCCAAGGCCGCCGGGGCACCGCTGCGGTTGGCCCGGTACTGGGCGTCCGCCGCCTTTTCGGCCAGCGCCAGGGCGCTGCGGCTATCGCCGGAACGGCGCGCGGTGCGGGCCGCCAGCAACAGCAGCTCGCTGTCTTCCAGCGGCGCGGCCTGTTCCAGCAATTGCTCCGCCCGGTCCACGTCGTCCATCGCCAGCGCATTGGCCACCGCCGCGCGGCGCGCCGGCAGCTGCGGGCCGGGGCGGGCCAGCAGCCAGTCGTAGGTGACGGCCGCTTCCCGATGCAGCCCCCCTTCCTGATAGACCCGGCCCAGCGCCAGCACCAGCGCTTCGTTGTCCGGGTCCGAGGACAGCGCCATCACCGCCTCGTCGTAGGCGCGGGCGAAATCGCCGCTCTGGCGGGCATGGTCCACCGACGCCACCGACAGGGTCCGGCGCGCGTCGGCGAAGACCTCGGCGCCGCCGGGCTGTTGCTCCGCGCGACGTTGCAGCTCGCGCAGCAGCTCGCCGGCTTCACGGTCGTAGCCCAGCCGGCCCAATACCAGCGCATGGGGCACGAAGTCCTTGGGCGCGCCCCGATCCAAGCCTTCGGAAAGATCCTTGCGCACCAGGGTCAGCGCCAGGCTGCTTTCGCCGCGATCGACGAGAAAATTGGCCAGTTGCCCGGTTTCCCCCGGGGTCTTCGGCGGCGCGGCGTAAAGCCGCTCCAATTCCGATTGAATGCGCCAGCGGTCACCGCTGTCGAAAACCCGGGCCAGTTCGGCCATCCGAGCGCCGTTCTCCACACGCTGGCGTAGCGCCTGGCTGTCGCTGTCACGGGCATCGGCGGGCAGGCGGTCAAGCAAACCCTGGGCGTGCTGCCAGCGGCCCTGGTCGGCGGCGAACTGCGCCGCCGCCAACAACGCTTCCGGCTCGGCGTCCGGCGCTTCCAGCGGTTCCAGCATCGCCGCCGCCTGGCCGCTCTGGCCGCGCGCCTGCATGCGCTTGGCCAGTTCCAGCCGCGCCCAAGGGTCCCCGGGCGCCGCCGCCACCGCTTCATGAAGCAGGGCTTCACCGGCGTACACCTGGCCGTCATCAATCAAATCCTGTGCCCGCCGGCGCAACACCTGGCTCTGCTGGTCGCGCACATAGCCGTAGCGCATGCGTTCCTCGGCGGGCAGCTCGGCGTAAATCCGGTTGGCTTCGTCGTACCGTTCCTGGGCCATCAGCGCCCGCACCAGACCCACCCGGGCGTCATTGTTGGCCGCGTCGTTTTCCAGCAGGTCGCGGAATACGGTTTCCGCCACCTGGGGCCGGTCCTGGCCGAGCAGAATCTCGCCCTGCAGCAAGCTGGCGTCGCGGCCACGGCGGCCGCCGGCGCGGGCCAGCGGAATCACCGCCTGCAGGGCCTGGTCGTAGTTCCGTTGTTCGTTCAGGGCGCGGGCCTCGGCGAGCCGGCCGTAGAAACGGGCGTCTTCCAGCGCCGGCGCCCAATCATTGCGGCGGTTGGGGGCCATGCGAATCGCGCGCGTCAGCCGCTGCTCCGCCGGACCGAAGCGGCCCTGGCGCAGGTCGATCAGGCCCAGGCCGGCCACCGCCTCGGCGCTGTCCGGGTCGTCCTTGAGCACCGCTTCGAAGGCGCGGCGAGCGGCGCTCAGGCGGCCCGCTTCGAGCGCGTCGTAGGCGCCCGCCACGGCGGCGCCCCCGCGGCCGCTGAGCACGCTGTCCAGCCGTTCGCGGACCACTTCATCGTCGGGGCGCACCGCCAGGTAGTCGCGCAGCGCGTCGGCGGAGGCCGGCTCTTCCGGCAACCACAGCAGCGCCTGCCGCCACGGGGCGATCACCTGCAGGCGCTCCTGGTCACGCCACAACCCGGCCAGCTGCTCGATACCCTGTTTGCGGGTGGCCTGACGGTAGGTGAGCACCTCCGCCAGCGCCTGGCGGGCGGCGGGGTCGCTGGGGTTGTCGCGCACCACCTGCTCCAGCCCCTCACGGGCCTCCCGCCAGCGGACGTCGACACCGGCCAGGGTCTGGTAATACTCCAGCGCCAGATCCGGCGGCGGCCCGGCGCCGTCGAACAGCGCCTCGTAACGCGCCACGGCGCCGGCGGTGTTGCCCGCCTTGGCCAGGGCGCGCGCTTCCATCAGATCGCCGTTGCTGATCTGTTGCCGGCGCAGCGCCGCCTGCAGGCGTGCCGCGTCCTCGCTGTCGGGGGCCTGGGCGCGCAGGCGGTCCAGCCATTGGCGGGCGCCGTCCCGGTCCTCGTCGGCCAGGGCCAGCTCGCCCATGCCGCGTAGCGCCCGGGTGTTGTCCGGCTCCACCGCCAACACCCTTCTAAGGGCGTCCCGGGCCAGGTCCGGGCGATTGTTCGCCCGCCAGAAGGTGGCCTGGCTGAACAACGCGTCCAGGGAAGACGCGCCCGCCTCGGCGCCGTTACCGGCGGCCGCCTCGCTGTTCTGTTGGGCCGGCGCCCGGTCCGGCAAGGTCACCAGACACAACAACACCGGCAAAGCCAAAATCGCTTGTTTCATGGAACCTTCCTTATTCACCCAGACGCCGCGCCTGGCGCCATTTCAGTAACGGCACCAGCAAGGCCACCAGCAGCGCGAAAATCACGCACATCAGGAAAAACAAAAGCAGCGGCCGCTTACCGAAGCCCCAGCGAAACTGGGTCAGCCAGTTCACATCACCACTGAGGCGCTGCGGATTGACCCGGAACCCGCGCGGCTGATCGGCATCCAGCAGCAGGAAGTCGCCGCGCACCCGCGAGGTGATGTCGCTGTCACCCAGGGCTTCCGCCATGGCGGGCAGCTGCGCCGAGTCCTCGGCGGTGACCAGCACCTGCCAATGATCCGCGTTCAGGGGCGAGGGCATGGCCATCAGCGCCCGGGGTTCGCGCTGGCCGGCCAAGGCGATGGCGGCTTCCTCGTGTTCCAGGAACCAGTCGCCCAGGGTGATATGCCGAAGGCGCTCGGTGAGCGTGGGCGGGCGCACCCGTAAGCCGCCGTTGTCCCGTTTGAAGGCACTCCCACGCAGCAACGTCGACAACGCCGGGTCCGCCACCGGCAGCACCGCCAACAGATCCCGATCCCGCAACCGGTGCAGACCGTCCACGCCCAGGGCCACTTCCACCCCCAGTGCCGGAAAGCCGGAGGCGGCGCCGATCCGCGCCATCAGGTCCAGGGCGGTGGTCAGGGTGGCCAGATCCGGTGACGCTGGCAGCACCAGACCGGTGCGGCTGAGATCGGCGCGCGCGGAGAACGGGTAGCCGGCGGCCACGAACGCGGAGAGTGAGGGCATCACCGCCAGGTGCCGGGTGTGCGTCAGGTCCAGGGTGGAACCCGGGTAGATCTGGTTGACCACATCGCCAGGCAGCACCGGATCGCACTCGTCTTCCAGGGTGTAGCGCAGGTTGAAATAGAAGGTCAGCCGGTTTTCGCCGTGGATCAGATCCGGCGGCACCGGAATCACCGCTTCCTGCTGGCGGCTGTCACCGGCGCCGAGCTCCCGCTTGATGCTGCCCCACCAGTCCAGCCGGGGCGGCGGCAGCGATTTCAGGAACTGGCCGTTCAGCGCCACGTCCAGGCGGGATTTGTCGTTGTCCAGCCAGGGCCCTTCCGCGAACCGGTAGCGGACCCGCAGCGGCACGGTTTCGCCGGGCCACAGGAACAGGTCCGGCGAGGCCCGGAACCCGATATTGATGACCCCGGGATAGAGCCCCTGGGTGCGCAACTGATCACCAGGCACCAGACTGCCCAGCTCCACCGGCATCTCGGTGGACACCCAGCGGGGCGAGTCGTTGGCGGCGCGCGGCGGGCTGGCCACGTCTTCCACCGGCTGCCGGCGGCCGTGCAGCTCGGCGCTGCGCAGGGTCAGGTAGCGGGCCGCGCGGACCAGGTCGGCGCCGTTGGCGCCGTGCAGCACCAGCAGCTTGTAGAACGGGTCCGCCGGGTTATCGATCACCGACAGGTGGCTGCCGGGCTCCGCACCCAGGCCGGCCACCGGGTTGGCGTCGGTGCTCAGCACAATCGCATGGCCGGCGGGCAGCTCGTTGTCGTGCAGTGAGAAGCGGGTGCCCCGGTAACGGGCCTGGGCACCGAACCAGGAGGCGGTGATGGCGGCGGCGCGCAGCACGTCGCTGTCGGGCTGATCGGGGAGCACCAGATGCAGGTCCAGACGGCTCTGCGAGGTGAGGTCGAAAAACGGCTCCGGCAGCATTTCCAGATCGCTGGCCAGCGGCAGCCGGTCGGCCTGGTATTCAATCGCCGAGGACGGGTCGACGGTCAACCAGACCCGCTTATCCAACGGATTGGGGCAGGCGCGGTCGGCGAGCCCGACCAGGCGGAAATTAATGCGGTTATTGGTGACCAGCAGCGCCGGATTCACCGGCAGCCGGAATTCCGCCTCGGTGGCGTCGCGGTCCAGCTCCAGGGTTTGTACCCGAGCGCCGTTGATCTCCACCACCAGCCGGCCGGTGCCGGGGAGAATCTCATCGCCGTAGGCGAGTTTGAGATACATCTCGGCTTCGGTGACCACTTCATCGCGGCCCACCGAGAAACCCAGCCCGGCCTGGGACTGGGCGCCGGCCAGGGTCAGGCCTTCAACCTGGCCGAGTTGGCGGAAGGTTAACGTTTGCTGGTGGGGGCGGGTTTCCAGTTGCGCGCCGCTTTGTAGAGAGGGCTCTGGGATCCTGCCGGCCGTCGTTGCCGGCCTTTCGCGGGCGGGGCCCGCTCGCACAGGGGAGGCTTCCGCCGGGACCGCTGCCGGGTTCGCCGCGAGGGCCGGGCGAACCGCGAGGACGGCGAGCAGGCCCAGGAGCAGCAGCACGGCCAGGGGCATGAAGCGGTGCCAGAGGCGGTTGGCGCGCATGGTCTCGTCGATCTCACGCTCCTTGCGGCCGCGCGCCAGCCAGCGGCCGAAGAACATCAGGATCACCACCCGCAGCACGATGCGGAAGGAATGCAGTGGGCGGTCCTTGTCGTGTTGGCCGTCCGGCAGCCAGGCGTCGTAGCGGCCCATGACGATGCGCAGCATCTGCCGCTGCTGGCTGAGATTCATCAGGCCGAACTGCAAACGCAGGTCGCGGCCGTCGGCGCTCACCAGGCGGGCCGGCAGGACCACGCTCAGGTCGTCGAGGCGAATCTCCACGTCTTCGACTTCGCCGTCGAACGCCTCTTGGCCGGGGTTGGCCAGCCGCACCCCGCCCAGCGACACGTCCAGCGTGCGGGTCTTGAGTACATGGCCGTCCGCCAGATAGATCGACGCCGGCAGCACCAGCGGCACCCGCACGTTGGTGCGCACCTGGCGCTGCTCGCGGGCCGTGGCGATCGCCGCCAAAAGGGTGATCAGGCTGAAGCCGGCCCAGAACACATTGAGCAGCATCACGTCCCGCTCAATGCCGTAGAACTCATTCCAGTAAAAACGCACCAGCCCGCTGCCCAGGCCCAGGGCGAGCAGAAACGCCACCACCAGATGCGGGCGCACGGCGCTGATATCGAAAAAGCTGTTTTCCAGAAGGCCGCCCTTTTCGGTGACGTTGAACGAGCCTTTCTTCGGGTCCCAGAGCGTCACCAGCGTGGGCTTGATTAAGTGAAAGCAGAGCACCGATTCGTAAATCTCGCCCCAAAAGGTGTAGCGGAAACGGCCGTTGAGCCGCGAATTGGTCCAGATCGCGTGGAACAGGTGCGGCAAGGCGTAGGCGAAAATCATCGACGCGGACGAGGCGATGATGTTCTGGCCGAGCAACAGATAGGCCAGCGGCGCGGTGATGAACACCACCCGGGGCAAGGCGAACTGAAAATGCAGCATGGCGTTCAGATAGCAAAGCCGCTGGGCAACACTCAGCCCCCGGCCGAACAACGGATTGTCCATGCGCAGGATCTGCGTCATGCCGCGCGCCCAGCGGGCCCGCTGGCCGATGTGCAGCGACAACCGTTCCGTGGCGAGACCCGCCGCCAGCGGCAGACTCACGAACGCGGTGCGCCAGCCTTTCCGCTGAAAGCGCAGCGCGGTGTGGGCGTCCTCGGTGACGGTTTCCACCGCGAACCCGTCGGTCTCGTCCAACGCTTCACGGCGGATTACCGCGCAGGAGCCACAGAAGAAGGTGGCGTTCCAGAAGTCGTTGCCCTTCTGCACCGGCCCGTAAAACAATTCGCCTTCGCGGGGCAGGTCCTCGCCGACGCCCAGGTTGCGTTCGAACGGATCCTGGGAATAGAAGTAATGCGGTGTCTGCACCATCGCCAGTTTGGCGTCGTCGAGAAAGCCGCCCACGGTGGCCTGCAAAAAACCGGCGGTGGGAATGTGGTCGCAATCGAACACGCAGATCAGCTCACCGTCGGTTTGACCGAGCGCGTTGTTGAGGTTGCCGGCCTTGGCGTGCTGATTGTCCGGGCGGGTGATGTAGCCGACCCCGGCGCTCTTGGCGAACGCCTCGAAGCTTTCCCGGCGGCCATCATCCAACATGTAGATGCGCATCTTGTCGGCGGGGTAATCCAGGTTCTGCGCCGACAGCACCGTGTCACTGACCACCTCCAGGCTTTCGTTGTAGGTGGGAATATACACATCCACGGTGGGCCACAGGCGGGTGTCCTCCGGCAGCGGCACCAGCTTGCGTTCCAACGGCCACAGCGTCTGCAGGTAGCCGAGCAGAAGAATCACCAGCGCGTACAGCTCGGCCATGAACAGGCCATAGCCGAGCACCGCTTCGGGCACGCTTTCAAAATGCAGTGTCGCGGTGGCACGCCACCAGATGTAACGGCTGGAGACAATCAACGACAACGCCACCAGCCACAGCGACACCCGCCGCGAATCGGGGCGCACACGGTTGACCAGCGCCATCAGCAGCACGCTGACCGCGCCGAGCAACGCCTGGTGCCCCGCGTCCATGGGCGTGGTGATGAACAACAGCACCGGTGGTATCGCCAGCAAACAGGCAAGCGCGAACACGCACCGCCGCCCCCGTGGTGGTCGAGTGTTATTTTTCGACATTATGAATTACCCGTTGTGACCCCAAAGCGGTGAATACCGCGCTGACTCTCCGCCGTTGAGCAGTGCCAGCGTGCGCCGGCACAGCATCCCCAGATCGCGGGCGGCCCGCGACGATTCGGCATGTTCCAGTACGGAAATTTGACGGGCAGCGGCTTCCGGCACGGCCTCGTCGCGATGCAAAGTGGCAAGCAGGCTGTCCCGGTACTGGGCCTGCAAAAACTCGGTGATCTCGCGATTAAGCCGGCGGCGAATGTCCACCTGATTGAGCACCAGCCGGTGCAGCGATCCCGGCGCCACGCCGGGCGGATAGAAACCGTCGTGTAAACCCGGCAGCAACGACACCGAAGCGGAATCGGCCAGCAACAGCGTCAGCCGCAAGTCCGCCAGCACCGACACCGCATCCAGCGCCGGCGACGGCCCCGGCGGCAAATCCACCACCAGCACCGTGTTCGGTTCCTCGGCCAGCCCGCGCAGCCCCGAGGCCAGAAAGCCCGGCGTCTGCAACGCCTGGTCCAGCTCACGACGCTGGGCACCGTCGGCGGCGCCATAAGGCAACACCCCGACCCCGCCACCACTCAAAACCCGAGGCAGCCAGGCGCCGGCCGGCGGCCCGCCCCGCGCCAGCCCGCTGGCTTCGCCCAAAGGAATACCGAAATGCAGCCGCAGGCTGTTTTGCGGGTCGAAGTCCACCGCGATGGTGCGGTAGCCCGCCGCGGCAATGCCGTAGGCAAGGTGCGCCGCGCACGTGGTCTTACCCACGCCCCCCTTTGGGGATGCGACCGCGATCAGCACTGCGTGGACCAGCTCTCATTGGTCTCGCCGGGGCCCACCGCGATGCGGCGCAGCAACTGTTTAAGGGATTGTTCGTCGCCCGCTTCCGGGTGATCGTGCTCGACCTCGCGGCGATGGCGGGCCTGCAGCAAGGAAGCGAAGCGCTCCAGGGCGGCGTCCTGGGCTTGCTCGTCGCCGGGCGGCGGCGTGTCGGCCGGTTCAGCGGCCTCCACCGGCACCTGGATGGACGGCTTGAACACCGGCGCGGAAGACGGTGTGGAAGGAGAGACGGAGACACCGGCAGCGACCTGGTCAATCAGGCTCCAGCCGGTCTCGCGGTGTTCGAAAGCCGGCGCGCCGGTATGACGAAAAGGGAAATCGGCCTGACCGGCCTTGCGCTGAAAGCGCTCGATCTCGTGATAAGAATTCATGATACCCCCAGGTACAGATCACTAAGCGGAACTGACACTGCGCCCGGGCATAAGCATTATATTGCCTAGCGCATACAAAATTCTTTAGATGCCAACTCCATCACAGATTCGTAAATGGTACACACGGATACAAAACCTGTACACGATGAAAAAGAGGGTTTTAATCGTATTTTGGATTAAAAAACGCAAAACGATAAATTCGACCTAGCAATAACTAAGCTTTAATAATGACTAAAATTACGGCAACCATTATTACTCTTCACATAGAAAGGCGTTTTTCGTACCAAGGTACCGGGAGGAGGGTATACAGAAAGTATCAGGCTGTGAATTGAGACCGCGCTCACACAGTGGCAGTCTCTTGCGCTTCGTGGAATGGACAGTAACGACAGGGATGTGGCCGGACCACGAAGTATCGAGTGATGTTTTTAAGAGTCTCCGTCACTTCGAGCCCGGGGCGCCTTTATGGCGCCCTTTTTAATGGACGCCTTTTCCTGACGCCACCTGGGGATTGGTCACGGCGGCGGTCTCGACACCGCGCGCCGCCGGCGCCTCGCTCTCTTCCGGGCGCGGCTGATAACCGTTCACATAGCTGCGCAGCAGCGCCTTCAGAGGCTCGGGCTGGCCCCGGTCCAACGCGGCGCGGAAGGCTTCCATCGCGGTCACCACGTCACCGTCGGACAGGGTTTCTTCGTGGGCCTGCATGATCATTTCATGCTCGGTGCGCACGCTGGCGTCGCCGATCAGCAGCTCTTCGAACAGCTTTTCCCCGGGCCGCAGGCCGCTGAATACGATGTCGATATCCCCTTCCGGGTTGGTCTCGTCGCGCACCGACAGCCCCATCAGCCGGATCATGGTCTGCGCCAGATCCAGAATCCGCACCGGCTCGCCCATGTCGAGAACGAACACTTCGCCGCCCTTGGCCATGGCCCCGGCCTGGATCACCAGTTGTGACGCTTCCGGGATGGTCATGAAATAACGGACCACGTCCGGGTGGGTCACGGTGACCGGGCCGCCTTGACGGATCTGATCGCGGAACAGCGGCACCACCGAGCCCGACGAGCCCAGCACGTTACCGAACCGGACGATGGAAAAGACCGTCTCGCTGCCCCGCGCCGCCATGGTCTGCAGCACCATCTCGGCGAACCGTTTGGTGGCCCCCATCACGTTGGTGGGGCGCACGGCTTTATCGGTGGAGATCAGAATAAAGTGCTTCACCCCGGCGGCTTCGGCGCCTTCCGCCGCCGCCAGCGTACCGATGATGTTGTTACGCACACCCGCCGCCGGGTTGTCCTCGACGATCGGCACATGCTTGTAGGCCGCCGCGTGGTACAGGGTGTCGATGCGGTTTTCCCGGCAAAGGCGCTGCACGTGCCCCCGGTTGACCACCGAGCCGAGCATGGGAATCAGGGTGGTGTCGCGGCCGCTCTGCTCGATCAGGCCGCGCAGTTCCCGCTCGATGTCATAGAGCGCCACTTCGCTTTGTTCCAGCAGCACCAGCCGGGCCGGCGCCAGCTTGACGATCTGACGGCACAGCTCCGAGCCGATCGAGCCGCCGGCGCCGGTGACCAGCACATGCTTGCCGCTGATACAGCGGCTCAGCAGGTCCAGCCTGGGCGGCACCGTATCACGGCCAAGCAGATCCTCGATGGCCACATCCTGAATCTCATCCAGGCGGGCACGGCCGCTGGCGATGTCGTTGAAGGTGGGCACCGTCTGCACGCGGATATCGAGCTGTTCCAGCCAGTTCACCAAGGCCATGCGGCGGTGCCGGGGCAAGGTCGGCAGGGCCAGCAGCACGGTGGTCACCGCCCCCTGCTTTGCCTTGGCCTGCAGGCCCTGGCGGTTGACCACCGGCACACCGCACAGCAGCGACCCCTGCTTGCCGGGGTCGTCGTCCACCACCAGCACCGGGTTCAACTCGCGCCCGGACTGCAGCGCCGCCACCAGCTGCGCGCCCGCCTCGCCGGCGCCGAACACCGCCACCCGCTCCCGGTTCAGGTAGCCGGCCATCACCCGGAACAGAAAGCGGCGCGCCAAAAAGCGGCTGGCGCCCAGGTACATGGTGCCAAGCAGCCAGTAGATCACGAAGATGGAGCGCGGCACCTCGGCGGGCACCATGTAGGACATGGCCGCCAGGGTGATCACCGAGGCGGACATGCCGGTGACGATGGACCAGGCGGCCTCGGAGCCGAGATAACGGAGAATCGAGCGGTAAAAGCCGCACACGTAAAGCATCGCCACGCTGGTCAGCGCGGCCACCACGAACAACCAGGTATCCTGGACCACCGGTTGAAGCGTGCTGAACCGCAGGGCATAGGCGCCCCACAGCAAAACCGGCAAAACCAGAGCGTCGGCGACCATCATGATCGCGCGCTTTTGCCACCGGCTGCATTGAAGCACCCGGGAGACGCTACGCTGCATCGCGCTTAGAGCCATTTTGACAGTTCCTTGTCGGTCCCCGATGTAGAGACCCCGTATTTTGATGTGCCCTTTATCACATTACCACCTTGATATGTAACTTTTTTGACGCCCTAGGCTTCCGGTTCCGGGCGCCCCGCGTTAAAACGCACCGCCAGCACAACCAACGGGGTATAGGCGATCAGCACCGCCAGCGGGCCGTCCAGCCACTCCAGGGCCACGAAGGTGGCCAACGGCAACAGCCACAACACATTGATCGCCAACACCCGCAGCGTCACCGCGCGGTGCGAGCCGTAATGCCGGGACGCGTACTGATACGCGTGGGTGCGGTGGGCCTCGTGGGCTTTCTCACCGTTACAGAGACGGCGGATCAGAGTAAAGGTGGCGTCGATGATGAACACGCCCATCAGAATCTGCCAGCTCCACAGCATTTCCGGCACCGCCCAGGCGGCATGCAGGGACAACGCGCCGATCATAAAGCCGAGAAAGCCGCTGCCGGCGTCGCCCATGAAGATCCGCGCCGGCGGGAAATTCCACACCAGGAAGCCGGCCACCGAGGCGCACAGCAACAACGGCAGCGCCATCAGCCCGATCTCGCCCAGCAGGCTGTAGATAAACACGCAACCGAGAGCCACGGTCAGCGCCTGCACCCCGGCCAGCCCGTCGATGCCGTCCATGAAGTTGTAGAGGTTGAGCATCCACACCAGATAAAACGCGGTGAAAATATGGCCGGTCCAGCCGAAGTCGATCCAGAACCCGAACAGGGTCACCGGCGCCAGGCCGTTCAGCCAGTACAGCAGCCAGGCGGCGGCGCCAAAATGCTTGAGCAGCCGCCAGCGGGCCGCCACATGCCCGTGGTCGTCCAGCCAGCCAATCGCCGCCACCAGCGCACCGGCGCCCCACAGCCCCAGCGCCGCCGGGAAGGACACCGCGCCCAGCGCCGCCAACACCGGCAAACCGGCCAGGAAGGTCACCACCACCGCCACGCCGCCGCCACGCGGCGTCGGCACCTGGTGGGAGCTGCGCGCATTGGGCACGTCGAGAATGCTGCGGGACACCGCGTAATGCCGCAGCATCCAGGTGCCGACCAGCGAGCACAGGAAAACCAGCGGCAAAAGCCAGTACAGAAAGGCCATCAATGCGTCTCTTTGTTTTGAATATCGCCGGAGACCGACAAAACGTCCCGGGCCATGCGCGCCATAATCACATCACGGCGGAACCGCGCCACGAACTCCGGGCGCGCCCGGGTCACCGGCGTCAGCGCCTCGAACGCCCGCGCCGCGCCTTCCACATCACAGGGTGCGAACACCGCCGCGTTATCAATGTGCTCGTCGACAAAGCGGGCCGCATAGCCGCCCACGCCGGCCCAGACCGGCTTGCCCAGAGCCGCGTACTCGAACAGCTTGGAAGGCAGCACCTTTTTGAACGCCGGATAATCGTTCAAATGCAGAAACAACACATCCGCGGACCGGTACAACTCAATCAGCTCGGTCCGTTTAACCGGGTCCAACAGTGTCACATTATCGCAGCCGGCGTCTGTTAACGCCTGCTCCAATTGCGCCCGGCGGCCACCGTCACCCACCAGCCGGAAATGCAAACGGCCCTGGAAGCGTCGCGCCAGCGCCGGCAGGATAGCGTGCAAGCCCTGCCCTTCGCCCATATTGCCGGCGTACACCACATCGAGGACCCGCTCACCGGTCGACGCCGAGGCCGGTTCGACATCGAGAAGAAATTCCTCGTCGATGCCGTTACTGAACAACGCCCAGTCCCGTCCCGGGTAGCGGCCCTGAAAGTACGGCAGAAACCCGGGGGACACCAGGTTCACCCGTCGGGCGGAACCTACCGTCCAGCGCTCCAACACGGACAGCAACGGCTTGATCGCCCAGGCCATCTTGCGCGGCAGCACGTCCTTCATGGTGTCGACGAAGATATCGCGGATATCCAGGTACAGCGGCGCCCCGTGGCGGCGCGCCAGCAGCGCGCCCAGCGACGCGCTCAACAAACGGCCCGAGGTGGCGTAAACCAGGTCGTAGCGTTTGCCCTTGCACAACGCCAGCGCGCCCCGCGCGTAGGTGAGAAAGCCCTTGGATTGATCCACCATGCCGCTTTTATGCGCCGGCAGCGCCACCCGGTGCACGGTGAGCCGGGGATGCTCTTCGCGGATTGGCGCTTCGCTGCTGAAAGTGCTGTAACGGTTCGGCAAGGTGGTGATCACGTCGATATGGGCGTCTTGCGGCAACCGCTCGAGCAACGCCCGCACCAGAGCCACGGACCGGAACGAGCCGGCGGACAGATCCGGCGGATAATAAAAGCTCAGGAACAGTATTCTCAATGGGGCCTCCGCTCTGCCTCATCCTGCCAGGTAATATCGGTGACCAGGGTGGTCGCCCCGGAAAAGGCGGCAACAATACACTGATTGGGCACCGTACGGCCAAACGCCGGGTGCCAGCTGGCGGGTTCAAGGGTCACCGATACCGCGCCCTCACACCGCACACGCATGGAGCCGCCGGCCAGGTCGACCTGAACGCCGTCACCCTCCAGCCGAGGGTGCGCGTCCGGGTGCAAATAGAACCGCGCCACGGCTTCGCCGAACCGGCCGGAAACAGCGTCCTCCACACGCAGCCGGCCGGGCGCCAGGTGCCAGGTCCGCCGGTGGACATTGTCGCCGGGCAACCGCCGGTAGCCATCGTGGCTCGCCGTCACCCGCACCCGCTCGCCGTCGACCAGGAACGCTTCCACTATCGGCCGGGCACGGCGTGCCACACGAAAGCCGGACCACACCTGCGAGGAATCCTGGCCGTCCACGGTCACGGTATTGTGGGCGGCGGTGCCGCGCTGGCGCAGACGCTCTTCGCCGTCGCCGTACTGGGAGGTCCCGGAATTGACCAGCGCCCGTTGCCCGAACAGGCTCAGCTCAAAACTCAATGTATCGGCATGGGCATGGCCGGGCTGATAATCCGGGCCCACTGGCGCGATATCCAGCAGCGCCCGGTTTCCCGGCCCCAGGTCGATGGCCGCGTAACCGCTGTCGGTGTAATGGCGGGCGGCACCCTGGCCGGCGGGCGCCGCCGACACCTTGCCCAACGCCGCGCGGTAATCACGCAACGCCGCCAGCGTCGGCGCGACCCCGAAAGCGGCGTCGTTAAAGAACGCGATATCGCCGTCCGGGTGTCGAAGACCCGCCGACCAGGCCAGGCCCCGGTCAAGCGCCGCCAGCCAACCGTCCCGGCGCGACGCCAAGGCCGGCAAGTCGGCGCCACCGGCCAGGTTGACCAGATCGCACAGGTCCCAAAGAAGAGCGTCATGATACATCGGCGATCGTTCGAAGTGCCCGCCATCGGGTAAAAACTGCTCCGGGATCTCGCGATCCAGAATCGCCAGCCCCTGACGCAGCCAGCGATCCGCTTCCCGGCCGGACAGATAGGCGCCCACGAACACCAGCGCCTTGCCGTTGGCGTACAGATGATTGGCCAGAATCGGCCATTCGATTTGCCTCATCAGCGCCCGCGCCTGGGTCGCCAGACTGGCCAGCCAGCGCGGTTCGATGCGCGGCTGGCGCGTCAGCCACTTAACCAGGTTCACCATGCGCAGGGACAGCGTATAGGGTTCCCAGCCGTTGCCGCGGGCGGGGGGATTCTCATCGATCCAGCGGTCCAGCAGCGCGCCATCCAGATCCCGCCAGTGTTCCGAATCAGGCGCGTTGAGGTCGTTGAAATAATGCAGGTTATAAAGCCAGAGCTTGCTGAAACGCGGCGCGTTCCAGTCCTCGGCGGTGTCCACCCGCCCGGTCTCGCCGAGAAACGTAAAGTGGCGACCGTCCTCCGTGGCCCGGATGCCCCAGGGGCAGGGAACCAGACTCAAATCCTGGCGACGGGGCGCGGCGCTGGTGGCACTGACAACGCGCAAAGGCCGCACGCGGTAGTACAGGCGAAACCATACCTGGCGCCAGTGAAGAAAGCGGACCGTGTGGAACAACCTCAAAAGCCGATCCATCAGAACCTCCACGCCAGGAACACGGCCATAACCGCCAATGCCAATGCATTGATGCCGAGCTGTTTGTACTTCTCCGTGAGGCTGAGAATCGGCCCGAGGGCGTACAAGGTCACGATGTTTTTCGTCATCACGTAGATCACCTGAAAGAGAGCCACGCCATAAGCGTAGTGGCTCAGTGACTGCACGCCCTGCTCTTCAAGGAAGATCAGCGCCGCCACGGCGATCACCGCGATCAGAAAGCCGGCCAGAGCCGGTGGCTTAACCCGCTTGCTGGTGACCGACAGATTCCCGAACACCAGCGACAGGGACGCGTACAAGCTGGTCATCAACAGCAAGGAAAGCAAAAACAGCGTGGGTTCATCAAAGTCGATGCCCAACCAAAGATGCAGGGCCTGGTCGCCCGCCGCCAGAAACGCCAGGAAGCCCGCCACGGAAAACGCGGCCAGCCCCACCGCGCTTTTCCCCAACATCCGGTGGTAGGCCTCCGGGTCATCGTCATAATCCAGCGACGAACGGGTCACCACCGAGGCGTTCAGGGAGACCACGAAACCACGAGAAAAATTATGCAGTTGCAGGAACACCCCATAGACGGATAACGACCGGCTGCCTACCGCGCCGTGCAACAGAATCTGCGGCGCCGTGATGATCAGACTCTGGCTCAGGCTGTTCACACTGATCCAGGCGTTGAACGAGAACGCCTTGCGAAACTCATCCACATAGAACCAGCGGCCGGTGCTCGGCAGCTTTTCCTCACCCACGATCCGGTTGAACTGAAGGCTGACCAGCAGATAAATCATCATCTGCTCGAAAGCCAATACCGTACAGAAGGTAAAGGTGCCCAGGCGCTCACCGGCGAACAGCAGCGAGATCAGGGCCAGCTTGCCCAGGGCGGTGGCGATGAGAATCTTGAACTGTAGATCGAGCCGGTCGGCGGCGTACAGAGCCGCGTATTTGGGTATGGCGATCAGGGTGAAAATCAAACCGCCCAGCGACACCAGCAATTCATCGCCAATCGGCGAGCTGGAATACAGGAAGAACAAACCGCCCAGCGCGAAGGCGACCAGCCCCATGCAGAGAAACGCGGTCAGGGCGGTCACATACAAAGCGCCGAACGAAGACGGCTGGTTCTGATACTCGATCAAAAGACGGGAAAGCCCCGCCGTGGACGCGGCCTGCACCATCAGCAGCAAGGTGATCACGCTCAGCGCCGTGGCGACGATCCACCAGGCGTCCAGGCCGATCGCCTTCATCGCCATGCCGATGGTGAAGAACGAAACGATGATCTGGATCAGGCGGCTAAGCAGCCCGAAGGACAGATTTTTCCACATCATGGGGCGGCGCGGTTCCAAAGCCCACAGGCGTCCACCACTCTTTTGCCGTCAAGCGCCGTCGGCGCCAACCGCCGGAACGAGCGGTGCGCCACCAGGGCGACCACCACATCCGCGTTCGCCAGAGCCTGGTCGGCGGCGACCAGGCTGGCGCCGTGCTCCGTCAGGCCCGCCGGCAACGCTTTGATGTTCGGCTCCACCGCCAGCAGCGCGCCGGGGTGTTCCGCCGCCACCCGGGTGGTGATATCCAGTGCCGGGCTTTCGCGCAGGTCGTCGATGTCCGGCTTGAACGCCAGACCGAAGCAGGCGATGGTCACGTCGCCAGCGCGCTTGTCCGGGTTCGCCTGCAGAAACTCGCCCACCGCCGTTTTGATTTTTTCCACCACCCAGTCCGGCTTGCCGCTGTTCACTTCCCGGGCGGCGCGGATCAGCCGCGCCAGCTCCGGCGTCTCGCTGACGATGAACCAGGGGTCCACGGCGATGCAGTGGCCGCCCACGCCCGGGCCCGGCTGCAGAATATTGACGCGCGGATGGCGGTTGGCCAGCGCGATCAGTTCCCAGACGTTGATGTCGAGCCGTTCGGCGATGATCGACAGCTCATTGGCGAACGCGATATTGACGTCACGGAAGGCGTTTTCGGTGAGCTTCGCCATCTCGGCGGTGCGCGCGGTGGTGGTCAGGCAGTCGCCGCGCACGAAGGTGCGGTACAGCTCGGCGGCGGCCTCGGCGCAGGCCGGCGTCATGCCGCCGATAATGCGGTCGTTCTCGATCAGCTCGTGCATGATGCGCCCGGGCAGCACCCGCTCGGGGCAATGCGCCACGCGGATATCGGCGCCCTCCCCCGCGTCCTGGGGAAAGCTCAGGTCCGGGCGCGCCTCCGCCAGCCAGGCCGCCATCGCTTCGGTGGCGCCCACCGGCGAGGTGGATTCCAGAATCACCAGGTTGCCCTTACGCAGCACCGGCGCCACCGAACGCGCCGCCGCGCGGATAAAACTCAGGTCCGGTTCCGGCACCGCGTCCGGGTCGGCCTGGCGTTTGAACGGCGTCGGCACCGCGATCAGAAACGCGTCCGCCGGCTCCGGCTCGGTGGTGGCGTGCAGGTAGCCCTCTTTCACCGCCGCGTGCACGGCGATATCCAGCTCCGGCTCGACAATATGGATCTCGCCCCGATTGATGGTGTCCACCGCGTTCTGGTTCACATCCACGCCGATCACCTTCTTGCGGCGGCCGGCGAAAACCGCGGCGGTGGGCAGGCCGATGTAACCCAGGCCGACGACACAAACGGTATTGAAATCCATAAGAGGGTTAATCCTTGGCAATGGGGTTTTGGAGGATCAAAGCGTTGAGCTTGCGAACCTTATCCAAGAAAAACGGCGCCTTCCACAGGGCAAGCCCATGACGTTCCGCCGGCGACAGAAAAGGGTCGACGTCGTCCGCCGCCTCTCGCCAGGTGATGGTGTTCACGGCTTCCGTCAGTGCCGCCTCCAACCAGGCCGCATCGACCACCGGATCCGTCCCCTGCCATGGGCCGGCCTGTCGCAGCGCGGCCTGCAGGTGGCTCAAATTTGGCGCCACACCTTGCTTGATATACCAATTGAAGTCGAACCAGTCCCGCCCCTTCAGGTAGTCCCGGCAAAGCAGGGCGTGGATTTTCAACGCGAAGTTACTGGCCAGGTCCTGGCTGCGCACCTCGAAATCGAGAGGGAAATCCAGGTAATGAGATTCAAAACCACTGCCTGCCGGGGGCCGAGTGTCGATCTCCAGTTTAACCCGCAGCTTTCTTCCTGAATCGGTTTGCATGAAAGAGAGGTCCAGCTGTCGACCGATGGAGTCGTCCTTGAGCATCGCCTGTCGCACGGCACGGTCCATCTTTCCCCGGTCGGAAAGCTCCGCTCGGACACCAAACTCAAGCAAAACCTCTTGAAGCTCATCACAATACGGCTGCCACTGGAAATCCTTGTCGGGCTCGATAAGAATAAAATCCAGATCCTCCGAAAAGCGCGGCAACCCATGCAGTATTCGCAGACTGCTGCCACCCTGGAACGCCGCCACTTCATAGAAATTCGCCCGCCATAAGCCATACAGCGCGACTTCCTGAAGAATTTCCTTGAGGGCGTGCTCCTCCTGAAGAGCATCCGTGCACGCGTAGCGCTCCAGGCGCTGACGCAACAGATCAATCATCGGCCAAATCCTTTTGTAGAGCGTCAATCAAACGCTGCATGCGGCGATGTTTATACACCGCCCGCAATGCGTCCATTTCTGAAACGTCCACCGATTTCCAGGCCTGCTCATCAATGCGCAGTCCCTGAAGAAGGGCGGTGCCTCCCGGCCATTCTTCCTTACGCAAGCAGAGTAAATCCAGCAATGCACGCAACGGCCTGGCCACTAGTGCCGGATGGCCGGACAAGACAGAGCGCTCAACACCGCGCAAAAAGCCGCCAGGATTCAACGCCAACGGATAGAAACGGAACTCTCCGACCCCGGTGACAGTAACCAAATCCCGGCGCCGCCCCGGCGTAACCGCCTGAACCAAAGGCGTTGATTCAGGAATCCAGCCGTGATGCGACAGCGCGGCCTCGAACGACACATAGGCCCCCGGATGAAGAGACTGAACAATCACGAAAGGGTGCGGCCGGTAGCCCGACACCACCGGGGACAACAAATAGCGCCCACGACGGAGCCGCCACAGCTCCTGGGCGTGCAATGCACGGTTAACCAGGTTATAGCGCCGTTGATCGGTACCCCGAAGCAGGCGTGCCAGCTGCTTCTCGGTCAGCACCTGCTCCGTCAGTCCTTGATCGATCAGAGTCCGGGTCAATGTCTCCATAAAATGCAGGATACTTTCATTTTTTGAAAGTATCCAACACTAATTGTCAGCCAGGTAGTCGGCGATACGCAGGGAGGCCCGGCCGTCGCCGTAGGGGTTGTGAGCGCGGCTCATCGCGTCCCAGGCGGCCTGGTCGGTGAGCAGGCGATGCGCTTCGTCGTGGATCGCCTCGGCGCCGGTGCCCACCAGCTTTACCGTGCCGGCATGGACCGCGTCCGGGCGCTCGGTGGTGTCGCGCATTACCAGTACCGGCTTGCCCAGGGACGGCGCCTCTTCCTGGATGCCGCCGGAGTCGGTAAGAATCAGCGTCGCGTTGCTCATCAACCACACGAACGGCAGGTAGTCCTGGGGCTCGATCAGGTGCACATTGGGCCGGCCGCTGAGCAACCGGTTCACCGGCTCCTGCACATTGGGATTGAGGTGCACCGGATAGACAAAATCAGTGCCCGGGTGGGCCTCGGCGAGCCGCGACACCGCCTGGCAGATGCGCTCGAACCCGCCGCCGAAGCTCTCGCGCCGGTGGCCGGTGATCAGCACCATGGGGCGCTCCAGGCCGTAGGGAAAACGCCCGGCCAGCTCATCGCGCAACGCGGCGTCGCCGTCGATGCGCTCGCGCACCCACAGCAAGGCGTCGATCACGGTGTTGCCGGTGGTGAGAATACGGGCCTCGTCCACGCCCTCGGCCAGCAAGGCGTCACGGGCGCTGCCGGTGGGCGCGAAGTGAGCGGCGGCGAGCACTCCGGTGAGTTTGCGGTTGGCCTCTTCCGGCCAGGGGGAAAGCAGATTGCCGGTGCGCAGCCCGGCTTCCACATGGCCCACCGGCACTTTCTCGTAGAACGCCGCCAGGGAGGCCGCCAGCGTGGTGGTGGTGTCGCCGTGCACCAGGATCATGTCCGGCTTCTCGGCGCGAATCACGTCGCGCAGGCCGAGCAGAATGCGGGTGGTGATGTCGTAGAGGTCCTGGCCCGGCGCCATGATGTCCAGGTCGTGGTCCGGCGTGATCTCAAACAGCGCCAGCACCTGATCCAGCATCTCGCGGTGCTGGGCGGTCACGCACACCCGGCTGTCGAAGCGGGGGTCGGCGCCCAGGGCTTTCACCACTGGCGCCATTTTGATGGCCTCCGGGCGGGTGCCGAAGACACTGAGAATCCGCTTTCCGCTCACTAAGTCGCCTTTTCGCCAGTCATTTGGGGCCACGCGCCCGAAAGCCGACTATTTTCTCATTAATCGCGACGCAATTGTAGGCGCGGTGCTCAGGCCGCGACGATGCGGAACCGCGTCGCGTTGGCGATCGGGCGGACTGTATTCTTGTCTCGCTTCAAATCCACGATGCCGTAGCGGGACATCGTCTTCAAAGTACGGGACAAATTCCCGGGTTTGCGGCCGGTGGTTTCGGCCAGCGCTGAGATTGATTTCGGCTTCGTCTCGGTAATCACGCGAAGCAAGGCACGGTTATCATCACTCAGGACCTCCGCCAGCGATTTCATGGACGTAAACCAGACCTTGGGCTCACCCGGTTTCGGTTTGTACTCGCCCCGGGCAATAGACAGCATCCGTTCGCGAATCTTCTCCTGGGTCATAATGCCGATCACTATCGTTTTCATCGCTTCTTAACCTCCACCAGGACCCGGTCCACATCATCATCCAATACCCTCCTTCCTGATCAATGATCGAGCCGTGCAAATCAAGCAAGCCAGCCAAGCCTGGGTCCTTTGACATATAATCATATCACCTGATGATAAATAGTAGCTGTATTCGAGTCCCAAGGGAAGGCTGACTATGACAAGGTCGAGCTGCCTGGTCTGTCAGTCAGAGGCGATTGCGGATGTAGGAGATCGCTGGCGGGATGGCCGGCCGGCGTTCGCCGGCCTTTCGCGGGCGGGGCCCGCTCCTACCTTCAGGAACGGGCCAGGTCGAGCGCCTGTTCGGCCAGGTCCGGATAAGCGGCACGGCTGGCCGCATACTCGTCAAGAGCATTGAGTGTCCTGATCGCGGCTGAAAGTTCGATGAGCGCGTCCGCGCGTTCGGCGACCTCGGGTTCAAATCTGCCGTTGTGCTTCATCCACTTGATAACCTCATCGAGATGCCATAGCGGTGTGAAACCGGATACCCGCGCGGGAGGAAAGCGCGTTTTGACTCTGCGTACGTTGCCGGTAGCGTATTTCCTCATCGCCTGACGACTGACTTTCGAAAGACGTTCGGACAGTAATGTCGAAAGCTCGGAAAGATTCAGCAGGTCAGGCCCAACACAGACAAGCCGCCCTGTGGGAATGGCGCGCTGCACGTCGTCAATCGCCGAGCGCAGAGCCGCCAGCGGGCCCTGGGCTTGCCGGGTGAAATCCAGGGCCATATGGCCAGCGACGCCAACCCCGACGAGGGCATCATCACAGCCCGATTCGAAAAGAGCATCAAGCCAGGCTTCCGGATCAGGTTCGCTTTCCGGGAGCTGGTAGTACAACTGGAATTCGTATTCATTCATCGTCCAAATCTCCCAGGTGTTGCAGCCCGAATTCACAGTTATCGACCCATCGCCTGATGCTTTTGGCGTGCCCCTCTTCATTTCGAGGTGTCGACCAAACGCTGTTGCGGCAGAAACGCCCACATCGACAAGCCGGGTCGTTGTTCGGGCATTGCAGAATGCCCCAAGCGTGAGCGCTTTTGCCTGAAGCCTTCACCTGCCAACCGTGCTTTTCCGCGTACTGAACCGCCTCTTCGACAGCTGCTTTCGGGTGTTTTTTTCGTGCCATTGCATGTCCTTGAAAGCGTCCCATAGAAGCCCAATGTTGTCAAATGACAACAATTTATTATCCGGGTACCAAAGTCTGACTATGGCAAGGCCCCGTAGCCTGGTCTGTCGGCCAGGGGCGATTGCGGATGTAGGAGATTGCCGGGAGCTTCGCTCCCTTTCGCGGGCGGGGCCCGCTCGCACGAAAGTGTTGACAGGGGTTCGGGGGTTGGGGAACACTGCCTCCACTACGTACGAACATTCGTTCGTAATGCATAAAACAGAATAAGAAGGGAGAGCAAACATGCACGTTTTGATCGTGGGCGCCGGCATCGCCGGCCTGACCGCCGCCATCGCGCTTCGCCACAAGGGCATCGACGCGACCATCATTGAACAGGCCCCCCAGCTTTCGGAGATCGGCGCCGGCATCCAAATCGCCAGCAACGGCTCGGTAGTGCTGCGCGAGCTCGGCCTGGAGCAGGCCGTGGCGGCCAAGTCGGTGATCCCGAAGTCGTTCGACATGCGTGATATCCGCAACGGCAAGCTGCTGTACGTGTCGCCGCTGGGCGAGGAAGGCGCGCAGCGCTGGGGCGCGCCGCTGTACAACATCCACCGCGCCGACCTGATCGAGATTCTCGCCGACGCCCTGCCCGCCAAGTCGCTGCGGCTCGGGGTGCATTGCACCGGCTTCGAGCAGGATGAGAGCGGCGTCACCGTGCACATCAAGGGCGGCGACGACCTGCACGGCGATGTGCTGATCGCCGCTGACGGCATTCACTCGGTGATCCGCAAGCAGCTGTTCGGCGAGGACGACGTGCAGTTTTCCAATATCCTCATGTGGCGGGCGCTGATCCCCGCCGAGAAGCTGGAAGGCATCGACCTGCCCGAGCGCGGCAACTACTGGTTCGGCCCCGGCCGCACCCTGATCACCTACTGGATCCGCCCCCAGAACCTCTACAGCATTCTCGCCTCGGTGCCCTCCGGCGAGGTGCACCGCGAGTCCTGGACCGAGAGCGGCGACATCGAGGAGCTGCGCGCCTCCTTCGCCGACCTGGAGCCGCGCGCCCAGGCGATGATGGATCAGATCGACACCGCCTTCCTCACCGGCATGTTCTACCGCGACCCCATCGACCGCTGGACCGACCGCCGCGTGACGCTGATGGGCGACGCCGCCCACCCGATGGTGCCGTTCCTGGCCCAGGGCGCCTGCCAGGGCATCGAGGACGCCTGGGTGCTGGCGACCATGCTGGAGCACTACGGCGAAGACAATCTGGAAACCGCGCTGGAAGAGTACGAACAGCGCCGCCGCCCGCGCACCACCCGGGTTCAGTCCGGCGCCCGCGCCATGGTCAAGCTGGTGCACGAGTCCGAGCCGGAGCGCATCAAGGCGCGCAACGGCCGCTGGAAAGGCATGCAGCACATCGACCCGATGACCGAGGCCACCTGGGCGTTCGTTTGGGATTACAACGTGCTGGAAGAGGTGAAGCGCCCGGCCGGTGAAGTGCAGGGCCTGTCCGCCACCCGCGAAGACAAGAAGATGGAGCGCCCCGAGAGCCAGCGCGCTTTCGATATGTGGAAGTCCGCGTTCACCGCCGAGGACGTGGCACGCGGCCACGACGGCATGCGCGAAGGCTACGACCGCTTCCTGACCACCCACTTCCCGGCGCCGGACGACCTGTCCGTGGAGAACGCCGAGCTGGGCGGCGTGGAAGCGCTGCGCGTGCGCGCCGCCGGCGCCACCGCCGCCGACAACCGCACCACCGTGCTGCACTTCCACGGCGGCGGCTACATGCTCGGCTCCGCCAAGGGGTCAGTGGAGTACGCCGGCCGGCTGGCCAAGGCGGTGGGCGGCGACTGCGTCACCGTGGACTACCGGCTGGCCCCGGAAAACCCCTACCCGGCGGCGCTCGACGACGCGGTGGACGCCTACCGCGGGCTGGTCAACAGCGGCGTGGCCCCGTCGCGGATTCTGCTTAGCGGCGAGTCCTCCGGCGCCGGCCTGGCACTGGCCCTGGCACTCACCCTGAAGATGGCCGGCGACCAACAGCCCGCCGGCATCATCGCCATCTGCCCGTTCGCCGATCTCACCCTGTCCGGCGCCAGCATCAAGGAATTCGCCGGCCAGGACCCGGCGGCCAACCGCGACACCCTGGCGTTCATGGCGGCCTCCTATTTCCAGGAGCACGAGCCCCGCGACCCGCTGGTGTCACCGCTGTTCGGCGACCTGAAAGGCCTGCCGCCGGTATTCCTGTCCGCCGTGGAGGGCGAGTCCCTGTACAGCGACAGCAGCCGCCTGCTGGAACGCGCCCGGGAAGCGGGCGTGGACGTGACCATGGTGCCGGTGAAGGACTCGGTGCACGTCTACACCCTGTTCCCGTTCCTGCCGGAAACCACCGACACCCTGGATGAAATCAGCAAATGGGCGCAGCGCGTCAGCGGCTGAGTCCGATACCCAAAAAGCACAACAACAATTTGAGGACGCATCATGCATAAACCAATAAAAACCAGCCTCTTCGCCATCGCACTGCTCGCCACCGCCGTGGCCGGCGCGAACGATGGCGCCAAGCAAAACAACGCAAAGGGCATCTCCGACGACACCGTGAAAATCGGCGTGCTGGCGGACATGTCCGGCATCTTCTCAGACCTGAGCGGCGAAGGCGCCGTCACCGCCGCGCGCATGGCGGTGGACGACTTCGTCGCCGAGCAGAAGCCCGGCTTCAAAGTGGAAGTGGTCACCGCCGACCATCAGAACAAAACCGACGTGGCCGCCAGCCGCGCCCGCGAGTGGTACGACACCGACGGCGTGGACATGATCACCGATGTGATCAACTCCGCGGTGGCGCTGGCGGTGTCCGAGGTGACCCGCGACAAGGACCGCGTGCTGATGGTCACCGGCGCCGGCTCCACCACCATCAACAACGAGCAGTGCTCGCCGAACACCATTCTCTATGCCTGGGACACCTACTCCCTGGCCAACAGCCTGGGCCGCACCATCACCGAGCAGGGCAACGAGTCCTGGTACTTCGTGACGGTGGATTACGCGCTCGGCAAGTCCATCGAATACGACGCCACCAAAGCGGTGGAAAACAGCGGCGGCGAAGTGCTCGGTTCCCTGCACCACCCGATGGGCGCGTCCGACTTCGCGTCGTTCATGCTGCAGGCGCAGAGCTCCGGCGCCGATGTAATCGGCATCGCCAACGCCGGCGGCGACCTGCACAACGCGGTGCGCGTGGCCAACGAGTTCGGCATTAACCAGTCGCAGAAAATCGTCGGCCTGGCCGCCAGCATGACCGACGTGCACGCCCTCGGACTGGAAGTCACCCAGGGCATGCTGCTGGTGGAAGGGTTCTACTGGGATCAGGACGACGCCGCGCGTCAGTGGAGCAAGCGCTTCAAGGAAAAGACCGGCAAGATGCCCAACATGCTCAACGCCGCCACTTACTCGGCGGTCACCAACTACTTGGGCGCGGCTAAAACCCTGGGCACCGACGACGCCGATGCGGTGCTCGCCTATCTGCACGAGCAGGAGATCAACGACCTGTTCGCCAAGAACGGCCGCATCCGCGCGGACGGCCAGATGGTCCACGATGTCTATCTCTACGAGGTAAAAAGCCCGGCGGAGTCCGAAGGCGAGTGGGATTACTACAAGCTGCGCGAAACCGTGCCGGCGGAAAAGGCCTACCAGCCGCTCTCCGAATCACGCTGCCCTTTGGTCAACAGTTAAGGGGACGGTCATGACGGAAGAGGTACTGGGCACCCGGCGGTTAAGCAAACATTTCAAGGGTTTTACCGCCGTCGACAACGTGGACCTGTCGGTAAAGAAGGGGCACATCCACGCCCTGATCGGCCCCAACGGGGCCGGCAAGACCACGCTGTTCAACCTGCTCACCCGCTTCACCGAGCCCAGCGCCGGCGAGATCCACTTCAACGGGCGCTCGGTGTCCGCGCTGCCGCCCCGCGAAGTGGCGCGGCGCGGCATGGTGCGCTCGTTCCAAATCTCCGCGGTGTTCGCCAGCCTGAGCGTGCTCGACAACGTGCGGCTGGCACTGCAGCGCGAGCTGGGCATGTCGTTTCACTTCTGGAAAAGCGACCGCGTGCTCAACCGGCTGAACGACCGCGCCATGGAATTGCTGGATTCGGTGGGACTCACCGGCGTCGCCGCCCACGCCGCCGGCAGCCTGCCCTACGGCCACAAGCGGGCCCTGGAACTGGCCACCACCCTGGCCATGGACCCGGTGCTGATGCTGCTGGACGAACCCACCCAGGGCATGGGCTTTGAGGACGTGGACCGGGTCACCG
>DGNT01000093.1 GCA_002389055.1 Alcanivorax sp. UBA4485
AAGCAGCCCGTTCACGCAGTTTTAACATGGATATGAGACACCGCATCGAAGACCGTCTGGAAGAGCGCCGTCTCAAGCGCGAGCTTGGTGATTATGAGTTCTTCAATATGGACGACGATGACGAGGACATCCTGCACTGACGGTGGCGGGGTATAAAAAAGGCCGGCGATTGCCGGCCTTTTTATTAACCACTCTGGTGCGTCGCGGGACTACCAGCCGGTGGCTTTTTTCACGCCTTCGCCGATCTCGGCGGGGTTGCGGACGGTGACCACACCGGCCGCTTCCAGGGCGGCGAACTTCTCGTCCGCGGTGCCCTTGCCGCCGGCGATGATGGCGCCCGCGTGGCCCATGCGCTTACCCGGGGGCGCGGTGACACCGGCGATGTAGCTGACCACCGGTTTGGTCACGTTGTCCTTGATGTACGCGGCCGCTTCGTCCTCGGCGGTACCGCCGATTTCACCCACCATCACGATGGCTTCGGTCTGCGGGTCGTTCTGGAACAGTTCCAGCGCCTCGATAAAGGTGGTCCCGGGAATCGGGTCGCCGCCGATGCCGATGCAGGTGGACTGACCGTAACCCAGTTTGGTGGTCTGGTTGACCGCCTCGTAGGTCAGGGTGCCGGAACGGGACACGATGCCCACCTTGCCCGGCTTGTGAATGTGACCGGGCATGATGCCGATCTTGCATTCACCGGGGGTGATCACACCCGGGCAGTTCGGGCCGATCAGGCGCACCCCCTGCTTGCGGTCCAGATATTCCTTCACATAGAGCATGTCCAGCGCCGGGATGCCCTCGGTGATGCAGACGATCAGTTCGATGCCCGCGTCGGCGGCTTCCAGGATGGAATCCTTACAGAACGGCGCCGGTACGTAGATCACGGACGCGGTGGCGCCGGTCTCTTTGACCGCTTCGGCCACGGTATTGAACACCGGCAGGCCCAGATGGGTCTGACCGCCTTTACCCGGGGTCACGCCGCCCACCATCTTGGTGCCGTACTCCAGCGCCTGTTCGGAATGGAAGGTGCCCTGGCTGCCGGTGAAACCCTGGCAGATCACCTTGGTGTTCTTATCAATCAATACGCTCATTTGGCACCTCCAGCGGCTTTCACCACCTGTTCGGCGGCGTCGTCGAAACTTTCTGCGGCAACGATGTTCATGCCGCTCTCGGCGAGCTTCTTGGCGCCCAGTTCGGCGTTGTTGCCTTCAAGACGCACCACGACCGGCACGTCCACGCCGACTTCTTCCACGGCGCCGATGATGCCCTCGGCGATCAGGTCACAACGGACGATGCCGCCGAAGATGTTCACCAGAACCGCTTTTACCTGGTCGTCGGACAGGATGATCTTGAACGCTTCGGTGACGCGTTCCTTGGTGGCGCCGCCACCCACGTCCAGGAAGTTGGCGGGCGCGCCGCCTTTCAGCTTGACCAGGTCCATGGTGCCCATGGCCAGGCCGGCGCCGTTGACCATGCAGCCGATGTTGCCTTCCAGGGCCA
The DNA here is from genome assembly GCA_002389055.1 of Alcanivorax sp. UBA4485. Taxonomy (GTDB): domain Bacteria; phylum Pseudomonadota; class Gammaproteobacteria; order Pseudomonadales; family Alcanivoracaceae; genus Alloalcanivorax. The sequence goes on from DGNT01000093.1 coordinate 1,495, forward strand.
CATAGTTGAGGTCCCATTCGGCGGCGCGGCGTTCGCGGTCATCCTCCTGGGAGGGGTCGTCCAGCGCCTTGATATCCGGGTGGCGGAACAGCGCGCTGCCGTCCACGTTGATCTTGGCATCCAGACAATGCAGGTCACCCTGGTCGGTGATCACCAGTGGGTTCACTTCGATCAACGCCAGATCCTTTTCTTCGAACAGCTTCGCCAGGCCCACGAAAATTTTCGCGAACTGGTTAATCTGCTTGCCTTCCAGACCCAGCTGGAACGCGATCTCGCGGGCCTGATAGGGCTGCGCGCCGACCAGCGGATCGACGATCGCTTTGAGAATTTTCTCGGGGGTTTCCTCGGCGACTTTCTCGATCTCCACGCCGCCCTCGGTGGACGCCATGAACACCACTCGACGAGTGGCCCGGTCGAGCACCGCGCTGAGGTACAGTTCGCGGGCGATGTCGGTGCAGGTTTCCACCAGGATTTTGGTCACCGGCTGACCGTGCTCGTCGGTCTGGAACGTCACCAGACGCTGGCCCAGCCACTTCTTGGCGAATTCCGCCGCTTCCTCGGGGCTGTCGACCAGTTTGACGCCACCGGCCTTACCGCGGCCACCGGCGTGTACCTGGGCCTTGACGACCCATTTATCACCACCGATTTCCTTTGCTTTCGCCGCCACCTCTTCCGGTGTATCGCAAGCGAAGCCCGGAGAAACCGGCAGGCCGTAATCAGCAAAAAGCTGTTTCGACTGATACTCGTGGAGATTCATGCCTTAACTTCCGTAAGCTTGTCTGTGGATAGCGCTCCCGGCGCAATATCGGGGCCTCTTCGGGCCCCTTCGTCTCGGGGCCCTCGGGTATCTGTTCGGGGCCCTACTTTTTGCGGCGGCGTTGCGCCACGTGGATAGCCTTGTAGTCCGTGGCCAGAGCCGCTTCATGCACGGTCTCGGAGAGGCTCGGGTGGCCGAACACCATCAATTGCAGGTCTTCGATGCTGGCACCGAATTCCATCGCCACGACCCCTTGCTGAATCAACTCGGAGGCCTGTGGACCCAGGATGTGCATGCCCAGCACCCGGTCGGTTTTTTCGTCCACCACGAACTTCACCATGCCGCCGGGCTCGCCGGCGGCCAGCGCGCGGCCATTGGCGGCGAAGGGTACCGTGCCGGTTTTATACGGCTCGCCGGAATCCTTCACCTCTTCCTCGGTTTTACCCACCCAGGCGACCTCCGGATGGGTATAAATGACGCCCGGCACGGCGTCGTAATTAACCTGGGTATGTTCCCCGGCAATCACATCCGCCACCATCACGCCCTCTTCGATCGCTTTGTGGGCCAGAGCCGGTCCACGCACCAGGTCGCCGATCGCATACACGCCGGGGACATCGGTGCGGCACTGACTGTCGACGTAAACGTAATTACGTTCGTCCATGGTCACGCCGGCGTCCTGGCTGAGCAGGCCTTCGGTGTAAGGACGGCGGCCCACCGCCACGATCAGGCGGTCGAACGTCTCTTCGTGCTCTTCACCGTCGTAGCTGTAGGTGACGCGCACGGAATTCTTGTTCTTCTTGGTTCCGGTGACCCGGGCACCCAGGTGGATGTCGAGCCCTTGTTTGGAAAACAGTTTGAACGCTTCCTTGCCGATCTGCCTGTCCACGGTGGGCAGGAACGTATCCACCGCTTCGAGCACCTTCACTTCACTGCCGAGACGGGCCCACACGCTGCCCAGCTCCAGGCCGATAATGCCGGCGCCGATGACGCCCAGCTTCTTCGGCACGGAATCGAATTCCAACGCCCCGGTGGAATCCACGATGATCTTCTGATCCACCTCGGCGACCGGAATGTCCACCGGCACCGAGCCGGCGGCGAGAATCACGTGTTCCGCTTCCAGGCTTTGTTCATCGCCTTCCAGCGGCGTGAACTGCACCTGCTTGTTGGCCTTGAGCTGGCCACTGCCCTGCAACCAGGTCACCTTGTTCGATTTGAACAGGGAGGCCACGCCGCCGGTGAGTTGCTGCACCACTTTGTCCTTGCGTTGGTGCATGGTGTCCAGGTCGAGGGTCAGTTTGCCCACCCCGACACCATGTTCGGCGAACGCATGCTCGGCTTCGTGGTACTTCCAGGAAGAATCCAGCAACGCCTTGGACGGAATGCAGCCCACGTTCAGGCAGGTGCCGCCGAGTGCCGGCTGGTCCTGTTTGTTGACGCGCTTCTCGATGCAGGCCGTGTTGAAGCCCAACTGCGCGCAGCGAATCGCGGCGACGTAACCGCCGGGGCCGCCGCCGATGACGATGACATCGTATTTATCAGCCATAACAAATCCCTTAAATGTCCAGCAGCAGCCGCGCCGGGTCCTCGATAAAGTTCTTCACCGCGACCAGGAACTGCACCGCCTGCTTGCCGTCGATGAGGCGGTGGTCGTAGGACAGCGCCAGATACATCATCGGCAGAATTTTCACTTCACCGTCCACCGCCATGGGCCGTTCCTGAATCTTATGCATTCCCAGGATGGCAGTCTGCGGCGGGTTGAGGATCGGCATCGACATCAGCGAACCGAACACGCCACCGTTGGAAATGGTGAAGGTGCCGCCGGTCATCTCGTCGATGGACAGCTTGCCTTTCTGGGCCTTCTGGCCGTAATCGATGATCTGCGACTCTACTTCCGCGAGACCCTTCTGGTCCGCGTCACGTACCACTGGCACCACCAGACCGCGCTCGGTGGACACCGCCATGCCGATGTCGTAGTAACCGTGGTACACCACGTCGTCATCGTCGATGGAGGCGTTCACTTCGGGGTAGCGCTTCAGCGCTTCCACGCAGGCGCGGGTAAAGAAGCCCATAAAGCCGAGGCGCACGCCGTGGGCTTTTTCGAAGGCGTCCTTGTAGTTCTTGCGCATGTCCATGATCGGCTTCATGTTGACCTCGTTGAAGGTGGTCAACATGGCCGCGTTCTGTTGCGCGGACACCAGCCGCTCGGCGATGCGCTTACGCAGGCGGGTCATCGGTACCCGGCGCTCTTCACGCTCACCCGGCTCCGGTGCCGGCATCGGCGCCGCCTTGGGCGCGTCGCTCTTGGCCTCGCCGCCGGAAGACTGCTTACGCTCCTCGCGGCTGGCCAGCGCCTTCTCCACGTCTTCCTTGGTGATGCGACCGTCCCGGCCGCTGCCCTTGACGTCGGACGCGGAGAGATTGTGTTCGCTCATCATCTTGCGCGCCGCCGGGCCGGCCTGGGCGTCTTTGTCACCGCCCTGCTCGTCGTTGTCCTGCGCGTCTTTATCGTCCGCCGCGGGCGCTTCTTTCTGTTCGCCCTTGTCGTCTTCTCCGCTGTCTTTCGCGGTGTCCTTGTCTTCGTCCTTGCTGGCACCGCTGTCCGCGCCGCCGGCGCCGCTACCGGCTTCCAGCTGGCCCAGCACTTCCTGGCTTTCCACGGTGTCGCCTTCGTCCTTGAGGATCTTCGCCACCACACCGTCGCTGGGGGCTACCACTTCCAGCACTACTTTGTCGGTTTCGATGTCCACCAGCAGCTCGTCACGCTTGACCGCCTCGCCTTCTTTCTTGTGCCAGGTCGCCACGGTGCCGTCCGCTACGGATTCGGGAAACTGTGGGGCTTTGATGTCTGTCGCCATGCTTATTCCTTAACCCTATCTCGGTTGGCTGTCGCTCAGTTGATCTGGAAGGCGTCTTCGACGAGACGCTGTTGCTGTTCCACGTGCAGGGACATGGAGCCCACCGCCGGGGCCGCCGCCATGTCGCGGCCCGCGTAATGCACATGCAGTTTGTCGTTAACCGCTCTGGCCACCCGGAACATATGGTGCTGCGAGCAGTACCAGGCACCCTGGTTCATCGGCTCTTCCTGACACCACACCAGGTTTTCCAGATTGGGATAGCTCTCCAGCACTTCCTGGAGACGCTTTTCCGGGAACGGATAAAGCTGCTCGATGCGCACCAGCGCGGTGTCGTTGAGGTCGTCCGACTCGCGTTTTTCCAGCAGGTCGTAGAACACCTTGCCGGAGCACATGACCACACGTTTGATGTCTTTGTGGTCCATGTCGGCGCGGTCGTCCAGAACGGTCTGGAAACGGCCTTCGGAAAGGTCTTCCAGGGACGATTTGGCGCGTTTGTGGCGCAGCAGGCTTTTCGGCGTCATCACCACCAGCGGCTTGCGCAGCGGCCGTACCGCCTGACGCCGCAGCAGATGGAAAATCTGCGCCGGGGTGGTGGGCACGCACACCTGCATGTTGTGCTCGGCGCACAGCTGCAGGAAACGCTCCAGACGGGCGGAGGAATGCTCCGGGCCCTGACCTTCGTAGCCGTGCGGCAGCAACAGGGTGAGGCCGCACAAACGCCCCCACTTGGCTTCGCCGGACGACATGAACTGGTCGATCACCACCTGGGCGCCGTTGGCGAAGTCGCCGAACTGCGCTTCCCAGACGATCAGCGCTTCCGGGGTGGTGGTGGCGTAACCGTACTCAAAGCCGAGCACCGCCTCCTCGGAAAGCAGCGAGTCGTAAATATCAAAGCGCGGCTGACCTTCCTGAAGATGGGCCAGAGGCACATAGTCCTCGCCGTTCTTCTGGTTGTGCAGCACCGCATGACGGTGGGAGAAGGTACCGCGCCCGGAATCCTGGCCGGTGAGCCGCACCATCACGCCCTGATCCAGCAGAGTGGCGTAGGCAAGGGTCTCGCCGTAGCCCCAGTTGATCGACATGGCGCCGGCGGTCATCTTGCGGCGGTCCTCGAGAATCTTCTTCACCTGCCGCTGCAGAACCACGCCCTCGGGCACGGTTTCCAGACGGTTGGCCAGATCCTGAAGTTTCTTCAGCGGATAGCCGGTGTCCCAATCGTCTTCGACCTGATGACCGACGTAGGGGCTCCAGTCCACGAACAGGGACTTGTTGGGCTCACGCACCAGTGATTTGACCACATGGTTGCCTTCGTCCAGGGCGTCGCGATAGTCGTCGACCATCTTCTGGGCGTCCTGCTCGGACAGGATCTGCTCGTTGATCAGGCGCTCCGCGTACAGCGTGCGGCTGGACGGGTGTGACTTGATCTTCTTGTACATCAGCGGCTGGGTGGAGGACGGCTCGTCCGCCTCATTGTGACCCGAGCGGCGATAGCAGATCAGGTCGATCACCACGTCCTTCTTGAACTGCATGCGGTAGTCCACCGCCAGCTGGGTGACGAAATACACCGCTTCCGGGTCGTCCGCGTTGACGTGGAAAATCGGCGACTGAACCATTTTCGCCACGTCGGTGCAGTATTCCGTGGAGCGGGCGTCGTCACGGCGGCTGGTGGTGAAGCCGACCTGGTTGTTGACGATCACGTGCAGGGTGCCGCCGGTCTTGAACCCGCGGGTCTGGGACATCTGGAACGTCTCCATGACCACGCCCTGACCGGCGAAGGCCGCGTCACCGTGAATCAGAATCGGCACCACCTGGTCACCGCCGCCGTCGTCGCGGCGATCCTGGCGGGCGCGCACCGAGCCTTCAACCACCGGCGATACGATCTCCAGGTGGGACGGGTTGAAAGCCAGCGCCAGATGCACTTCACCGCCGGAGGTCTGCACGTTGGACGAGAAGCCCTGGTGGTACTTCACATCGCCGGAGCCGTTCTCGTTGAAGCTCTTGCCCTCGAACTCACCAAACAGATCGCGGGGGCTCTTGCCGAGAATGTTCACCAGCAGATTGAGGCGGCCCCGGTGGGCCATGCCGATGACCATTTCCTTGGCGCCGTAGCTGCCGACCCGCTGGATCATCTCGTCCATCAGCGGAATCATCGACTCGCCGCCTTCCAGGCCGAAGCGCTTGGTGCCGGGGAAGCGACTGCCCAGGTACTTTTCCAGGCCCTCGGCCGCGGTCAGACGCTCGAGAATATGACCTTTGATATCGGCGCCGTATTGCGGATGGCTGCGCACGCCTTCCAGCCGCTGCTGAAGCCAGCGCTTCTCGGCGGTGTTGACGATGTGCATGTACTCGCAGCCCACCGTCGAGCAGTAGGTGCCCTGCAGGCAGTCCATGATTTCGCGCAGGGTGGCTTCCGGCTTGCCGATGAACAGGTTGCCGGTCTGGAACACCGTGTCCATGTCCGCCTTGCTCAGGCCGTGGTGGGCCAGCTCCAGGTCGGTCACCGCCTCGCGCTCCATGATGCCGAGCGGATCCAGCCTGGCCACCTGATGGCCCCGGTTGCGATACGCGGCGATCAGATGGAGCACCCGCACCTGGCGGCGTTCGTGCTCGCTGCTGACGGCGCCGGCGCCGACTTTCTGCACACGGGACTTGTTCTTGGCTTCGAGCAGGAAATACTCACGGACCGCCGAGTGGGGAACATCGGATTCAACGGCGCCGTCGGAAGGCAGTTTTTCGAAGTAGGCGCGCCAGTCTTCCGGCACGGAATTGGGATCAGTCAGATAGGATTCGTACAGTTCATCAACATAGGCCGCGTTGGAGCCCCCGATATGGGAGGACTGCCACTGACGGTACATGGAACTGTCTTGCATCGTCGCTCGTTCCTTAGCCGGGCGAACGTCACGCCTGTGGGCATGTATCTGCTCTGTCCACAGGGCTGCGACCCTGTTACCCGCGCTCATCGCTGTTTACGGACCGGCACCTTTTAAGCGCCGGCCCACTTGCTGTCTGGAGGCTCCGGGGTTGCCGAAACCGCCACCTAGTGTAGTACCTTTGTGGTGGTTTTGTTAGGCGTCTCCGGAGAAAATGACTTATCGGTCTTTTTTCTCCGCGGCGCAATCCCACCAATGTCTAACGCTTGCCATCCCTTCATTAAGGCATGGGGGCGGCGGCACCAATCTCAAGCTTAACCAAAGCCACCCTTCCCCGAACCCTTCCGTCGCATCCGGATACAATTTGCGGCCAGGGATGGCGCCCACAAAAAAGGCGGCCCGTGGGCCGCCTTTCAATTTCCGTTACACGCCCCGTTCCAGGAGCATGGAACGGATATGGCCGATGGCCCGCGTTGGGTTCAGCCCCTTGGGGCAAACGCTCACGCAGTTCATGATGCCGTGGCACCGGAACAGGCTGAACGGGTCATCCAGACGCGACAGGCGCTCCTCGGTGGCTTCGTCACGGCTGTCCGCCAGGAACCGGTAGCTCTGCAGCAGCGCCGCCGGGCCCAGGAACTTCTCCGGGTTCCACCAGAAACTGGGGCAACTGGTGGAGCAGCACGCACACAGGATGCACTCGTAGAGACCGTCCAGCTTGGCCCGGTCTTCCGGCGTCTGCAGGCGCTCGATGGCCGGCGCCGGCGTATCGTTCTGCAGATACGGCTGCACCTTCTCGTACTGGTTGTAGAACATGGTCATGTCCACCACCAGATCGCGAATCACCGGCAGACCGGGCAGCGGGCGCAGCACCAGCGGCTTCTTGCCGTCCTTCACGCCCGGCGCCACTTCCGACAGCGGGGTGATACAGGCGAGGCCGTTCTTGCCGTTGATGTTCATGCCATCGGAACCGCAGACGCCTTCCCGGCAGGACCGGCGATACGCCATCGACGGGTCCTGCTCTTTAACCAGATTGAGCACGTCGAGCACCATCAGGTCCTTGCCCTGGGTGTCCACCTCGTACTCTTTCATGGACGGTTCGCGGTCGGTGTCCGGGTTGTAGCGATAGATACTGACTTTCATGGCTACGCGCCTCCGTTAGTAGGTCCGGATCTTCGGCTGGAAGGTATCGACGGTCTTCGGCTTGAAGTTCACGTCCCGCTTGCCCAGCTTCTTGGAAGTGGGGTCGAACACGGAATGGCAAAGCCAGTTCTCGTCGTCACGATCCGGGAAGTCGTAGCGGGAATGGGCGCCCCGGCTTTCGGTGCGGCCGGATGCCGCCAGAGCGGTGGCTTCGGCTACTTCCAGCAGGTTGTCCAGTTCCAGCGCTTCGATACGGGCGGTATTGAAGGACTGACTCTTGTCCTCGAGATGGGCGTTGGCGATGCGCTCGCGCAGCTTGGCCAGCTTCTGCACGCCCTCTTCCATCAGGTCACCCTTGCGGAATACACCGAAGTGATTCTGCATGGTGCTTTGCAGTTCCTTGCGCAGCGAGGACACGGATTCGCCGTCCTTGGAGTCGTTCCAGCGGTTGACGCGGCTCAGCGCCCGCTCCAGATCCGCTTCGCTGGGCTCGTACTGGGTCATGCCCTGACGCAGCGCCTCTTCGATGTGCAGACCCGCCGCGCGGCCGAACACCACCAGGTCGAGCAGCGAGTTGCCACCCAGACGGTTGGCGCCGTGCACGGATACGCAGGCCACCTCGCCCACCGCGAACAGGCCGTTGACGAACTGATCCTCGCCTTCGTGGCCGCCGCTGAACTTGAGCGCCTGGCCGTTCACGTTGGTGGGGATGCCGCCCATCATGTAGTGACAGGTGGGCACCACCGGGATCGGCTCTTTGACCGGGTCCACCTGGGCGAAGGTGATGGACAGCTCGCAAATACCGGGCAGGCGGCTGTGCAGTACTTCCTCGCCAAGGTGATCCAGCTTCAGATAGACGTAGTCGCCGTCCGGGCCGTCGCCGCGGCCGTCGAGGATTTCCATCATCATGGAGCGGGCCACCACGTCACGGGACGCGAGGTCCTTGGCGTTGGGCGCGTAGCGCTCCATGAAGCGCTCGCCGTCCTTATTAATAAGGTAGCCGCCCTCGCCCCGGCACCCTTCGGTGACCAGGGTGCCCGCGCCGGCGATGCCGGTGGGGTGGAATTGCCACATTTCCATGTCCTGCACCGGCACGCCGGCGCGCAGCGCCATGCCCACGCCATCGCCGGTGTTGATCAGGGCGTTGGTGGTGGAGGAATAGATACGGCCGGCGCCGCCGGTGGCGAACACCGTGGCCTTGGCCTTGAAGAACACGGTCTCGCCGGTCTCGATGCTGATCGCGATAACGCCGCAGACGTTATCGTCGGCGTCCTTCACCAGATCCGCGGCATACCATTCGTTGTAGAACTGGGTGCCGTTCTTGAGGTTCTGCTGGTAAAGGGTGTGCAGCAGCGCGTGACCGGTACGGTCGGCGGCGGCACAGGTGCGAGCGGCCTGACCGCCCTCACCGAAGTTCTTGGACTGGCCACCGAAAGGACGCTGGTAGATGCGGCCTTCCTCGGTACGGGAGAACGGCAGACCCATGTGGTCCAGCTCGAACACCGCTTCCGGGCCCACCTGGCACATGTATTCGATGGCTTCCTGGTCACCGATGTAGTCGGAACCCTTCACCGTGTCGTACATGTGCCAGCGCCAATCGTCATTGGGATCGGAGGAAGCGATGGCACAGGTAATGCCGCCCTGGGCGGACACCGTGTGCGAACGGGTCGGGAATACTTTGGAAATCAGCGCGGTCTTGAAACCGGACTGCGCCATCTGCAGGGAAGCACGCATGCCTGCGCCCCCGCCGCCAACGACGATCGCGTCAAAGGTGATGGTACGAATGGACATGGATTATGCGCCTCCCCAGATCATCAGCAGGCCCCACAGCAGGTACACAAGCAGCAGCAGCGCGATGGCCATCTGCACCACCAGACGAACACTGGTGGCCGCTTTGCCGAAGGTCAGACTGGTCAGATAGTCGGTGGTCACGCTCCACAGGCCGATCCAGGTGTGGGCGGCCACGGAGAACAACAGAAGGGTGTTAGCGATCTGCATGGGCACGGAACCCATAAAGGCACTCCAGGTGCCGTAATCCAGATCCGGCTGGGCGATCAGAAAGCCCAGAATGCCGATCACGTACACGGCGATCACCACAGCGGAAACCCGCTGGATCAGCCAGTCAGAAAGGCCGTTACGGCCCATGCTCGTTACACTGGTTACCATACCCAGGCTCCTGCCAACAGAATCAGTACCGCGGTGACAATGAACGTGGCGAAGGCGCCACGACGTCCACCTTCCAGGGTCTCACCCATGCCCATATCCATAATCAAATGGCGGATACCGGCGACCAGGTGATAAAGAATGACGGCCAGGATCGCCCAGACCACCAATTTGGCGAGGGGCGAGGTCATCAGCTGTTTCAGGTCCGCAAAGCTCTCGGGGGACGCCAAGGAGCGATCCAGCATCCACAGCAGCACGGGGATGGCAACGAAAATGGCCACGCCTGTCATACGGTGAGTGATGGATGCAATGGCGGTGACCGGGAACTTGATCGTCGTTAGATCGAGGTTAACGGGTCTCTTATCGTTCACGGTAGCCTACACTTTTGCCGGGC
>DGNT01000167.1 GCA_002389055.1 Alcanivorax sp. UBA4485
TGCGCAACTACTACCAGGGCCTTCAGGAACACGAAAAGGTGAAAGTGGAGCTGAAAGGCCACTCGGCCCGCTAAGCCCCGCGCACTTCAAGCAAATAAAAAACCCGGCTCAAGGCCGGGTTTTTTATGCCTCCGCTGTGGGAGCGGAGAGTTGTGGGAGCGGGCCCAGCCCGCGAAAGGTCGGCAAGCCGGCCGGCAGGATCCCAGAGCCCTATCTAACCCGCTTCATCAGCGCGGCTTATCACTGTCGTCATCATCACTGCCTGCATCCGCGTAATCCCGCGGCGGCGCCACCACCACGGCGGGCTCTTCCTCATCGCCGCCCACCGGGCTGTAAGGGCCATCGGCCTTCTTCTTGCCCAGGCCGAAGTCCTCGGACAGCGTGCCCTGGGCCTTGGGGGCATAATCCAGCGGTTGCGAGGCCGGCGTATCCGGCTCGAACGCCGCGTCCAGGTTCTTCGCCGCCGCCTTGCGGCGGCCCGCCTCGCTGCACAGACCGTGGGCGCCCTGGGACAGATGCTGATGCACCGCCCGGTAGGACTGGGTCAGGTCGTTGACCAGATCGGCGGTTTCCAGAAAATGGCGGTCCACCTGGTCCCGGTAATGATTAAGCGCGTTGCGGGCTTCATCGCGCTCGCGAATCAGTTGGCTGCCCTGGCGCCGCGCGGGCAGCAGCCAGTATAAAACACCGGCGCCGGCCACCAGGCCGACGAGGAAAGAGAGCAGGTGGGTTGTCAGCATATCCATGTCATACTCCTTAGCCAGCACATTGCAGCACAGTCCTAGTTGCCGCGCCAAGAAAAGCGGCCCGGAAATTGTATCGGGAGGAAACCATGAGTCGTGACCGGCTGGCCCTGGAGGGTCCGGAAGGCACCCTGGAAGCGGTGCTTGAAGGGGAAACGGAGAGCCCTGCCATGATCGCCATCGTCTGCCACCCTCACCCCCAATTCGGCGGCACCATGGATAACAAGGTGGTGACCACCCTGATCCGCGCCGCCCGGGACGCGGGCGCCGCCGCCCTGCGGTTCAACTTCCGCGGCGTCGGTGAAAGCCAGGGCGCCTACAGTGACGGCATCGGCGAAGTGGAAGACCTGATCGCCGTGCACCGCTGGCTCAGCAAAAAGTATCCCAACACGCCGCTGTGGCTGGCGGGCTTCTCGTTCGGCAGCTTCGTGGCGGCGCGCGGCGCCGAGGTGCTGGCCGCCAACGGCGAGGCGCCAGCGGCCCTGTTCCTGGTGGCCCCGCCGGTCCACCACTATGGCTTCGAGACCATCGAGAACGTGGGCTGCCCGGTAACCGTGGTACAGGGCGAGGACGACGAGGTGGTGCCCGCGGACAAGGTGTTCCGCTGGGCCGAGAGCACCGCCCTGGCCCCGGATCTGATCCGTTTCCCGGACAGCGGCCATTTCTTCCACGGCCAGCTGGTCAACCTCCGCGAGGTGGCCTCTTCGCGGCTCCCCTGAGCCGGCGCGTCCCGGGCCGTCTTGTCACCCGTGCCCGGGAACGCTACATTGACCCGCCGTTCATCATCCCGGGACATCATGACGCCTCTCGAGAAGTATCAGGCCGATCTGGCCCGCCCCGAATTCGTGCGCGACCCGGCCCAGGAAGAGGCGGTCCGCGCGCTCGATCATCTGTACCACCGCCTGCTTGAAGACCAGCCCGCCAAGGGGCTGCTGGCGCGCCTGCGCAAGAGCAAGCGCCAGCCCTACAAGGGCCTGTACATGTGGGGCGGCGTGGGGCGCGGCAAAACCTACCTGATGGATGTGTTCTTCGAGTGCCTGCCGTTCGAGGAAAAGCGGCGCATGCACTTCCACCGCTTCATGCAGAAAGTGCACCGCCAGCTGCGCGACCGCCAGGGCGAGAAAAACCCGCTGACCAGCATCGCCAGGGAATTCGCGGCCCGCTACCGGGTGCTGTGCTTCGACGAATTCTTCGTCACCGACATCACCGACGCCATGATCCTGGGCACCCTGATGCAGACCCTGTTCGATCAGGGCGTCACCCTGGTGACCACCTCCAACATCGAGCCCGACGGCCTGTACAAGGACGGGCTGCAGCGGGCCCGTTTCCTGCCCGCCATCGAAGCGCTCAAGCACCACACCCGGGTAATGAACGTGGACGGCGGCCACGACCACCGCCTGCGCCTGCTGGAGCAGGCGGAGCTGTTCCACTGCCCGCTGGGGGCCGAGGCCGACCGCTTCATGGCCGAGCGTTTCGCCGCGCTCGCGCCGGAGCACGGCCGCCACCGTGACCAGGGCAATATCCTGGTGGAAGGTCGCAAGATCGCCACGGTGAAATCCACCGACGATGTGGTCTGGTTCGATTTCCGGGCGCTTTGCGACGGCCCGCGCAGCCAGAACGACTACATCGAAATCGCCCGTGAGTTTCACACCGTGCTGATCTCCGGCGTGGAACGCATGGGCGCCGGCAGCGACGACCGCGCGCGCCGCTTCATCAATCTGGTCGACGAATTCTATGACCGGGGCGTGAAGCTGGTGGTGGCCGCGGAAACCCCGATCGAGGACCTCTACGCCGGCGGCCGTCTGGAGTTCGAGTTCGAACGCACCCGTTCGCGCCTGCTGGAGATGCAATCGCAGGACTACCTAGCGCGAGAGCACCTGG
>DGNT01000056.1 GCA_002389055.1 Alcanivorax sp. UBA4485
TCGCGCACGGATCGACGCCGCCAGCACCGCCGCCGGCCGGGCCCCGCAAAGCGTCACATTGCTGGCGGTCAGCAAGACCCGTGGCGCCGACGAAATCGCCGCGCTCGCCGACCAGGGCCAGCACGATTTCGGCGAAAACTACCTCCAGGAGGCGCTCGACAAGATGCCCGCCCTGGCGGACCGGGGGCTGGTGTGGCATTTCATCGGCCCGATCCAGTCCAACAAAACCCGCGACATCGCCGCCCATTTCGACTGGGTGCACACCGTGGACCGGGCCAAGGTGGCCCGCCGGCTCAACGAGCAGCGCCCGGACCACCTGCCGCCGCTGAACGTCTGTATTCAGGTCAATGTGGACGACGAGGCCAGCAAAAGCGGGGTCGCGCTGGATCAGGTCGCGGCGCTGGCCGCCGCCTTCGCCGACTGGCCGCGCCTGCGTCTGCGCGGGCTGATGGCGATTCCCCGAGCCGACAGCGACGACGGCAACCGCGCCGCTTTCCAAGCCCTCGCCATGACACTGTCACAATTGCGCAATACAATGCCGGCCCTCGACACCCTCTCCATGGGTATGAGCGCGGACTACACGGTGGCCATCGAAGAAGGCGCCACCCTGGTGCGGCTGGGCACCGCCCTGTTCGGCCCGCGTCCGCCCAAGGACACTCGCTGAAAGGACGACGCAGCTTATGGCACAACAACTGATCGGGTTCATCGGCGCCGGTAACATGGCGAACAGTCTGGCGGGCGGCATGATCGCCAAGGGCATCCGCCCGGCCCGCATCTGGATGAGCGACCCCTCCCAGGACCGCCTCGACGAAGTGGCCCAGCTGCACCGCGTTCATGTCAGCCGCGACAACCTGGACGTGGCCCGCCGCGTGGACGTGCTGGTGCTGGCGGTGAAGCCCCAGGTGATGGGCGACGCCTGCGCCGCCCTGCGCGAGATCATCGAGGAACGCCAGCCGCTGATCATCTCGATCGCTGCCGGCGTCACCGTGGACAATCTGCGCAACTGGCTCGGCGAGGCGCCCATCGTGCGCTGCATGCCGAACACCCCGTCGCTGGTCCAGGCCGGCGCCACCGGCCTGTACGCCGCCCCGGACGTGAGCGCCGAGCAGAAAGAGATGGCCGGGCAGATTCTCAGCGCCGTGGGCCTGACCTTCTGGTTCGAGACCGAAGGCGAGCTGGACGCGGTCACCGCCGTGTCCGGCTCCGGCCCGGCCTACTTCTTCCTGCTCATGGAAGCGCTGATCGACGCCGCCCGGGCCCAGGGGCTGTCCGCCACCACCGCCCGGCAGCTGGTGCTGCAGACCGCCTGGGGCGCCTCCCAGCTGGCGATCACCAGCGAAGACGGCCCCGACGTGCTGCGCCAGCGGGTCACCAGCCCTGGCGGCACCACCGCCGCCGCCCTGCAGGTGTTCGAAGAAGCCGGTCTGCGTGAGCAGGTGCAGGCCGCCGTGGCCGCCGCCCGCGAGCGCTCCGAGCAGCTTTCCGGCTAACGCCCAACGGTCGGGCGGACTCCGCCCGACCAAAAATTTGAAACCGGCCGCCTTTACCCCAATACTCTGTCGCCACACGAACAGTCTGGAGTCGTCATGAATCCTCAGGGCGCCGCGGTCTTCCTGATTGATTTCGCATTCAGCGTATACATCTTTATCGTTCTGACCCGCTTCGTGCTGCAGTTGGCGCGCGCGGACTTCTACAACCCCATTTCGCAATTCGTGCTGCGCGCCACCAACCCGTTGCTGGCACCGCTGCGCCGCCTCATCCCCGGCTACCGGGGGCTGGATATCGCCTCGCTGGTGCTGATCCTGATTCTGATCGTGGTCAAGGCGCTGATGCTGCTGACCATCCAGACCGGCGGCCTGCCGGCGGGCATCGGCCCGCAACTGCTGGTGTACACGCTCAGAGAGCTGGCGTCGCTGATTCTTGATTACGTGTTCTGGGCCGTGCTGGTCCGCGTGATCCTGAGCTGGGTGGCGCCGGACCCGTCCAACCCGGTGGTGCGGGTGGTGATCCAGATCACCGAGCCGCTGATGGCGCCGGTGCGCCGCCTGCTGCCGGACATGGGCGGGCTCGACCTGAGCCCGCTGATCGTGCTGCTGGGCGTGCAACTGCTGAAGATTCTGTTCCAGCTGCACTGACCGAGTGCGCCGGCGCCCTCCCCGGGCGCCGGTTCAGCCGGCGATCATCGCGCTGGCGCCGCCGTCGACGACCAGAAACTGCCCGGTGATGTGCTTGCCGGCGTCGGAGGCGAACAGCAGCACCGTGCCTTTCAGATCCTCCTCGTCGCCGACCCGGTTGAGCGGTACCCGCGCGGCCAGCGCCTCGACGCCGTGCCGATCGGTCAGATAGCGCGACATCTTGCTGGGAAACACGCCCGGGCCGATGGCGTTGACGGTGATGTTGTAGGCGCCCCATTCCGCCGCCAGCGCGCGGGTGAAGGTCACCACCGCGCCCTTGCTGGTGTTGTAGCCCACCGCCTGCATGAAATCCCGGTTGCCGCCCAGGGCCGCGTTGGAGGCCACGTTCACCACCCGGCCGCCGCCGTTGGGGATCATGCTGCGGCGGCCGATTTCCCGGGTCAGCAGGAACAGGTTGCGCACGTTCAGTGTCATTACCTTGTCCCAGCCTTCCAGCGGGTAATCCTCGGCGGGGGCGCCCCAGGAGGCGCCGGCGTTATTGACCAGAATGTCCACCTGACCGAGCACTTCCAGCGCCCGGTCCGCCAGGCCCATCACCGCATCCTCGTCGGCCAGGTCCACCGCCAGCGGCGTCACGTCGATGCCGGCGGCGCGCAGTTGTTCGGCCGCCTCGTCGAGCTCGTTCGCCTTGCGCGAGCTGATCACCAGCCGCGCCCCGGCTTCGCCCTGGGCCTGGGCCATCTGTAGCCCCAGCCCCCGGGAGCCGCCGGTGACCAGGGCGGTACGCCCGCTCAGGTCCATCAGTTGCTGCACGCTTCGGGTTTGCGGTTCGCTCATGGTCGGGCTCCTCGTTATGTTGTTTGCGTCCATCATTCGGGGCCGGGCCGGTACCCGCAACCGCCGTTTGCGACGAAAAGCCGGCGGCTTCGGACACCGGGGTTGCGCGGCGCCGGGCTTTGCCCTTTGATGCGCGTTTGATCCGTGAAACGCAGTCGTGGAGCCCTCGAGTGAAAACACAGCCCTGGCAATTGGAGACCGGCGCCTACCCGTTCTCGATTCGATTCAGCCCGCATTACAGCCACCTGGACACCGAACGCCACGTTAACAACGTGGCGGTGCAGAGCTTCCACACCGAGGCGCGCACCCGGTTCCATATGGCGGTGCTCGGCGACCGGGCCTGGTATTCCGATGACGTGTTGCTGCGCCCGCGCCGCACCGTGACCCATTTTCTGCGTGAAACCCACTACCCCCACGAGGTCACCGCCGCCGTGCGCCTGGTGGCGGTCGAGGACGACAGTTACCGGCTGGTGCAGGCCCTGTTCCAGAGCGGCGAATGCGTGGGCGTGCAGGAATGTCTGATGGGCGCCTGGGCGGAATCCGGCTGGGCGGCATCCGGCTGGGTGGCGCTGCCGGACGCCGCGCGCCGGGCCCTGGCGGCGGAACAGGTGGATGGCCAGCCGCTGCTGCCCTGGCCGGAGCTGCCGGAAGAGACTGAAACCTTCGAACCGGGGCCGCGCCAGGTGGCCCTGACCGCCCGCTACGCGGACCTGGACCCGGACCGCCGGCTGTCCGAACTGGCCCAGGCCCGTTACCTGGAGCAGGCCCGGGCCGGCTCGGTGACCATGCTGCGGCAGCCGAATCTCGGGCTGCTGGTGGCGCGCATCGACATCCGCTACCAGCGCTGGGACACCGGCATGGGCGAGGTGGCGTTGAGCTCGGAGCTGGCCGGCATCGGCAACAGCTCCTTCGTGCTGCGTGGGCGCGCCGCCGTGGACGGCCGCCCGGTGGCCATGGCGGAAAGCGTGATGGTGCTGATCGACCGCGACGCCCACCGGCCCACCCCGGTGCCTGACGAGCTGCGCGCCGAGATGGCGGTGCTGCAGCCGCCTACAGCGTGATCTGTTTGCCGCGTGCTTCCTGACTTTCGATCCAGGTAAGGACGCGGCCGCCCAGCGGCCGCTCGGTGGCCTCGGCGGCCAGGGCCACCGCCTCGCGCAGCGCCTGAATCTCGATGCCGGTATCCAGGCCGCAGCTTTCCAGCAGGTAGACCAGATCCTCGGTGGCCACGTTGCCGGTGGCGCCCGGCGCGAACGGGCAGCCGCCCAGGCCGCCCAGCGATGCATCGAAGCGGCGCACGCCCAGGTCGGCGGCCGCCCAGGCCATGGCCGCCGCCAGGCCACGGGTATCGTGCAGGTGCACGTAGAACCGTTCCGCCCCGAAGTCGCGAATCAGCGGCGCCATGATGTCTTTCATCTGCTGTGGATTGCCGGCACCGATGGTGTCGGCGATCGCCACCTCGTCGCTGCCGGCCTGGAACATGCGTTCGGTGAGCTGCTGCGGCAGCGTCACCGGCACCGGCCCATCGTAGGGGCAGGCGAAGGCGCCGGAGATATAGGTGCGGGTGGCCACGCCGTCGGCGCGGGCCGCCTGGATGATCGCCTCGCAGCTGGCCGCCGCCTGCTCCAGGCTCATGTTCAGGTTGCGCTGGTTGAAGGTGTCGGTGGTGGACAGCACCAGCGCCACGGTGGGATAGCCCGCGTCTCGGGCCAGCTGGTAGCCCTTCAGGTTGGGCACCAGGGCGGTGTAGTGCAGGCCTTCGTCCCGGGGCAGCAGCGGCGTCAGCGCCGCCGCGTCGGCCATCTGCGGGATCGCCTTGGGGCTGACGAAACTGACCGGCTCCAGGTAGCGCACACCGGCGCCCACCAGCGCCCGTGCGATGGCGGCCTTGGCTTCGGTGCCCACGGTAACCGGTTGATTCTGCAGGCCGTCACGCAGCCCTACTTCATTGACGATCGCCCTGTCTTTCATGCCTTGCCCGTAGTGAAGAATGAAGGAACGGAAGTGTGCCACGGCGGCGGGCCCGCTGCATCCGGGTCGCGCCGCCGCCGGGAAGTCAATGGCCGGGCTGGTCCGACAATCGGGCAGGGCGCGTTGTGTCCACCGCCGCCGCTGGTTAGTGTCAGAGCGCTTTCCAAGCGGGCACGAACCCGGGGACCAGGAGCACGACAATGATTTGGATACTTTCGCTGATTCTGGTGGTGGTGATACTGATCCCCACCTACGTGACGCTGGCGTTCTATCTGGTCTGGCATTACGACCGGCGCAATTTCCAGGCGCCGCCGGCGGACGGCGAGCGGGACCCGCTGCAGGGCGGCGCGGTGCTCCGGGCAATGATAATGGAGGCGGCCAGCCTCACCTTTCTGATCGGCACCTATCCGCTGCGCCTGCTCCACGATGCCTCGCCGAAACGGGCCCGCGCCAGCGACCGCCGGCCGGTGATTCTGGTGCACGGCTACGGCGGCAACAGCGCCAACTTCCTGTGGATGCAATGGCGGCTGCGGCGCCAGGGTTTCCGCAATGTCTACGCGGTGAGCTACACGCCGCCGCACATCAATGCCCGCAAGCTCGCCGCCCAGGTGGCCCGCCATGTGGAAAACGTGCTGACGCGCACCGGCGCCGAGCAGGTGGACCTGGTGTGCCACTCCATGGGTGGCCCGCTGACCCGCTATGCCCTTAAGAACCTGGGGCTGGCCGGCAAGGTGAACAAGGTGATCACCCTGGGCAGCCCCCACTACGGCACGCGCATTTCCTCCCTGTTCCCGGCCCGGGGCGCCGCCGCGCAGATGCGCTACCGCAGCCCCTTCCTGGAGGAGCTGGCGGACGGCGGCCAATGCCCGGGGGAGGCACGCTTCTACTGTCTCTACTCAGAGCTGGATAACTTCGTGATGCCCGCCTCCACCGCCACCCTGGCGGACGCGGAGGAAAACCTGCATCTGCCCTATCTGGGCCACTGCGCGTTGCTCTACAGCCCGAGGGTGGCACGGGCCGTGTGCGAGCGCCTGCAGGCGGATTGAGGGGGCCTTACCAAACGGAGAATGTGACATCGAGCACGGCGCGGTGAATTTTACTGGCCAACAATTGGCACGATAGTGCAATATAGTACATTCGTGCCATTTATGCTCAGTAAAACAACAACGCGCCGGCCGTTCCAGCGGCCCGGCCCATGGAGAAGGACGCCCATGAGCTCGATCCGATTCGCCCCGCTTTGCCTGCTGACATTACTCTGCCTGGCCGGGCTGACCGCCTGCGGCGGTGCCGAAGAAGGGCCCATCAACCACCTCGGCGCGGCGCCCGCGGAAGTATTCTACAGCTACCCCTACGATGGCCAGCGCCGGGTGTCCCCGGCCAGCCCGGTGGTGCTGCGTTTTTCCCATCCGCTCACCGGCGGCGCCGACGGCGTGCGGCTCAGCGACGCCGACGGCAACAGCGTGGCCCTGGCTGCCCCTGAGCCGGTGGACGGCGGGCGAGGCCTGGTGGTGCGCCCGGCGCAGGGCGACCTGCGCCCGGGCACCCGCTATCGGCTGACGCTGGACGGCCTGGAAAGCGACGCCGGCCCGCTGGCCTTCCCCGACGGCGCACTCAGCTTCGAAACTCGCCTGGCCACCGACGGCGCCAACCGGCAACGGGGCTTTGATACCGTGCTGCGGCTGCGCGAGGTGTTGCCGGACGGCGACGCCCTGCCGTTCATGGACTTCTCCACCCTGCGTCTGCGCTTTAACCAGATGCTGGACACGGCCACCCTGAAGTACGGCGAATCGATCTCGCTCACCCGGGACGGCGAGCTGGTGCCGGCGATCCTGCTGGCCAAAGGCGACGCCGTCACCATCGATCCCAGGCAAGACCTGCAGCCGGGCGAGCGCTACACCCTCACCCTGGGACCGTCGATCCGTGGTTTTCAGGGTGCCGCCCTGGCCGGCGGCGGGCTGCAGCGCAGCTGGGTGGCGGGGGATTCCCGGCCGCGCACGGTGATGGTTCAGGAGACGCCGCCGGCGTCCGGCCGTGGCGACGACCCCTGCGCCGATCCCCAGGGGCGCCGCTCCAGGCTCACCGGCGAGGCGATGAACTGCGTGCCCATTGAGGCGGTGTTGCTGGGCAACGGCGACGCCACCCAGCAAAGCGGCGATGTGTTTACCGAGCTGGCGTTCCTGCCCCATTACCCGGAGGTGTCGCCGCTGCGCATCCCGCGCGGCAGCCTGCTCACCGGCAGCAACGTCAAAGTGAAAATCGCCGGGGTAGTACCGGGCGGCATCGAAACCGGCGACATCGCTGTCACCTTCCTGTCCGACGCCAGCGGCTACCTGCTGCCTAACCCGTTCAGCCAGCGCCCGGAGGCACCCCGCCAGGTGCGGCTGTTCATGGACGTGGCGATGACGGCGGAAAACCCGGAAGCCAACGGCGCGCTCAGCCAGACCCTGTTGCAGGTGGAACTGGTGGGCATCGCCAAGGTGGAAGGCCCGCGCCTGGTGATCGACGCCCTGGGCGTGGTGGAGCCGGAAGTGCTCGGCCAGGAAACCGCCTTCGGCCTGCTCAGCCTGCACACCGAATCCTACCCGGACCAGAACAACGCCCCGGCGCCGATACCGGACACCCGCGCGCCCTTCCTGCAATCCACCATGCCGATGGCCGAAGACGGCCTGGCGGCCACGGTGCAGCCCGGCGACGCCCTGGTGATGAACTTCAGCGAGCCGCTCGACCCGGAAAGCCTGGAGCAGGCGCTGTCGCTCACCCGCGAGGGCGTCGACGAGCCCTTCGACTGGTCGCTGGACGGCGCTTCGGTGGTGGTGCGCCCGCTCCAGCCACTGCAACCCGGCGACAGCTACACCGTGGCGGTGAGCGATCGCGCCACCGACCTGGCCGAGCCCGCCAACCCGGTGCAGCCGGCCAGCCGCACCTTCCGGCTGCCGGCGCTGGTCGGCGACCCGGTGGCACCGGTGCTGATCGCCACCTACCCCGGCTTCCCCTGCGCCGTGGACAAGGCCAGCTGGCGCATCGCCGAAGGCGACCACGGTCGCTGCCGGGGCGGGCGCGCCGACGACGATCACCTGCCGGTGCCGGCACTGCCCGCCGACCGGCCGATCCGGGTGACGCTGTCCCAGGATATCGACCCCGCCTCGGTGCGGCTCGGCGACACCTGCGGCAGCGGCAGCTTCCGTGTCGAGCGCGTGGCCGTCGACGGCGACGGCAATCCGGTGGCCAGCCCGGACGGCGACAAGCGCAAGTACCAGTGCGAAGCCACCGTGCCCGGCCGGCTGCGGGTCGAGGCGCGCACCCTCACCTTCATCCCCGACCAGCCCTGGGAGGACGGCGCCGCCTACCGCTACAGCCTGCAATCGGTGAACCGGACCTCCGGCCAGCGGCCCACCGACTGTGTTTCCGGCGAAGCGATCTGCTCGCAAGCCGGCAAGCGCCTGCAGACCGCCCTGTTGGAAGGCCCGGAACCGGACTGGGGCGGCCCGGATTTGGAGATTCATTTCCGTGGCGCGCCGGTCACCGACAGCGTGTTCCAGGCGCTTAACAACCTGCCCACCGCGGATGTCAACGCCAACGGCTTCTTCGACGACGGCGAGCCCGGCTACGGCGACGGCGAGCCGGCGGTCAACACCACCCGCCTGGAAGTGCTGGGCGGCAGCACCCTGACCCAGAACCCGCGCCTCGCCTGCGACACGCCGGAGCGCTGCGACATCCAGGTGGTGGGCGCGCTCAACTCCGAAGTGATCGGCCCCGGCGAATACGACGACCCGCGCACCGAGCAGCAGGAACGCCTGCCGGCGGTACGCGTGGGGCTCTACCCCACGCAGATCCTCGCGTCCTCGGTGACGGTGAAAGCGGACGTTCTGATCGAAGGCGGCATCCCCATCGAAAGCCCCACCGGCACCCAGGTGATGCGCATGCGCCACCCGGAGGACGGCGGCCTGATCCCGGGTTGGATCGTGGCCACCGACCAGGGGCCGGAATTCCGTGCCGACGTGGACCTCTACCTGGATGCGCCCTACCTGGAAGCGCCGCTGGGTGGCCAGCACAACCAGCACAGCTACCCGCTGACCATGGAGCTCACCGGCCCGGTGACCTTCCTGCCCAACGGACGCATGGTGATCAACCAGGTGAACGGCAACGTGATTCCGATCTCCGTGGAGCTGACCCAACTGCTCGGTTTCCTTGGCGCCAGCATCCATCTGCAGATCCCCGCCGGCGCGGTGAAACTGCAGTACCTGGGGGTGCCGTTAAAGCGTTGAACCGCACGCGCTTCGGTAGCATGGTAGAAGGACAACACGCAGAAGGAGTCCACCATGAGTGAATATGGCGCCACCGTTGCCTGGCACCTGCCGCCGCAGGCCAGCTTCGACTACGAAACCTTCGACCGTTCCCATGAATGGACCTTCGCGGGCGGGGAAGTGGTGCAGGCCTCCGGCTCGCCGGAATACTTTGGCACCGCCTCGCGGGTGAACCCGGACGAAGCAGTGATCGCCGCCACCGCCAGCTGCCACATGCTCACCTTCCTGTCGATCGCCGCCAAGCAGCGCCTGCGCGTGCTCAGCTATGTGGACCGGCCCCACGGCGTGGTGGAGAAAAACGAAGACGGTCGCCTGGCGATCACCCGCATCAACTTGCGCCCTAAGGTGGTGTTCGAGGAAGACGTGGACGCCGCTGCCCTGGCCAAGCTCCACAAAAGCGCCCACCGCAACTGCTTCGTCGCCAACTCCTTGCGCTCGGAAGTCACCGTCGAGCCGGAAGATTAGCCCCGGGCGCCCGGGAACGCCGTGACCGGCCGGCCACGGCCCAACGGCGACCCCCGGGCCAGGAGCGGTTAAAATACCCTTTTGTGTCCAGCCAAAAGGGTCAGTCATGCTCGATCAGAACGAAATCGATCTGTTCCGCGATAACGTCCGCAAATTCCTCGAGAAGGAAGTGGCGCCTCACTACGACCAGTGGGAAAAGGACGAAAAACTCCCCCGCGACCTCTGGAACCGCATGGGCGAAAACGGCCTGCTGTGCGTGGACGTCCCGGAACAATACGGCGGTTTCGGCGCGGACTTCCGCCTCTCCGCGATCATGGTGGAAGAAGCCTCGCGCATGGGCTTCGGCGCCCTGGCCTCCAACCTGTCCGTGCACTCGGACATTGTCGCGCCCTACATCCTCCACCTGGGCAGCGAAGAGCAGAAACAGACCTGGCTGCCGAAGATGGTCAGCGGCGAAGCCGTGGGCGCCATCGGCATGACCGAGCCCGGCGCCGGCTCCGACCTGCAGGGCATGAAAACCCGTGCCGACAAAGACGGCGACGGCTACGTGATCAGCGGCCAGAAAACCTTCATCACCAACGGCCAGCACTGCGACGTCATCGTGCTCGCCACCAAAACCGACCCCAACGCCGGCTCCAAGGGCATGACCCTGTTCACCGTCGACACCAGCCTGCCCGGCTTCGCCCGTGGCCGGAACCTGGAAAAGATGGGCCACCACGCCGCCGACACCTCCGAGCTGTTCTTCGAGAATGTCAAAGTGGGTGCCGACCAGATCCTCGGCGGGGAAGGGCGCGGCTTCGCCAACCTGATGAACGAACTGCCCCGCGAACGCCTGATCCTGGCGCTCGGCGCCGTCGCCGCCTGCGAAGGCATGATCGACCGCACCATCGCCTACACCCAGGAACGCCAGGCCTTCGGCCAGTCGATCAGCAAATTCCAGAACACCCGCTTCGTGCTCGCCGACCTGCACGCCCAGGTGCAGGTCAACAAAGCGTTCTGCGAACAATCCATCGAGCAATACGACCGCGGCGAACTGAGCACCACCAACGCCTCCATCGCCAAGCTCACCACCACCGAGCTGCAAGGCAAAGTGGCCGACCAGTGCCTGCAGCTCTTCGGCGGCTACGGCTACATGCAGGAATACCCGATCTCCCGCGACTTCGTCGACGCGCGTATCCAGCGCATCTACGGCGGCACCAGCGAGATCATGAAAGAGATTATTGCTCGGGATATTTTGGGGCGGTAACCAGCTAAGGCTTGCTCGTCGCAAGCCCAGGCCTCTCTCGGATCAAGAACGCGGCTTCGGCCGCGTTTTCTGTATTCACGCGTGTACTCAATAAGCGCGCCAAGCAGGTATCGAACGAGAATATCAAAGATCTAGAAGGTAAGATCGAGGCAGGCAAGGCCGACCTTGCAGATATCAAGTAATCTGGAGACGATGCCTGGGATACCATACAAGGGTGAAGGCGCTGACAGGAGCACGAAATTGCCCATTCTAGTTTCAGCCGACCGCGCTCGAATACTTCTCAACCGGCTTCAGGAGCGGCTTTGGGTAAAGCCACTATCGGTTTGCGTGCTGTCGATCTTGCTCGTTTTTGCCGCGAAGCTCGCCGACGGAACGCCGCTAATGCAGTTGGTGCCTGCGCTTAAACAGGAAGCCATCGAAACGCTGTTGTCCATTATCGCGGGTAGCATGCTGGTGATCGCCACCTTCTCGGTAGCGTCGATGGTGTCCGCCTACGCTTCTGCATCGGGCACGGCGACCCCGCGCTCGTTTCCTCTGGTCATCGCCGACGACGCGTCGCAAAACGCGCTATCGACTTTCGTTGGCGCATTTATTTTCAGTATCGTGGCGCTCACCGCTGTCATGAACGGCTACTTCAAGACAGCGGCCCTTTTTGTCACCTTCGTCCTAACGGTGATCGTCTTTGGCGTGGTTATTGTCACGTTTGTCCGTTGGGTTGACCGCATCGCGCGGCTCGGTCGTCTCGGATCGACGATTAATAAAGTCGAAGCAGCGACCGGAAAGGCCCTGAAGCGGCGGCGCGATGCGAAGACGCTCTGCGGTGTGCCGGTGCGGTCGGGAGCGCGCGGCCCCGCTTTGTTTGCAGAAAGCGTGGGCTACATTCAATACATCGACATGGCGGCCCTTCAGGCGTGGGCTGAGGAGAACCAGCTCCGGTTGGAGATCGCTGCTCTCCCTGGAGCGTTCATTACCCCTGACCGGGCAGTGGCGTATATCAAAGGGCGACCGAATGAACAGGCCGCACTCAATTGCGAGCAGGTAATCCAGTCGTTCCAGATTGGAAACAGCCGTCTTTTCGACGACGATCCGCGCTTTGGCCTGGTTGTTCTGTCGGAGATTGCCGGTCGTGCTCTGTCGCCGGGCATTAATGATCCCGGTACGGCGATTGATATCATCGGAGCGCTTCTACGGCTCTTTATTCTTTGGGGCGGGCCCTCGAAGGCTGATGATCAGAAATCTCCGGTTCATGATCGCGTAGAAGTGCCCGAACTTTCCGCGCAGGACATGTTCGATGATGCGTTCACGGCGATCGCCCGCGACGGCGCTGGCGTGGTCGAGGTGTCGATCCGTTTGCAGAAGGCATTACGAACGCTCAAAGCGCTGGGTGAGCCAGAGGTGCGAGACGCCGCCGAGCGCCATGGGAAGCTGGCGCTAAAGCGTGCACAAATCGCTATGAGCCTGGAGGAAGACTTGGAGGCCGTTCGAAACGCCGCCAGCTAGGCGAACCTGGCCGCTTCGCCAGACGCTCTGCAAGAAGAATCATAGATTCGGGCCCGAAACGTTCAGAGTTAGCGGACTTTGTATAGGAGTCATGGATGCTAGGGGCTTATGAGTTCTGGCTTTTTTTGAGTGCGAGCTTTTTTCTCTGGATTACTCCAGGGCCTGACACCATGTACATCTTGGCCAGAACCTTGTCTCAAGGTCGTCTGGCGGGTGTCCTGTCAGTACTCGGTGTAAGCACTGGAATTCTCGTGCATACCGTATTCGCGGCCCTCGGGCTTTCCACGCTATTGGCGAGTTCAGCGTTAGCATTTATGGTGGTGAAGTTTGTTGGTGCTGCCTATCTTATCTACCTTGGTGTCCAGGCTTTGCGTAGTGAACGCGAGCCCTTTCCATCCGCTGGCGTGGTCGTGCAAAGCCGATCGAAGATATTTCGCCAGGGGCTTCTCACAAACCTTCTGAACCCCAAGATTGCAATATTCTTTCTGGCGTTTCTGCCACAATTTGTAGCGCCTGATAGTGAGAGTAGCAGTGCGGGTATCTTCCTGTTCTTGGGTGGCATCTTCGTTATGGGGGGTACGTTGTGGTGTCTTTTACTGGTCGGATTCGCGACCCGTTTCATGGCGGCGGTCGGGCCAAGAACCCGGCTGTCACGATCCGTGGGCAAAGTCACAGGGCTGGTATACATAGGTCTTGGATTGAACCTGCTTCGCGCTAAGCTGTAACGCTGGGTGTCCCGTCGGCTCGCCGATTCCCATCGCTGCTGAAAGGAAAAGATTTTGGATATCATCCCTTTAGCTGATAAAAAAGAGGTCATCGCAGAGCTGGCGCAGCTTCATCATGAAGAGTGGAAGCATTTGAATCCCTCGCTTACTCTGGAAGGTCGCGCCGAGGCGATCACCGAGGCTGCGGGGCGAGAGGGTATTCCGTCGATATTTATCGCAGTATCCGGGAATCAGCTTGTTGGCTCGGCTGCTCTAGTAGAAAACGACATGGACACCAAACCGGACTTAACGCCTTGGCTAGCCGCCGTTTATGTGAAAGAAACCTTTCGGCACCAAGGCGTAGCAACCTACCTGATCGCCCGATGCGAAGCTGAAGCGGCTCGCTCAAACGCTAAGACCTGGTACCTCTACACCGAGTTCGCCTCGAGACTTTATGAGAAACTTGGCTGGCTTCATCTGGAGCGATCCGAATATAAGGGTGTGACGGTTGATGTCATGTACAAGAATATCACCTCTTAAAAAGCACAGTCTCAGCAGCGACCTCTCCGGTGCGGCTGCGGCTCCACCATAAGGCCGCTCGTGCTGAGGACGTTAGGCATCGAAATGGACAGTAGTGCAAAGCTCAAGAAGTGGATATCGGAAGACGCCATGCGAATGCAGGCGCTTTTCATTGCACGTTCGCTGGGGTTGAGTGATTGGTGCCTTGCCGCCGGGTTCGTTCGCAACCTGGTGTGGGATAAACTTCACGGATATAGCCGCGCGACAGATCTTAATGACATCGACTTGATTTACTTTGATTCGGAAAATACAAGCGAGGCAGCGGATAAAGACTTAGAGAAGCGGATCGAAGCGATCTCCGACTTTCCATGGTCGGTAAAGAACCAGGCGAGAATGCATAGACGGAATTCAGACAGTCCGTATGTGTCGACTGAAGACGCTATGAGCTATTGGGTGGAAGTAGAAACGGCGGTTGGCGCGACCCTTAATGAAAGTAACGAGATAGAGATCGTCGCACCGTTTGGTATTGAGGTGCTTTTCGAAAACACGATTACGCCGAATCCAAAGAGGCCGAAGCCAGACGTGTTTGCTCAGCGAATGCAAGAAAAAAGGTGGCTTGAAATTTGGCCGAACTTGGTGGTGAATACCTAACCACGCAATTAAGCATGCACCCTTGGCTCGCTTTGCTTCGTTGAACCACCTAACCGCATCAGTAACTGCTGCAGTAATCGTATCCTACAAATATAAGGTTGTGTGCTGTGAAGATGTATCGGGGTTCATGCCATTGCGGAAGAATCCGGTTTGAAGTGGATGCGGACATTGATCATGTCCGTTCTTGCGATTGTTCCGTCTGCCGGCGGAGAGGCGCACTGAATCATCGAGTGGCGAAAGAGTCGCTGCGGCTACTAGTCCCCTGGAGCGATCTCACGCTGTACCAATGGGGATCGCGAACAGCGAAGGACTACTTCTGCCCGGTGTGCGGAATCCTGCCATTCAGACGACCGAGCGACCCCACTGCGCAGGAGCTGCGCGAGGGCGTCGAGCCCTTCGACGGTTGGGCAGTTAATGTAAGGTGCCTGGAAGGGCTCGATCTTGACGCCATTCCCGTCAAAAAAATTTATGGCAGCAGAATTGAACATGACGTCTAGCGGTTGCTCGCAGTCGATGTACACCACCTGGCCGGTTGAAGTCTAACGGTCTCAACCAGACTTAGAGTCTATGCCGCTTGGGGTTTTCCTGACGAAATAACTTTGCCAACTTCTTCTGACGAAGCGCCAAGCGCCAGTAAAGCTCGCATGAGTAGATCGATAGAAACGCTGGGGTCCCCTGCTTCCATCTTGGCGACTCGAGACTGGCTGGATTGGATCAGCTTGGCTAGCTCGACCTGGCTCAGATCTTTCTTGCGCCGATTTTGTTTGAGGGAATGGCTGAGAGCCAGCTTCATCTCAATGTAGGCGGACTCCTCAGGTGTCAAGCTAAGAAAATCGTCGGCATTGCCGACTTTCCAGCCGTTTTTTTCAAGCTTCTTACGCTTATTTGAATGCATCATGTCGATAAAATATGTCATATCCGACATAACATCAAATGGCCTGAGGCCTGGGACCTACTGCTCGGACGCACTCAACCCGTGGCGGCGGCCGGCGCCATGATGGTGCCCTGGGCCACCGCGCACAGGGTTTCCGAGCCGTCCTCGGCCACCGAGAATAGGTCGCAGCGGCACACCGCCGCCTGGCGGCCCGAGCTTTCCACCCGGGCGCGGGCGACCAGGGTGTCGCCCTTGGCCGCCTTCGTATAGTTGATTTTGAACTCCAGGGTCAGGCCGTCGCCGTACAAGGAGCCGCCGGCGAAGGTCAGGGCGTTGTCGGCGAGATAGCTGAGGATGCCGCCGTGGGGGCGGCCGTGTTGCTGCAGGAACTCCGGGCGCAGGGCCAGGGAAAGCTGGGCCTCCCCTTCCACGAAACGATCCAGGCGCGCGCCCAGGAAGCGGCTGAACGGCTGCGCCGCGAGGACGCGCTCGCCGAGGGCCTGCATGTCTTGCGGTGTCATGGCGACTCCTCCAGAATGGCAATTAGAATATAATTCTAGAATAAGGTTCTAGTATGAGCGAAGCAAGTCCAGCGCGGCCCGGCGCCGGCGCCCGGGAGCGTGTACTGGCGGCGGCGCTGGCCTGCGCCACCGAAAGCGGCATGGACGCGGTCACCATCGATGCGATCCGTGCCCGTAGTGGCGTCAGCGTGGGCAGCCTTTATCACCACTTCGGCGACAAGCAGGGCGTGTTCGCCGCTCTGTTCGTGGCCGGGGTGGAGCATTTCGGCGAGATCGCGATGGCGGCCATGGCCAAGGGGGATTCCGCGGAGGCGGGCTTGCGTGCTCTGGTGGAGGATTATCTGAACTGGGTCGTGGCGCATCCGGACTGGGCGCGTTTCCTGCTCGCCGCCCGCCCGCGCCTGGAGAGCGCCGCCGGACCATTACTGCGCGACGCCAACGGTCGCTACTTCACGGCCCTGCGGGACTGGCTGAAACGCTGGCCGGAGACCCGACATCTGGCCGGGCATCCCGCTCTGGTGCTGGCCCTGGTGTTCGGCCCGGTGGATTATCTGGCCCGGCCCTGGTTGGACGGGCTGATGCCGGCCAGCCCCCTGGAGCACCGGGACGCCCTGGCGGATGCCGCGGTGCGGGCGTTGCTGGGCGGGTAAAAGGTGGTCAGACGACGTCGCGATAGCTCCAGCCGACACTCCGCTAAGCTGTGATATAACGCGGAAATCATTACCTATATCTTTCAGAGAAGTATGGAGATTTATGGAAGAAGTAATTATCGATCAATGGGCACAGATAGCCGAGCTGGAAATTGAATTTCCTTCGGAATATTTCCGAGGGCAAGCTGATGCGAACTGGCCGATTTCTTCTTCTTTACAACGCAGCATGAAAGGCTCTGACTTTGAGACTGAATTATCCAACATTGAGTATTGGCTTTTGAGACGTTTCAAGAGGGGAGCAGGAAGGTATCTTGAATCCTTGCCCGAAGATGATGATGTCGTTTCTTGGCTGTCTTTGATGCAGCACCATGGTACACCTACCCGTCTTATTGATTTCACTAGATCTTTTTATGTTGCTATGTACTTCGCTCTATCCGGGGCGTCGAGTGATTCGGCTGTTTGGGCAATTGACCCATTCTTCTTATTCGACGTTGTCGATACGCTCTCTGGTGAGGGGAGGGTGGGTTTGAGAGATGAGTGGGATGATTCATCCACTAGATTTGGAAATCGTTTCCTCGGATCGCTTCTAAAAACAGCTAGCTCAGCTTCCGGCCCGGCTGACGCTAGTGGCGTTATCGCTGTGGAGCCGTGCCAATTCCACAATCGCCTTAGCATTCAGCAGGGAATTTTTTTGATGCCCTTGGATCTTCAACTGGATCTGATAGGAAACCTTTTGAACTATGAGTCGAGCTGTGAAAACCCGATTAGGAAAATAATAATAAAAGAAAACCTAATTGAGACCGGACTGGCTCATTTAAGGGCAATGAATATCACCGCCGAAACCCTTTTTCCTGGGATCGATGGCTTTGCAAAGTCACTAGTACATCAGCATTTGTGTAGGAATTCATAATAGCGGCCAATTCGGTCTGGGCTAAGCGCATATCTCTTTGTAGGTCGTCGCTGACCATCGCAGCTTTCAGGCCGCATCCCGCTTAGCAATAGCCCGCAGCACCAGCCGGCACTGGTTGTCCCCGTATTCGCGGATGTCGGCGGCGGCTTGCTCGGCGTTGCGGGCGAGCACGTTTTCCAGTAGCCGCTGGAAGATCTTCAATGACATATCGAATTCGGTGGTGTCTTCCTGCAGGGCGATGTACGAGAAGCGCTTGAGCAGGGGCACCAGGTCTTCGATGTCGTCGGCCAGGTAGCGGTTGCGGGCGAAGCGGGCGGTGGCCATTTCCACGAAGCGGAAGGCGACCTGGTGGGCGCCGGGCATGTCGGCGTTGCGGTAGTGGCGCTCCAGCTCGGGGAGCATCATGGCCAGGTCTTCGATCTCGCCGGGTTTCCAGTCCCGGGCGGCCTGGGCGGCCAGGTGGGAGAGCAGCAGGAACAGGAAGTTATACAGGTCGCGGACCTCGCTTTCCGTGACCTCGCAAACCCGCGCGCCCCGGCGCGGTTGAAGCCGGATCAGGTGACGCTTTTCCAGCAGCCTGAAGGCCTCTCGAAGTGAGTTAGTGCTCACATCCAGCTCTTTGGCGAGCTCCGCTTCCGGCAGCTTTTCGCCGGGCGCGAGGTCGCCGCGCACGATGCGTTCGCTCAGGTGCTCGGCGATCTGTTCACTGAGACTCACTGCTTTCAGCGACATGGGGCTCCTCCGGGTTCTGGTGGCTATTATCCGCGCACTTTCCTTCTGTGTCACGAATTGAGTTGTTTGACAATTCAAGAATTGCTGTTAATGTTGCCATCGAAGAATGACAAAGTAACGGCTGTGTCGGCTGGATCTGTCCGCCCGACCGCCTGCTGGCTAAAGACAGAGCCTGGCGAGGACCACGGCCAGGGAGGAGACGAACCATGTTCGCGAAAATGCATTCCGATACGATGCTGAAGCTTAAGAAGTGGGGTTATCTGGCCTTCTGGGCGGCGGTGCTGCCGTTGTTGCCTTTGAGCGCCTTTATCGGCCGTGAGTCCGGCACCCAGGACTACTGGGCCTGGTTCCTGTACTTCGTGGTGTTCGGCATCATTCCGGTGCTCGATTACATGATCGGCAAGGACCCGTCCAACCCGGACGAGCACCAGCAGGTGCCTTCCATGAGCCAGGAGCGCATCTACACCAGCGCGCTGTTCCTGATGGGCTTTATCTGGCTGGGCGTGCTGTTCTTCGCCGGCTGGGTGTTCGTGAATAACGACTATTCCCTGCTCGGCCAGCTGGGCTGGATCGTCTCCATTGGCACCGTGGGCGGCATCATCGCCATCAACCTGGGCCATGAGTTCGTGCACAAGGACCCCAAGCTGGAGAACTGGATGGGCGGCCTGCTGCTGTCCTCGGTGACCTACGCCGGCTTCAAGGTGGAGCACGTCCGGGGCCACCACGTGCATGTGTCCACCCCGGAAGACGCGTCCTCGTCCCAGTACAACCAGGGCCTGTACGAATTCCTGCCGCGCGCCTTCAAGCACAACTTCCTTAACGCCTGGAAGCTGGAGAAGCAGTATCTGGAGCGCAAGGGTAAGAAGAACTTCAGCCGTCACAACGAGTTGATCTGGTGGTATTCGATTTCCGCGCTGTTCGCGGTGGCGTTCGGTCTCGCGTTTGGCTGGATGGGTGTGCTGTTCTTCGTGGCGCAGAGCTTCGTGGCCGCCTTTACTCTGGAAGTGATCAACTACATCGAGCACTACGGCCTGCACCGCCGGGTCACCGACAAGGGCCGCTACGAGCGGGTGACCCCGGCGCACAGTTGGAATTCCAATTACCTGCTCACCAATCTGGCGCTGTTCCAGCTGCAGCGGCATAGCGACCACCATGCCTACGCCAAGCGCCGCTACCAGGTGCTGCGTCACTACGAAGAGAGCCCGCAGTTGCCGGGCGGTTACGCCGCCATGTACGTGCTGGCGCTGGTGCCGCCGCTGTGGAAGAAAGTGATGAACCCCCGTGTGGCGGCCTACTACGAGGGTGAGATGGACCAGCTTTTCCGTGGCGAACGGCGGATCAACAACATCGCTTAAACCCCTTTTGCCCCGCTACCCCGCGGGGCTTTTTTTGTGGGTCCGTTTCGCGCGCTCAGTCGCCGGTGAAGTCCGGGGCGCGTTTGTCGATAAACGCC
This sequence comes from Alcanivorax sp. UBA4485, assembly GCA_002389055.1. Classification (GTDB taxonomy): domain Bacteria; phylum Pseudomonadota; class Gammaproteobacteria; order Pseudomonadales; family Alcanivoracaceae; genus Alloalcanivorax. The sequence goes on from DGNT01000056.1 coordinate 19,473, forward strand.
TGCACCGCTTCCTGGTGGTCCGAGGTGGAATGGGCCAGCGCCTGCATGGCGGCGGACATTTCCAGCAGGGCGTCCAGGCGCAGGGAGCGGCCGGCCCACAGTAGCCGCTTGGTCATGCGCACCGCCTGGGTGGGGTTCACGGCGATGCGTTGCGCCAGGGCGCGGGCTTCGTCCAGCAGCTGGCCGTCCGGCACCACCCGGGACACCAGGCCGCAGGCCAGGGCTTCGTCGGCTTTGACGCGGTCGCCGGTGAGCGCCATTTCCGTCGCCTTGGAAAAGCCCACCACCCGTTGCAGCAGCCAGGCGCCGCCGTCGCCGGGAATGATGCCCAGCTTGACGAAGCTCTCCGCGAACCAGGCGCTTTCGCCGGCGATGCGCAGGTCGCACATGCAGGCCAGGTCGCAGCCGGCGCCCACCGCCGGGCCGTTGACCGCCGCGATCACCGGCACTTCCAGCTTCTCGAACGCCAGCGGAATGCGCTGGATGCCCTGTTTGTAGTTGAGCCGGGTCTTCGCTGGTCGGGCGTCGTTGAGGCCACCGGCGGCGCCCATTTTCTTGACGTTGCCCCCGCTGGAGAAGGCGCTGCCGGCGCCGGTGAGGATCGCCACGCGGGCGTCCGGGTCGGTTTCCAGCCGCGCCAGGGCGGCCAGCAGCGCCTCGATCATGTCGTCGTCGGAGATCGGGTTGCGGGTCTCCGGGCTGTTGAGGGTTAGGGTGACGATGCCGTCGTCGCGCTGGTACTGGATCAATTCGCTCATCGGAACTCCATGCTAATGTTGGATGGGTAAATAATAACGACCCATCGGGAGAGACTAATTCAATGAGCCGCGATACGTCTGCATCCTCCACCGGCCGGGTGATCCTGCCCGCTCCGGATCTTGATTGGCTGGCCCTCCACCAGGAGCCGATTCTGGAACCGGAGCGAGCCATCATCGACCCGCATCACCATCTTTGGGACGCGCCCCGCCCGCGCTACCTGCGCGATGACATCGAGCGCGACCTGGCCGCCGGCCACGACGTGCGCGCCACGGTGTTCGTGGAGTGTTCGGAAGGCTACTACAGCGACGGCGACGAGGCGTTGCGCCCGGTGGGCGAAACCGTGTTCGCCGAGGGCGTGGCCGCCGCCACCGGCGGGCGGGTGTGCACCGGCATCGTCGGCTATACGGATCTGCGCCAGGGCGCGGCGGTGAAGGGCGTGCTGGAGGCCCACCTGGAAGCCGGCAAGGGCCGCTTCCGGGGCATCCGTCAGTCCAGTGTCTGGGACCCGGACCCGAATATCCGCACCACCCGCCGGGTGCTGCCGGCGGGCCTGCTGCTGGACCAGGACCTGCGCCGCGGGTTCGCCGAGCTGGCGCCACTGGGGCTGAGTTTTGATTGCTGGAACTACTTCCACCAGATCGACGACCTCACCGACCTGGCGCGGGCCTTCCCGGAGACGAATATCGTGCTGGACCACGTTGGCGGCGTGCTGGGCGTGGGCGATTACGCCGGCCGGAGCGAGCAGGTGTTCAGTGAGTGGCGCCGCGCCATCGAGGCGCTGGCCGCCTGCCCCAATGTGTCGGTGAAACTGGGCGGGCTGGGCATGCACAGCTGCGGCTTCGAGTTGGATCAGCGGCCCCGGTCGCCTTCTTCCCAGACGCTGGCGGATCTGTGGCGGCCCTGGTTCCAGGTGTGTGTGGACGCCTTCGGCGTGGAGCGCGCCATGTTCGAGAGCAATTTCCCGGTGGACCAGCTGTCCTGTTCCTACGCGGTGCTGTGGAACGCCTTTAAACGGCTGGCCGGAGAGTGCTCGGAGGCGGAGAAGCAGGCGCTGTTTTACGATACCGCCAAGCGTGTTTACCGGCTCGACGTGCCCTGAGCTACTGGCGCCAGAACAGCGGCGTGAACAACACCAGGAAGGTGAAAATCTCCAGGCGGCCGAGCAGCATCAGCAGGGTCATCATCCACTTGGCTTCGTCGGTGATGTTGGCGAAGCCGCCACCCACCTGGCCGATGCCCACGCCCAGGTTGTTGATCGACGCGGCCACCGCGCTCACCGCGGTGGTCAGGTCCATGCCGGTCATGGTGAACAGCAGGGTGAAGATCACCGACAGGGTGATGTATACGCCCACGAACCCCCACACCGCCTGCAGCACCCGGTCGTTGACCACGTGCTTCCCAAAGCGCAGCGCGAAGACGCCGTTGGGATAGATCAACCGGCGCAGCTCGCGGATGCTATGGCGGAACACCAGCGCGGCGCGCACCACTTTCATACCGGCCGCCGTGGAGCCGGCACAGCCACCGATAAAACTGGTGAGCACCAGCAGCAATGGAATAAAGCCCGGCCACGCCGCCGCGTTGGTGCTGGTCAGGCCGGTGCCGGTGCCGAACGACGCCACCTGGAAGGCCGCGTGGCGGGTAGCTTCGCCGGGCTCTTCGTGAATGCCGAAAACCAGCAGGCCGCCGCCCACCATCAGCATGTAAAGGAGCATCAGGCCGAGGAAGAAGCGGCATTCCGGATCTTGTAGATAGGCCAGCAATGTCTTGCCCCGCCACACTGCGAAATGCAGCGCGAAACTGATGCCGCCGATCAGCATGAACACGGTGGCGATAATGTCGATGGGTGTGCTGTTCCAATAGGCCATGGAGGCGTCGTGGGTGGAGAAGCCGCCGGTGGAGACGGTGCTGAAGCTGTGGCAGATGGCATCGAACAGCGTCATGCCGGCCAGCCAGTAGGCCAGCGCGCAGGCGATGGTGATCGCCAGGTAGACGTACCACAGCGCTTTGGCGGTCTCGGCGATGCGCGGCGTCAGCTTGGACTCTTTCATCGGCCCGGGAATTTCCGCCTTGTACAGCTGCATGCCACCAATGCCCAGCATCGGCAGAATCGCCACCGCCAGCACGATTACGCCCATGCCGCCCAGCCACTGCAGCTGCTGGCGGTAGAACAGCATCGATTTGGGCAGATCGTCCAGGTCGGACAGCACCGTGGCGCCGGTGGTGGTGAGGCCGGACACGGACTCGAATACCGCGTCGGTGAAGCCCACTGGCACCGCCTCGGAGATCAGCATCGGCAGCGCGCCGATCACCCCCAGCACCGACCAGAACAGGGTCACCACCAGGAAGCCGTCGCGCACCTGCAGCTCGGCACGCTGGCGGAAGAACGGCAGCCACAGGGCCAGGCCCAGCAGCATGGAAATGGTGAACGACACCAGGAAGGGGCCTTCGCTGCCGTCCCGGTACAGATAGG
>DGNT01000057.1 GCA_002389055.1 Alcanivorax sp. UBA4485
CCCTGGTGGCCCGGGAAAAACTGGGCTCCACCGGCATCGGCGAAGGCATCGCCATCCCCCACTGCCGGCTGGGCCACTGCGAAGGCGCCGTGGGCCTGCTGTTGAAGCTGGAGGACGCGGTCGACTTCGACGCCGTCGACGGACGCCCGGTGGATCTGGTGTTCGTGCTGCTGGTGCCGGAGCAAAACCCGGAGCAACACCTCAAGACACTCAGCCACCTGGCCAGCCTGTTCAACGACGATGACTACCGCAGCGACCTGCGACGGGCCCACAGCAACGAGCAGTTGTTCCAGGTGGCGGTGGAATCGGAAGCGGAACTGCGCCTCGCGTCCTAGCCCTTACCGGTTACTCCTTTATGAAGCTCACCATTCTCAGCGGCCGCTCCGGGTCGGGTAAAACCACCGCCCTGCAGGCCCTGGAGGACCACGGTTACTATTGCGTGGACAACCTGCCCCTGGGGCTGTTGCCCACCCTTACCGAACAGCTCGACACCGAGGAACACGCCCCGGAACGGGTGGCGGTGGGCGTGGACGCGCGCAATCTGCCGCGCCAGTTGCTGGCCTTTAAAAGCATCATCAAGGCGCTGAAAAACCAGCAGGTGGAAACCGAGGTGATCTTTCTCGACGCCGACCCGGGCACCCTGCTGGAGCGCTTCAGCGCCACCCGCCGCCGCCACCCGCTCAGCGACGACGACCGCACCCTGGCCGACGCGATTGAATACGAAGCGCGCCTGTTGGCGGACATCCGCATGCTCGCCGACCTGGTGATCGACACCAGCAGCCTGGACGTGCACACGCTGCGCAATCTGATCCGGCAACGGGTGGCCCGCCGCGACGTCAACCTGTCGCTGCTGATCGAATCCTTCGGCTACAAGAACGGGCTGCCCCGCGACGCCGACCTGGTGTTCGACGTGCGCGCCCTGCCCAACCCTCACTGGCACAGCGAGCTGCGGCCCCTGACCGGCCGCGACGAGCGCATCGCCGAATTCCTGCGCGGGCACCCGGAGAGCGATCTGATGCTGGAAGATATTTTCAACTTTCTGCACCGCTGGCTGCCCACCTATGCGGCCAACGACCGCAGCTATGTGACGGTGGCGGTGGGCTGCACCGGCGGCCGCCACCGTTCGGTCTATATCACCGAGCAGCTGGCCCACCAGCTGCGCAACCAGGGCGTGCCCTTGCATGTCCGCCACCGGGAGCTGGATGGATGATTGAACAGGACCTGGCCATCACCAACAAGCTGGGCCTGCACGCACGCGCCGCCGCCAAGGTGGTCAGCGTGGCCTCGCGCTACAGCTGCAGTATTCAGGTGATTCACGGCGAACGCCGCATCGACGCCAAAAGCATCATGGGGCTGTTGACGCTGGGGGCCGCCAAAGGCACCACGCTGCGTGTGTGCGTGGACGGTGAGGACGAACAACCCGCCATGGACGAGCTCACCGATCTGTTCCAACGCAAATTCGACGAAGGCGAGTAGGCCGCTTTTTTAAAGCTTTGACCCTCCGGTAATACGCGGTGGTGTAAACTCTCCGGCCTGAGGAGGGAACCATGACCGCAGAACAAACCCGCCACCGCCGAAATCTGAAAACCGTGAACCGGGCTCTGGCCAGCGGCGCGCTGTCCGAAGTTCGTCAGGTGCTGAACAACCTGCCGGGCGCGGAAGCCGCCCACCTGCTCGAGTCATCCCCGCCCCGCGAACGCGAAATCCTCTGGCAACTGCTCAGCCAGGAGCAGGAAACCGAGGTGCTGCAGTACCTGGGCGAGGAAGTGCGCGTGGAGCTGCTGCGCGACCTGCCCACCGAAGAGCTGGTGGAGCTGATCGAGGACCTCGACACCGACGATCTGGCCGACCTCCTTCAAGAACTGCCGGAACAGGTGACCAGCCGCGTACTGGCCGGCCTCGACGCCCAGAACCGGGAACGCCTGGAACAGGTGATGAACTACCCGGAGGACACCGCCGGCGGCCTGATGAACACGGACGTGATCACGGTGCGCCCGGAGATCACCTTCAGCGTGGTGCAGCGCTATCTGCGGCGCCTGGGCGACATCCCCAAGACCACCGATAACCTGCTGGTGGTGAACCGCAAGAACCAGTTCGTCGGCGTGCTGCCGCTGACCCGGGTGCTGATTTCCGACCCCGGCACCTCGGTGCGCGAAGCGATGATCACCGATGTGGAAGCGATCCCCGCCACCCAGGATGCCCACGAAGTGGCCAAGCTTTTCGAACGCCTGGACCTGGTGACCGCCCCGGTGGTGGACGACGACGGCATGCTGGTGGGCCGGATCACCATTGATGACGTGGTCGACGTGATCATGGAGGAAGCCGAGCATTCCCTGATGGGCATGGCCGGCCTGGACGAGGACGAGGACACCTTCGGCTCGGTCTGGCACACGGTGCGCCGCCGGGCGCTCTGGCTGGGCATCAACCTGCTCACCGCCCTGGCCGCCTCGGCGGTGATCAGCCTGTTCGAGGACACCCTGGAGAAGGTGGTGGCCCTGGCGGTGCTGATGCCGATCGTCGCCAGCATGGGCGGTATTGCCGGCAGCCAGACCCTGACCCTGGTAATCCGCGCCATGGCGCTGGGACAGGTGCAAGCCGGCAACACCCGCTACCTGCTCACCAAGGAACTGGCGGTAGGCGCCTTCAACGGCATGCTCTGGGCGTTGGTGATCGGCGTCACCGCCGCGCTCTGGTTCGATGACCCGAGCCTGGGTGTAATCATCGGCTGCGCCATGATCCTCAATCTGGTGGTGGCCGCCGGCGCCGGCGCGATGATTCCGATGGTGATGAAACGCATGGGCATCGACCCGGCCCTGGCCGGGTCCGTGGTGCTGACCACCGTCACCGACATCGTCGGCTTCATGGCCTTCCTGGGCTTGGCCACGCTCCTATACGCCAACCTGGTGGTCTAGCACGCGAGCGGGCCTTGTGGGAGCGGGCCCCGCCCGCGAAAGGGAGCGAAGCTCCCGGCAGGATCCCAGAGACCTCTCTAACGGCAGCACAAACAGCATCTCTGGAATCCCGCCGGGTGGCTAAAAGCCACCCTTTCGCGGGCGAGGCCCGCTCCTACAATCCCAATCAGAGTTCGGGGGCCGCTTCCGGCTCGTCGTCGGCGCCGAAAATATCCCGGAACGAGGCGTACACGGAAATCATCGATACCGCCATCAGAAACAACCCGCTGACCGCCGCGGCCAGGCCCAGGAGCGCATTCGCCAGAATCTGAGACACACCGGAAAACAGCGTGTTAGCGAACACAAAAAACACCCAGAAAACGCCACCCCAAAACGTCAGCACCATCATCACGATGACGCTGTACCACAACATCGGCAGCCAGTTTCGGAGCACCGCCGTGAAACTTTCGCCGAGCGCCCTGAACGCGCCCCGGTCGCCAAAATACACCAGCGGTGCTTGGAACCAGATCAGCGCCATATAGGGTACAAACAGTGCGGCGCCCACCATGCCAATCAACAGGGGCGCAGCGCCATCGGCATCGACAGCGGTGGTCGCCGGCGCCCCGGTAGCACCGAAAGCGCCTCCAAAGAACGCGGTCCCTTCGGCGCCGAAAAGCACCAGGGCCATTGCCGCCATCGCAGCGCTGTAGACCACCTGCAGCAGAAGCTGAATCAGGCCAGTCACGAACAGCGGCCCTGTTCGGTGGGAAAAACCGGCGAAAAAGTCAAAGAACTGAAACTCATCGTCGGTCCAGCGCCGCCATGCCAAATGACAGAGTCCAGCCGACAACACGGGCACTAGCAGAGTCGGCACGAAACTGCCCAGCATCGGCACCCATAAGCTCAGCAAACTGATGCCGAGGAGCACCGCGAAGAACACCAACGTCACCAGACACCAGAGCACCCAGTTGGTCTCGACCAGCGACCAGGCGCGCGTCCACCACCGCAAACCGTGCCCGACGGGACGACGGCGGGCGCGGCCCACCGTCGATTCCCCCGGGCGCGGCGTGTCCAGCAGCGCCGCTTGTGGCCCCTGGTAGGGGTTATTCGGGTCCATGTTCCGCACCGTCGGCGGGGCTGGTGAGCACTTGCCGGAACGACACATAGTAAGCGCCGGCCAGAATCGGCATCACGAACAGCAGGCCCAGCAGCAGCGGCAGGGCCGCCACCATGATGATCAGCATCACCACGATGCCGTAGACGATCATCGGCAGCAGGTTCTTCATGCAGGCGCGGAAGCTGACCCCCATGGCGCCGCCCAGCCCCATGCCGCCCAGCATGATCAGAGGCACGGCGAAGTAGAACAGGAACATCACCAGGGTGAACACGATCAGGAACAGCGGCAGCATGATCGCCATCATCACGCCCATGCCGCTGCTCATCGCCTGCGGGTCCATCGACTGGAGCGACATGGAGCCGCCCATGGAGATCGCCATCAGACCGCCGATCACCAGCAACGCGCCCAGGTAGACGCCGATCTGCACCAGCGCCAGCAGCAGCAAGGGCCCGGTGCGCTCGGAAAAGCCGGCGAACAGATCACCGAAATCGGAACGCCCGTCGGTGGCGATACGGTGGAACAGCTTCACCAGCCCGGCGTACAACAGGGTGGTGATAAAGGGCTGCGCCAGAGGCCCGAGGAACGGGATCAACTGCAGCCCCATGGTGATCACCATCACCAGCACCAGGGCCCCGATCACCACGCCCCAGTGGCCACTGAGCATTCTCATCCCCTCACCGAGCCAGCCCAGCGCCTGGCCCACGGTGACTTTGTGCGGGCCGTCCAGCGTAAAGGCACCCTCGCCTTGCGGGCTCGCTACGTTGGTTTCCGGTCCTTGGTAAGGATTCACTTCCGTCATGAATATTCCCCTAAGTTTCAAACGAATTAACAACCAATAAAAAAATGGCGGGCGACGCCGCCGGCGACCTCAGGCGCCGGCGATTTTCATCGGGCTCAGCAACAGCGAGCCGCACGCGATATTGCCGCGGCGGTCCACGTCCGTGCCACTACCCTGGATACCGGCGAACATCTCCCCCAGATTCCCGGCAATGGTAAACTCCTGAAGCGGTTTGCGTATGACACCGTTCTCAATCCAGAAACCCGAGGCGCCCCGGGAGTAGTCGCCGGTGACCAGATTAACGCCCTGGCCCATCACCTCGGTGACCAGAATACCCCGGTCGATCCGCCGCACCAGGGCGTCGAAATTCTCGCCGGTATCCGAAATCGACAGATTGTGCACGCCACTGCCGTTGCCGGTGGGCGCCATGTCGAGCCGCCGCGCGGCGTACAAGCCCAGCGCGTAGCGGCGCAGCACACCGTCTTCCACGAACGCCTGATCCCGCGTCGCCAGGCCGTCGCCGTCGAACGGCGCCGAGCCGTTGGCGCCCGGCAGCAACGGCTGCTCGCGCACATCGATGCCTTGCGGGAAAAGCCGCTCGCCAAGCCGGTCGCGCAGAAACGAGGCGCGCCGGTACAGGCTGCCGCCACTGATCGCGGAGATAAAATGGCCGAGCAGGCCGGCGGCGATCTCCGGCGCCAGCAGCACCGGCAATTCGGCGGTGTCGGGGATTTCCGCGCCCAGCCGCGCCAGCGTGCGCTCGCGGGCCCGCTCGCCGACCTGCTCGGCGGACGCCAGCAAATCCGCGCGGCGGCCGGCGTCGTACCAGAAGTTACGCTGCATGCCCTGGTCGTCCTCGGCCACCACCGCGCAACTGCGGGAGTGAATGGTGCCGGCGTAGCCCTGCAGGAAGCCGGCACTGGTGCCCAACACACGCAGGCTGCTGCCGGTGGACACCGAGGCGCCCTCGGAATTGACGATGCGGTCGTCGTCCCGGGCCACCGCTTCACAGCGCAGGGCGTCCTCGATCGCCTGCTCGGTGCTCAGCGCCCAGGGGTGATACAGGTCCAGGTCCGGCACCCGGTCGGCCAGCTGCTCGGGGCTGGCGATACCGGCGTACTTGTCCTCTTCGGTGTGGCGGGCGATGGCGCAGGCGGCGGCCACCGCGTCGCGCAGGCTCTGCGGGCTGTCGTCGGAGGTGGACGCCTGGCCCTTGCGCTGGCCGAAGAACACCGTCACCGCCAGGCCCCGGTCGCGGTGAAATTCCACCGTTTCCACTTCGCCCAGACGGACGTCCACGGACAATCCCTGGGCCAGGCTCAGCTGGGCTTCGGCGGCGCTGGCGCCCTGGCGTTTCGCCTCTTCCAGCACCTGTGCCACGGTGTCGCGGGCGGCCCCCAGATGCTGCGGGCCGAGATTCGCTGTCACGCTGGCGTTTTCGGACATAAAATACGTTTTCCATTCAATGCATTATTGGAAGCGCTGCTTCCCTGGAATCATGACCGAGTATAACGATACCCCCGCCAGCAAAACACGCCGCAAGCAGGATATGCAGGCACTCCAGGAAGTGGGCTTGACCCTGATGGGCCTGAAACCGGAGCAGCGCGC
>DGNT01000168.1 GCA_002389055.1 Alcanivorax sp. UBA4485
GGCGGGATTGGCGGTTTATCTGTTCACCTTGCTGATTCTTGGCCTCAGACCTCGCCACTTGCGCCGATGATTCCTATAATCGGCCCTCTTTTCTCCCGCGTGCCGGTATAAGACCGGCGGGGCGGGAACCTGACGAGGGCGGAATGCGACTGATTCGCGGCATTCACAATCTGCGGGCGAGCCACAAAGGCTGCGTCGCCACCATCGGCAATTTCGATGGCGTCCATCTGGGCCATCAACGGATTCTCGACCAGGTGATCGACGAGGCGAGGGCGCGTGGCAAGCGGTCCACGGTGATGTTGTTCGAGCCCCAGCCGCAGGAGTTTTTCTGCCCGGACCAGGCGCCGGCGCGGCTTAACAGTCTGCGTGACAAGTTGATCGCGCTGCGCGATTACGGCGTCGATCAGGTGTTGTGCGCCCGGTTCAACGAGGCGTTTCGCAGCCTCACCGCCGAGGCGTTCGTGCGCGATCTGCTGGTCGAGGGCCTGGGTATTGAATACCTGGTGGTGGGTGATGATTTCCGTTTCGGTTGTGGCCGCGACGGTGATTTCGATTATTTGAAACAGGCCGGCGAACGTTTCGGTTTTCAGGTGACCGACACCCCGACCTGTGAAGTGAGCGGCGAGCGGGTATCCAGCACGCGGGTGCGCGCGGCGCTGGAACAGGGGGATTTTCGCCTGGCGGAGCGTCTTCTGGGGCGCCCCTACACGATCAGCGGCCGGGTCCGCCACGGCGACAAGCTCGGCCGCACCCTGGACGTGCCCACCGTGAACCTGGCCCTGAAGCGGCCGGTGTCGCCCCTGCACGGGGTGTTCGCGGTGCGTGTTTCCGGCGCCGGCCTCAACGACCACCCGGGCGCGGCCAATATGGGCACGCGGCCGTCGGTGGACGGCCGGGAAAACCGCCTGGAAGTGCATTTGCTTAATTTTCAGGGTGATCTGTACGACGCGCATCTGAGCGTCGCGTTTCATCATTTCGTACGGCCGGAAGAGAAATTCGACGGTCTCGACGAACTCAAGGCCGCCATGTGGCGGGATCTGGAACAGGTACAAGCCTTTTTGGACCAAGACGACGGACTATGACGGATTACAAGGCGACGCTTAATCTTCCCCACACCGACTTCCCGATGAAGGCCGGTCTGTCCCAGCGCGAACCCAAGCGTCTGGACCAATGGCAGCAGCGCGATCTGTATCGCCGGATTCGCGAAGCGTCCGCCGGACGTCCCAAGTTCATTCTTCACGACGGCCCTCCGTACGCCAACGGCGATATCCATATCGGCCACGCGGTGAACAAGATCCTCAAGGACATCATCGTCAAGGCGCGCACCCTGGACGGCTTCGATGCCCCCTATGTGCCGGGCTGGGACTGCCACGGCCTGCCCATCGAGTTGAAGGTGGAGCAGAAGGTGGGCAAGGCCGGCCACAAGGTGGACGCCGCCACCTTCCGCAAGAAGTGCCGGGAGTTCGCCGCCAAGCAGGTGGAAGGCCAGAAGCGCGACTTCAAGCGCCTGGGCGTGTTCGGCGATTGGGATCACCCCTACCTGACCATGAACTACGACACCGAGGCGAACATCATCCGCGCGCTCGGCAAGATCGCCGCCGGCGGCCACCTGACCAAGGGCTTCAAGCCGGTGCACTGGTGCCTGGACTGCGCCTCCGCCCTGGCGGAAGCGGAAGTGGAATACGAGGACAAGCAGTCGCCGGCCATCGACGTGGCGTTCGCCGTCACCGACCCGGCGGATTTCAAAAGCCGCACCGGCGTCGAGGCCGCGTCCCCGGCCCTGGTGATCTGGACCACCACGCCCTGGACGCTGCCCGCCAACCGGGCGGTGGCGGTGCACCCGGAGCTGGACTATGTGCTGCTCAGCGGTGAGCAGAACGGCGCCGCCGTGGAACTGGTGGTGGCCGAGGATCTGGCGGACACGGTCAGCGAGCGCTTCGCGCTGACCGGCGCCCAACGTTCCGCGCCGTTCAAGGGCGCGGCGCTGGAACACCTGACCCTGCGCCACCCGTTCCTGGATCGTCAGGTGCCGGTGATCCTCGGCGACCACGTCACCACCGATGCCGGTACCGGCTGCGTGCACACCGCCCCGGGCCACGGCCAGGACGACTTTATCGTCGGTAAGCAGTACGGCCTGGAAGTGGACAGCCCGGTGCAGGACAACGGCCTGTTCCGTGACGATCTGCCGGTGGTCGGCGGCCTGCACGTGAGCAAGGCCAACCAGCCGGTGATCGACGCCTTGAAAGAGGGCGGCACCCTGGTGGCACTGGAGACCATCACCCACAGCTACCCGCACTGCTGGCGCCACAAGACGCCGATCATCTTCCGCAGCACCGCCCAGTGGTTCATCCCCATGAGCGAGGGCGGCCTGCTGGCCCAGGCCCGCGCCGAGGTGGACAAGGTCCAGTGGTTGCCGGAATGGGGCAAGGCGCGCATCGAAGGCATGCTGCGCGACCGCCCGGACTGGTGTATCTCCCGGCAGCGCACCTGGGGCGTGCCGATCGCTCTGTTCGTGGACCGCGCCACCTCCGAGCCGCACCCGGACACCCCGCGCCTGATCGAGGAAGTGGCGAAACGGGTGGAGCAGAACGGCATCGACGCCTGGTTCGACCTGGACGCCGAAGAGCTGCTCGGTGACGACGCGGAGCGCTACACCAAGGTCACCGACATCCTGGACGTCTGGTTCGACTCCGGCGTGACCCACTACTCGGTGCTCGAGCAACGCGACGAACTGGCGGTGCCCGCCGACCTCTATCTGGAAGGCTCCGACCAGCACCGTGGCTGGTTTCAGTCCTCGCTGCTGACCAGCACCGCGATCCGTGATGCGGCGCCCTATAAAAGCGTGCTCACCCACGGCTTCACGGTGGACGAGCAGGGCCGCAAGATGTCCAAGTCGATCGGTAACGTGATCGCCCCCCAGGAAGTATGGAACGACCTGGGCGCGGACATCCTGCGCCTGTGGGTGGCGGCCACCGATTACCGTGGCGAAATGAGCGTGTCCAAGAACATTCTCAAGCAGATGGCCGACAGCTACCGGCGCATCCGCAACACCGCCCGCTTCCTGCTCTCCAACCTGAACGGCTTCGATCCGCAGCGCGACGCGGTGGCCCCGGACGATATGATCGCCCTGGACCGCTGGGCGGTGGGCCGCGCCGATGCCCTGCAGACCGAGCTGCGCGAGCTGTACGACGGCTATCATTTCCACTTGGTCTATCAGCGCCTGCACAACTTCTGCGGCAACGAGCTGGGCGGCTTTTACCTGGACATCATCAAGGACCGCCAGTACACCACGCCGGCGGATTCGCTGGCGCGGCGCTCCTGCCAGACCGCGCTTTACCACATCGCCCAGGCGCTGGTGCGCTGGATGGCGCCGATCCTCAGCTTCACCGCCGAGGAAATCTTCGAGCTGCTGCCCGCCGAGCGCACCGAATCCGTATTCCTGACCACCTGGTACGACGGGCTTTTCCCGCCGGCGGCGGACGCGGAGATGGATCTGGCGTTCTGGGACCAGGTGCAGGCGGTCAAGCAGGCGGTGAACAAGGCCATCGAAGAGGCCCGCAACCGCAAGGAACTGCGCGCCAACCTGGCCGCCGACGCGACCCTGTACGTGGACGATCGACTGGCCGGCCTGCTGGGCCGCCTGGGCGACGAGCTGCGCTTCGTGACCATCACCTCCACCGCCACCCTGGCGCCACTGGCGGACGCCCCGGCGGATCTGCCGGACAGCGCCGTGGCCGGGCTTAAGGTGCGGGTGGCCCCGTCGCCGCACGAGAAATGCGTCCGCTGCTGGCATCACCGCCCGGACATCGGCACCGATGCCAACCACCCGGAGCTGTGTGGCCGCTGCGTCACCAACCTGGACGGTGACGGCGAGGAACGCCACTATGCGTGAGCAACCGAGTACCGGGGGGCAATTGGCCTGGTTGTGGCTCACCGGCCTGGTGATCGTGCTCGATCAGATCAGCAAGCACTGGGTGGTGGCCCGCTTCGACCTCTATGAGCGGCTGGACGTATTGCCGTTCTTTAACCTGACGCTGGCCTACAACTCCGGGGCGGCGTTCAGCTTCCTGGCCGGTGCCGGCGGCTGGCAGCGCTGGTTCTTCGCCGCCGTGGCGGTGATCGCCGTGGTGCTGATCCTGGGCTGGATGCGCAAACTGCGCGAGGAGCGCATGCAGGGCGCCGCGCTGGCGCTGATTCTCGGCGGCGCCGTCGGCAACCTCTACGACCGGGTGGTGCTCGGCCACGTTGTCGACTTTCTCGACTTCTATTGGGGTGATTACCACTTCCCGGCCTTTAATCTTGCCGATACCGCCATCACTATTGGGGCAGCTCTGATCATTCTCGACATGCTGCTGGGAGGCCGTCGCGGCCATGACTGACACCTTGCGCGCGGGTCCGCAGACCCGCATTACCCTGCATTTCGCCGTGCGTCTGATGGACGGCACCGAAATGGACAGCACCTACGGCGGCGAACCGGCGGCCTTTTCCTGGGGCGACGAGTCCCTGCTGCCCGGCTTCGAGCGCGCCATCCTCGGCCTCAAGGCCGGCGACAAGCGCAGCGTGTTCATCGACGCCGCCTCCGGCTTCGGTGACTACAACGAGCAAAACCGGCAGCACTTCAAGCGCAGCACCTTCAGCGCCGACGAGGTGGAAGTGGGCACGGTGATGAACTTCGCCGACGCCGCCGGCGCCGAGCTGCCCGGCGTCATCGCCGAACTGGACGACGACTGGGTCACCGTGGACTTCAACCACCCCCTGGCCGGCCGTGACCTCACCTTCGAGGTGGAGATCATCGCCGTCGAGCACGACGCCCCGGAGCAGGCCGTCCGCCTGAACTGACCTCCTGGTCGGGCCCCGGTGAGGGCGCGTATACTACGGTCATATTTTCAGCAGGTTCTGATATGCAAATCCGTCTCGCCAACCCCCGCGGCTTCTGCGCCGGCGTCGATCGGGCCATCGATATCGTCAATCGGGCCCTGGACGTATTCGGGCCGCCGGTCTACGTGCGCCACGAAGTGGTCCACAACCGCTACGTGGTGGACGGCCTGCGCGAGCGCGGCGCGGTGTTCGTCGACGAACTGGAAGAAGTGCCCGACGACGCCATCGTTATCTTCAGCGCCCACGGCGTCTCCAAGGCGGTGCAGGACGAGGCCGAGCAGCGCGCCCTGCAGGTGTTCGACGCCACCTGCCCGCTGGTCACCAAGGTGCACATGGAAGTGATCCGCTACGCCCAGGAAGGCCGCGAGGCGATTCTGATCGGCCATCAGGGCCACCCGGAAGTGGAAGGCACCATGGGCCAGTACGACACGTCCAAGGGCGGGCGCATGTACCTGGTGGAAGACGAAGCCGATGTGGCCCGCCTGGACGTCACCGACCCGGACAACCTGGCCTTCGTGACCCAGACTACCCTGAGCGTGGACGACACCGCCCGCATCATCGATGCCCTGCGCCAGCGCTTCCCCAATATCCTCGGCCCCAAACGCGAGGACATCTGCTACGCCACCACCAACCGTCAGGACGCGGTGCGCCAGCTCGCCCTGGAATGTCAGCTGGTGCTGGTGGTGGGGTCGGTCAACAGCTCCAACTCCAACCGCCTGCGCGAATTGGCCGAGCGCTGCGGCACCCCCGCCCATCTGCTCGACGACCCGGCCATGATCGACCCGGCCTGGCTCAAAGGTAAGAAAGCCGTGGGGGTCACCGCCGGCGCCAGTGCCCCCGAAGAGCTGGTCCACCAGGTAATCGCCCGCCTGCGCGAACTGGGCGGCGAAGACGCCCACGAAATCCCCGGCCGCGAAGAGAACATCCGCTTCTCCATGCCCCGCGCCCTGCGGGTCTGAGCCCGACCTTCCGTAAACGTGTCTGTGTCGCCCGCCCGCCTGGGGGCGGGCTCGGCCTTGTGCTATGTCGGCAAACGCCACCGCACAAAAAGCTGACCCAAAGACTAATGAAAAAGTGTGAATAGCGTCACAGCCTATTTTCCTAAAAAGCCCCGTGTATCAACCGCTTATGCCGCTTATTGCCGCCAAGTGACCGCTCGTCTAAGTCTCGTTGTCGGCGGTTTTACAATTGCTAGAGTGTCTGCTCACGAGAATGACAGTGGAGTGCGTCGTGGTGTCTGACACCCGGTTTGGAAGCGGGGGCTTTACCCTTATTGAGTTGATGTTGGGGATTACTGTCGCAGCGGTGTTGCTTGCGTTGGCAGTGCCTTCTTTTCAGAACGTAACGGCTAATAACGCCCTCAGAACAGCCAGCGCTGATCTGATTACCGCGATCAATACAGCGCGGTCTCAGGCCGTCAATCTTCGTAAAGACGTCGTTCTAAAGCAGAAAAACTCTGATTGGTCCGATGGCTGGGAGGTGGAATACGACACCTCTGTAGATGTTGAAGGCAAGCAGGAGTTCACGCCATCCGGGAAGGTCACGGTCAGTATGAATCTCTCTGAATTGACGTTTCGGTCCTCCGGAATGGTGAGTGATGAAGCCGAATTCACCATCTGTGATGACCGTTCCGGTGAAAGCGGGCGACGTATCCGGGTGAAGAAATTCGGCGTTATCGAAAACGAAACGATTGTTTGTGGCTAGCGGCGGTGTGGTGATGAGAGCAAGTCAAAAACAGCAGCGCGGCGTAGGGATGATCGAGATACTGGTCGCCCTTCTGGTGCTTGCCATCGGTGTCCTCGGCTATGCCGGGCTTCAGCTTAACGCGCTGAAAAGCACCGAGTCGGCGCAGATTCGTTCGCAGGGCACGGCGCTGGCGCGTAACGCGCTGGAAATGATCGTGGTGAACGCGGAAGAGCGTGCGACCTACCTCGACGAGAGTGAATGGAACAACGGACAAAGCACATTTGGTGATGCTCCGCCCTCCAACCCGGACTGCCTGTCAAATCCCTGTTCCGCTTCGGAAATGGCGAGCTGGAACATAGCCCAGTTGCAATGGCTGGCCGGTACGGTGTTGCCGGCCGGACGCATCCGGGTTGAGCCGTGTAAAAGCGGCAGCGTCAGCATCAGTTGTGTGGTGGTGGCCTGGAACGATCAGGATATTAGCCAATGCCTTAACGGCGGGGATATCAATACCGCTCTGGATTCCGAGTGCGCCGTGATGGAGGTCGACCGATGAGTTCACGCCGCTATATCCGGGGCTTCAGTTTGGTGGAGTTAATGGTCGCCATGGCGCTCGGGTTGCTGTTGACCGCCGCCGCCGTGTCCCTGTTTTCCACTAACCAGCGGACTTTTCAATTGCAGCAGACCATGGGGCAGCTGCAGGAGCAGGGCCAGCTTGCCATGCGCTTTATAAACCAGGATGTACGCAGGCTCGGACTGGTAAAAGATGACGTGGCGGCGATGGTCACGGTCCCTCCCGGGGTGATTACCACCGGCACGTTGCCTCCGGCGTCATCCGACAATGACAGCAATGGCAATGATCGCCTGACGTTCAGTTACCACGGTGCCGTGGATTGCGAAGGGGAGTCGTTGACACCGCTACAGGATACCGTGGTGGTTAATACCTATTGGGTGGACGACGACGCCCAGTTGAACTGCGAGGGAAACCTGGATGCCGGCAGCAACGGCGTTATTCTTCTACGTGGTGTGCGCAGCTTTCAGGTGCTCTACGGTATCGATACCGAGAAAAATGGTGTGCCCGGTGTGACGCAGTACGTGACCGCGGATGATCTCGGCGTGGTGCCGGTTATTGCGATCAAGTTGGGCGTACTTATGGAGGCCGACCTGGCGTCCATGAGCAACGCCGAGCAAGAGCAGACATTTTATATTCTCGACAGTGAGGTGACAGTGGATGAGGGGCGAACAATGCGTCGCCAGTTCCAATCCACCGTCGCTGTCCGAAATTACTCATGGGAGGATATCTGATGCGTTCCGCCTCTATCCCGTCAACGTCCTCCCAGCGGGGCGTGGCGCTGCTGATCGCGCTGCTGATACTTGTGGTGGTATCGCTAATGGGCATCACTGCGATGAAAACAAGCATGTTCAGCGCCAAGATCGCCACCGGCACCCAGGTTGATGCGATGGCATTTGAGGGTGCGGAATCGGCCGTATCCGACGCCTACAAGCACCTGGAAACAATGAGCAGTGACGAGCTTCAGTTCTTTCTCGGCGGCGGGATTATGAACCGCTGCCTGAGCGGCGGCACGTCCACCGACGTGGTCTGCCAAGCGTCTTCAAGAATGGACTCGCGCGGGTTGATCAATGCCGGCTCGCGAATCCGCCAGGAAGGCTTGCAGGCGGTATCTGGTGGGCAGGTCAGCATGAGTGGCAATAACGTTATTCCGATGGACTTTAACTTCGACATCGTCGGCGGTGCCGATATCCAAGAATTCAACGTAGAAAATTACCATGTGCAGCAAGCATTAAAGCGGGGGCTTGTTTCGACCTCTGATTTGATGACCAGTGCGCAGCAGCGGGAGGGTGAGCAATGAATCCGAAAGATGTGTTCAAAGGTGTGCTTTTTCTTGCTGTGCTTTGGTTTTCGCCCACCAGCCTGTATGCGGACGATACGGAGATTTATTACGCCCGAGCTGATGTCGACGATGAAAAGAACCAGCAGATCGCCAATGTACTCTTTCTAATAGATACCTCCGGGAGTATGTGCGATCCGCCCAACGGCGGCCGGGATTGCTCCAATACGTCCACTAAGATGTTTCAGCTCAAGGAGGCTTTTCGTCAGGTGATAGACGGTCTCGACAGTGATGTTCGTGTCGGGGTCGGTAAGTTTAATGGTGGGGCGGATTCCTCTGGTTATGGCGGCTATGTGTTCTATCCGGTCAGCGAAATGACCGAGGCCGCTCGTACTGAGGTCAAAGGTCTGGTCGACGGTCTTCAGGGCACGTCCAATACACCGACCATGGAAGCCTACTCGGAGATGGCGCGCTATATGATGGGGCGTGCACCGTCCAACTACGCCAAGGCTGGCGAGGCTTTGCAGAACGACCCGCGCCGCTCCGTGAACATCTCCTGTAATGGTTACCAGTGTTATACAACCAGCTCTTACGATTCGCCGATGGATATGGAGAATCAGTGCGAGAGCAACCACATTATTGTTATGACCGACGGTGACCCCACCTACGACAGCGATGAATCCGCCGCTGAGAACCTTACTGGCGGGCGGTGTAATGTCCCCGGAGGGAACTCCAGCGGCAACAGCTATGAATGTCAGGAAGAGATCGCGGACTGGCTGTTTAAGAAAGAACGCAACAACCGGCGTTCGGTTAAGACCTGGCAGGTGGCCTTTGGTCAGAATATCAGCAAACTCAGTGAGATGGGCGAGGTTGCCGGAAAAGGCGGTACCGATTTCGTGCGTCGGGCGGATAACGCCGCTGAACTGGCCCAAGAATTCAATGAAATTCTGGAGCTTATCGACGATCAATCCCAGAGCATCACTTCCCCAGGCGTTTCGGTAAATCAGAACAACCGCCTTGAGCATCTGAATCAGCTTTATTTTGCGCTCTTCAGGCCTGAAAAAGCCTCTGTCTGGCCTGGCAATCTTAAGCTGTATTCGACTTCCGGAGGTGAAGTCACGGACAGTACTGGTAAAAATGCGGTCAATAGCGAGACCGGATCTTTCTATGAAGATGCGTCCAGCTTTTGGTCCAGCACCGAAGACGGCGCTGATGTAGAGAAGGGCGGCGCCCGTGAGCAGCTGAGTAACCGCCGGCTGTATATCGGCAATAACAGTGATAATGGCGGGCAGTACCGTCTCCAGCCCGGTACCACCACCTTTAATAACCTGACCAACGCTCGTTTCGGTATACCGAACGATGATGCCGATGTCGATTACGACACCAAGCTGGAAGTGTATAACGCACTTTCCACGCTTTGGGCCGACCCGATGCATAGTGTGCCGCTGTTGGTGAACTACGAGCTCGGCAACGACGCTGACGACGTGGACGGCCAGCAGAATTATGTCTTCGTTTCAACGAACGGCGGCATGCTGCATGCCATCGACACCAGTGATGGCAGTGAAGAATTTACGTTTATGCCCGACGAAATGCTTGCCAAGGCTTACGACTTTGTACGCTCTCCGCCGCTCAAAGAGAATAATATCCGTAGCGTCTACGGGCTGGATTCCAGCTGGGTGCCGATTCGTATCGCCGACGATGACGGTGATGCCGAGGAGGTCTGGATCTTCGGTGGCATGCGCCGCGGTGGGCACAATTATTATGGCCTGGACGTCTCCGATATCGACAGCCCGAAGATGGAATGGCGAATCCGTGGCAACAGTGGCAACGGCGGCACCACCAGCGGGTTTGAGAACCTTGGACAAACCTGGTCGACGCCCACCGTCACCAGTGTTCGAATAGATGGCGAGATCCGTACGGTTCTTGTGTTCGGCGGTGGCTACGACCCGGATGGGCACGACACCGAAGGCGAGCGAGCCAACGAAGATGAGGTTGGTAATGCGGTTTACATCGTTGATGCCTATACCGGCGAATTGATCTGGTCGGCCAGCAATGAATCCAATTCGGAGGGCGCGGACACGGTCCATGAGGCTATGAACTGGGCCGTTCCGGGTGGCATTTCGGTGGTGGATCTGCCAACGGACGGTTTGGCGGATTATCTCTATTTCGGCGATCTTGGCGGGCAAGTGTTCCGCGTGAATCTCAATAACAGCAACTCCGGTGCCGATGGGCTGGTGGACGGTGTGGTCCGTTTGGCCAGTCTGGGTCAGGACGCCCATCGCCGGTTTTATGAAGCGCCCGCCGTTGGTTATCAGAGGTCAGGCTTCTCCGAAACCTTGTATGTGGCGATCGGGTCCGGGTACCGGGCTCATCCTCTCGACGAAGAGACCGACGAGGCCTTTTTCATGCTGGTTGACCGTAATTTCAAATCCAGTGAACAGCAGGACGTTATCGGTCGCGGTGATTTGGCGTCCGTTGGCGCTGGCGCCTCGGCCGAGCCGGACGGCGACGGCTGGCGTTTTGACTTTACCCGAAGCGGTGAGAAGGTAATGTCTTCGCCCACGATTTTCCAGGGTGACGTTTTCTTCTCCACTTATGTGCCCACGGAAGTGGATCAGGAAGACGACCCTTGTCTGGTTCTTTATGGCAGGGCTTTTGCTTATCGGGCCAGTATGTTCACCGGTGAGGCGCGTAGCTTTACTAATGATGGTTCGACTAGCTGGAGCGGTGAGGAACTGGATAATTCCGGCATCCCGCCCAGTGTTGTTCCGATCTACTTGCCGCCTCCGGGTCCAAACGACCCGGAAAACGACCCGGAAAATGACCCGCCGGAACCCGGCACAGTACGCTTCAACGTCGGTCGTGAGTTTGTCGGTGAAGATGGCATTGACTACAACAACTTCCGCAAACGCCGCTGGTACCCGCTAGAGAAAAATGAGGCGAACCAGTTCTTCCCGCCGGGTCAGGAGTCCGACTAATGGTTTCCCCACAAAAGAAAGCCAACGGGTTCACGTTGATTGAGCTGATGATCGTGGTGGTGGTGGTGGCGATTCTTGCCGCCATTGCCTACCCCGCCTACACGGAACAGGTGCGCGAAACCCGCCGTTCCGAATATCAAGGGTTGATGATGGATCTCGCCGCCTCGCTGGAAAATTATCGAGCTCGCAACTTCTCTTATAAAGACGCAGGCACGGAGCTTGGTACCTTGTCGCCGAAACTCAATAACAACGACTATTATTCAGTCAATATCAACGTCAGCGCGGACAATCAGCGATACGATATTTCCGCTGCTCCTAAAGGCGCGCAGAGCGGTGACGGCACTTTGAAGTTGAATAGCGAAGGTGTCACCTGCCACGTTAAAGGCAGCTCTTGTACGCTTGATGGAAGCCACCGCTGGAGTGACTGATCACGTGTATCAGGGGCATTGAACGGCGGTCGTGCGCTCAATTCGGGCGGTGCCGATCACATTCATGATGACCTTGCGGGCATAATCCTGATTGCAGATCAGGAAGTGCCCGTTTTGGTAGTAAAGGTTGCCCCGTCGCCTGTAGCGAAGTGCGTGCCCTCGAAAGCGCCTCCAGATCAGTTGTGTGCCTTCGGGCAGTTCCAGTCGCTCAAAGATTTCCGTTGATCGTATTCGTCCGTCGTTGTCTTTGTCCTGGGCCAGAAGCAAGGTGTTTGTCGGTCTGAACCGGTCACACAGGCTGTTGCCGTCACACAGATAGGTGGTGCCGTGGGTCAGGGCGTGAGCACGGGCCTGGTGAATGAACCCCAGCACCCGGTTGCTGGCGGCCACCACCCGTTGTTTGGGCAGCCAGTCGTTGTGCAGGCTGTGCCCGGCGCTGACCAGCACGGCCAACACCATTAGCGTGATGATCAGCTCCATGAGAGTGAAGCCCCGGTGGCGGAGACTCCGTGGTCGTGTCCTGCTCGTGCCTTCCATAGCTGCTCCCCGGGCCGTCCGTGGCCCTCTTTTCCGCTACATTGATCCAAGTCCTGGTGTGTCAGTCTAGCGCGCCCGGGTCGCGATCCTTGTGTTATTGTTGCTCCCCTTCCTGTCATCCAACTCCCATGATTTGCTATGGCTGATGTACTCGTTGTCGGTGGTGGAATTGTCGGTTTGCTGAGTGCGCTGAATCTCAGCGACCGGGGATTAAGCGTCACCGTGATCGACGCCGGCGGACAGCGTCCACCAGCGTCCTGGGCCGGGGGCGGCATTCTGTCGCCGTTGTTCGCCTGGCGTTACCCCGATGCCATGAACCGGCTGACCCACGACGCCACGGCGCGCTACCGGGGGCTGGTGGATCGTTTGCGGGGCAAGGCCGGGTTGCGCGCTTCGGATCTCAACGAGAGCGGCCTGTGGGCGGCGGCGGATGGCGATGAGCGCCGGAACGCGTTGCGCTGGGCGTCCGCCTGGGGAGTGAGCTGCCAGGAGGCGCCGCTGAGTCGGTATTTGTCGGAGGCGCCGGAGCGTGAGGGGCTGTGGTTCCCTGCCATCGGCAATTTGCGTAATCCCCGCCTGTTGAAAGCGCTACGGGTGGCGTTGGTGGCTCAGGGGGTGAAGTTCGTCAACGCGGCGGTGGACGCCGTGCGGCCCGGTGCCGTTGGCGCCGAGTTGACCCTGAGCCGTGGCGACTCGCTGTCCGCGCCCCGTGTTTTGATTTGCGCTGGGGCGTGGACGCCGGCGCTGTTGGCGCCGCTTGGGGTGCGGCTGCCGCTGTTTCCGGCCAAGGGCGAGATGCTGCTGTACCGGTTGCCGCCGGGCCGGGTGCGCAGCATCGTGCTGACCGACGAGGGCTACTTGATCCCGCGGGCCGACGGTGCGGTGCTTGCCGGTTCCACGCTCAAAGCCGGCGACGCCAGCAGCTATCCCACGGTGACCGGGCGTTGGGCCTTGCAGGCCATGGCGGCGTCGCTGTTGCCGGAGTTGGCGGCGGTGACACCGTCCCATCACTGGGCCGGGGTACGGCCGGGCAGCGACCGGGACTGGCCTTATCTGGGGCCGGTGCCCGGCACCCGCGGGGTGTTCGCTGCCGCCGGGCTGCATCGCAATGGGCTGGTGGCGGCACCGGCGAGCGCCGAGCTGCTGGTAGCGTTGATGTGCGGGGAAACGCCGCCGCTTGATCCGGCGGACTATTCGCTGTCGGGGGCGTCGTCCTGATCCAGTTCCAGCTTCTTTAGCCGGTAACGCAGCGAGCGGAAGGTCATGCCCAGCTTCTTGGCGGCGGCGGTGCGGTTCCAATGGGTGGTGTCCAGCGCCCGCAGAATTTCCTGCTTTTCGATTTCCTGCAGGTAATCTTCCAGCGGCAATTGCGGGTGGCGTCCGCCGCCGTTGCCGGCGGCCGGTTGCGGGCCGTCGTCGCTGGGCAGATGCAGGTGCTCCGGCTCGATCATTTCGCCGTCGCAGAGGGTGAGGGCGCGTTCCAGGGTGTTTTCCAGTTCACGCACGTTACCCGGAAAGCGGTAACCGGCCAGGGCGGACATGGCCCGCTCACTGACCGCCGGCGGCCGGGTTTCCCAGGCCTCGCCGAGCCGCTGCAGGATGTGCTCCACCAGCACTGGAATGTCCTCGTGGCGTTCGCGCAGCGGCGGCACATGCGCTTCGATCACGTTGAGCCGGTAGTAAAGGTCCTGGCGGAAGCGGCCGACGCTCATTTCCTCGCCCAGGTCCCGATGGGTGGCGCAGAGGATGCGCAGGTTCACCGGGAACTCCTTGGATTCGCCCACCGGCCGCACGGTCTTTTCCTGAATCGCGCGCAGCAATTTCACTTGCATGTGCAGCGGCAGGTCCGCCACTTCGTCCAGGAACAGGGTGCCGCCGTCCGCTTCGCGGAACAGGCCTTTGCGGTCTTCCACGGCGCCGGTGAAGCTGCCCTTGCGGTGGCCGAAGAATTCGCTCTCCATCAATTCCGAGGGGATCGCGCCGCAGTTGACGGCGACAAAGGGTTTTTCACGGCGCGGCCCCAGGGCGTGGATCAAACGCGCCACGCGCTCCTTGCCGCTGCCGGATTCGCCGCTGATGTAGATCGGCGCCTGGCTGCGCGCCAGTTTGCGGATCTGTTGCTTGAGGCGCTGCATGGCCGGCCCCTGACCGATCAGGGTGTCTTCTTCCCCGCCGCCGTCGCCGGCTTTCTCGGCGCGGCTGATGCCCAGGCCGTCCTCGATCAGCTGGCGCAGGCGGTCCAGCGCCACCGGTTTGGCGATGAAGTCATAGGCGCCCAGCTTCATCGCTTCAGTGGCCACGTCCATATTGCCGTAGGCGGTGATCACCGCCACCGGCATGTCCGGGGCGGTCTGGGCGGCATGGCGCAGCAGGTCGAGGCCGGTGCCGTCGCCCAGGTTCATGTCGGTCAGGCAGAGATCGAAGCGGTCGCTGTCGAGCAGGCGCCGCGCGGCGCCGAGCGAGTCGGCCGCGGTGGCATCCAGTTTCATCCGCCCCAGGGTGATGACGAGCAGTTCGCGCAGATCCGCTTCGTCGTCAACAACCAGAACACGAGGAGTCTTATCGGTCATCATTATTGGAACTGTCGGTCCGGGTGGGCACAGGTTAGCACAAAGCGGGCGCCGGGTTGGGCGTCCTCATGGTCGAGGGTCGCCTGGTTGGCCTGGCACAGCTGCCGGCACACATAGAGGCCCAGGCCGTTACCGCCGTCGCTGGTGGTATAGAAAGGTTCAAACAGGTGGGCGGCGGCCTCCGTGGGGATGCCGTCGCCGTTATCGGCCACCGATATCCACGGTAATCGGGTTTGCGGATGATGCCCGTAGGCCACCGTTACCCGGCAATGGTCACCGCCATGGTCGAAGGCGTTGCCGATCAGGTTGTCCACCACCTGTATCAACTGGCTGCGGTCGAAGCGCACTTCCAGCACGTCGTCGCGGTGCTGCACGCGTAACCGCTCGCGGGGGATGCCCCGCTGGTGCCAGCCGGCGGCGATGTCTTCCAGTACCGGCGCCACATCGAAGCGCGCCGCCTGGCTGCGCGGCCGCCGGGAAAGATCCAGCACGTCGGAAATAATGCCGTTCACCCGTTTCACATGGTTGCGGATAATGCCCAGCAGGTGGCTGTCTTCCGGTTTCTCCATGTCCTCGTCCAGCAGCTCGGTGGCGTGGCTGATGGCGCTTAGCGGGTTGCGGATCTCATGGGCCAGGGTCGCCGACAGCCGGCCCAGGGACGCCAGATTCATTTGCTGGGCTTCCTGGGCCACGCGTGCGGTGTCTTCCAGGAACACCAGGGTGAGATCCTCATGGCCGGTATCCAGATCGGCGAAACGGGCGCTCACCTGCGGCGACTGGCGCGATACCCGCAGCGGGCTCTGCGCCATATGCGGTGCCTGCCGCCAATGCTGGTGTCGCTCCACCAACGCCGCCGGGAGATGCTGGCCGACCATCGGGGAAGCGAAAAAACCGTCCGCGGAAGGGTTGGACTGCAGTATCCGGTGCTCGTTGTTGAACACCATCACGCCGGTACGCATGCGTGCCACGATCTGCCGGTTGAGTGCTTCCAGGCGCTCGATGGCGACGCGCTGGCTGGCGGCGATGGACTCGCTGCGCTCCAGTCGGTCGGCGATTTGCTGGATGATCAGCGACACCATGAAGAAGGCGATCCCCAGCAGGCCCGCTTCGGTGAGCTGGAACGGGTCCTGATCGCCGGTCTGGGTGGCGAAATAGAACTGTTCGAACATCACCGTCAGGGTGGCCAGGGCGGCGATTAAAAAGCCCATCCGGCCGCGCAGCAGGATATTGCCGGCGGCCACGTTGACCAGCAGCAACACCGCCAGGCCACCCTCCAGGCCGCCGTTGGCGTGCACCACCAGGCCCAGCACCAGCACATCAATGACCAGCGCCAGCGGTTGAGTGAAACCGGGTTTGCGCAGCCGCTCGCTGTAATCCATCGCCGAGGACACCAGCGTTAGCAACAGATAGCCGGACACCGTGGCCTCGAACAGGGCCGGCATGTACTGGCCGATCAGCCGTTGCTCACTGACATAGAACAACGTCAGCAGCACCGTGGCGATGGTGATGCGGTAAAGGTTGTAGATGCGGCTGGGTGTCCAGCTCTGGCTAGGGCTCATGGTGCTCCAGGTACTGGCGCTGATGGTCCTGGCTGCAGAACGCCATGTTGTTGTGTTGGAACGCTTCGTTTTCCGGCACATGCACGCCGCATTGCCGGCACTTGACCATTTTCTGGCTGAGCGTGGCCTGGCCGTCGGCCTGATTGGCGCGCCGACGGCGTTCACCGAGCAGGCCTTTCACGACCCGCCACACCAGATAAATCAGAGCCGCTATGATGAGCAGCCGTATCAGCCCCATAAGGATCTCCCCGACGCCTGTGCAAGGGCAGGCGGCTACAGAGTACAATCAGCGCTCCATGGAGAAAAGGCTGGTGATATGCGAGTAGTGATGGCCCAGCGCAACCCGCTGGTCGGGGATATCGAGGGCAACGCCGATGCGGTGGTGACCGCCGCCCGCGAGGCGCGCAATTTGCTGGGCGCCGAGCTGGTGGTGTTCCCCGAACTGGTGCTCACCGGCTACCCGCCGGAGGATCTGCTGCTGCGTCCCAGCTTGAACAGCCGCGTCGATGACGCCTTGGCGCACATCGGCGAACGTATCGAGGTGCCGGTGGTGCTGGGCTACCCGGCGGTGCGCAACGGCGTGCGCCGGAATGCCGCCGGCGTGCTGTTCCCGGGAGACAGCCGCCCCCGCCATGAATACTTCAAACAGTGCCTGCCCAATTACCGGGTTTTCGATGAAAAGCGTTACTTTCAGCCCGGTGACCAGAGCTGTGTGTTTGAGCTCGGCAAGGAGCGCCTGGCCATCACCCTTTGCGAGGACATCTGGTTCGAGGGCCCGGCGGCCCAGGCCGCCCGGGACGGCGCCACCTGCATTGTGAACCTGAACGCGTCGCCGTTCCGCGCCGGCAAGCCCGGTGAGCGCCGCGATCAGGTCTGCGCCCGCGCCCGGGAAACCGGTCTGCCGGTGCTTTACTGCAACCTGGTCGGTGGTCAGGACGAACTGGTCTTTGACGGCGCGTCCTTCGTGGTGGATGGCGAGGCCGGCGTGTGCGTACAGGGCGCCAGCTTTGAGGAGGCCCTGGTGCCGGTGGACCTGGGGCGCGAAGGCGGCGCGTTGAAAGTGCGCGGCGAACTGCTGCCGGTGCCGGAAGACGAAGAGAGTCTGTACCGGGCCCTGGTGCTGGCCACCCGTGATTACGTCAACAAGAACGGTTTCAAGGGCGCGCTGCTGGGCTTGTCCGGGGGCATCGACTCCGCGCTGACGCTGGCGGTGGCGGTGGACGCCCTCGGCCCCGACCGGGTCGAGGCGGTAATGATGCCGTTCCGTTATACCGCCGATATCAGTATCGAAGACGCGGAGCAGCAAGCCAAAGCCCTGCGGGTGCACTACCGGTCGCTGCCCATTGAGCCGGCCTTCAACGGCTTTATGTCGATTCTTGAGGACGCGTTCGCCGACAGCCAGCCGGACACCACCGAAGAGAATCTGCAGGCGCGCTGCCGCGGTGTGTTGCTGATGGCGCTGTCCAACAAGAACGGGTCGGTGGTGCTGACCACCGGCAATAAGAGTGAAATGGCGGTGGGCTACGCCACGCTCTACGGCGACATGGCCGGGGGGTTCTCGGTGCTCAAGGACGTGTTCAAGACCTGGGTGTACCGGGTGGCGCGCTGGCGCAACCAGAAAGCGGGCAGCGAGATCATCCCCGAGCGGGTGATTACTCGGCCGCCGTCGGCGGAGCTGGCGCCGGACCAGGTGGATTCGGATTCACTGCCCGGTTACGACGAGCTGGATGCGATTCTGGAACGCTACGTGGAGCAGGACATGAGTGCCGAGGCGGTGATCCGCGACGGCTTTGACCGCGAGACCGTGTACCGGGTGGTAAAGCTTACCGACCGCAATGAGTACAAGCGCCGTCAGGCGGCGGTGGGCCCCAGGGTCAGCCGCCGCGCTTTCGGCAAGGACCGGCGCTACCCGATCACCAATGGCTGGCGACCGGGGGACTAAGCGCGGTTACAGCAGGTCGAACGTCAGCAGGCTGAGAATGCCCTTGTTCTCGTTCGGCCACCAGGCCAGGTCCACCTGGTTGTCGTCTTCCAGGTACTCACTGTCCGGCCAGTTGTCCGCTAACACGCGGCGGCTCTTATCCGCCAGGGCCGGACGGTCCAGCCGTTCATAGCCTTTCACCATGATCGCCAGGGCTTCCGGCACCATCGGCGTCTGTTGGTAGTGCTGGACCACATATTTAGCACGGCCAATGGCCGCGATGTAGGCGCCGCGCCGCGCATAATAGCGGGCCGCGTGCAGCTCATGACGGGCGAACTCGTTGCGGATGAACACCATGCGGGCGCGGGCGTCCTCGCTGTATTCGCTGTCCGGGAAGCGGGTCACCAGGCGTTCGAAATCCTCGAAGGCATCGCGCGCGGACGACAGGTCACGGGCGGACTTGTCGGTGTTCATCATGGAGTCGAAGAAGCCCCGTTCCATGTAGAAGTTGGCCAGGCCGCGCATATAGAGCGCGTAGTCCAGACGCGGGTGGGCCGGATAGCTGCGCATGAAACGCTGGGCGGCGACCACGGTTTGCGGGTAATCCTGAAGGCGGAACTGGGCGTAGATCAGCTCCAGTTGCGCCTGCTCCGCGTAGCGGCCATAGGGGAAGCGGGCCTCCAGCTCTTTGAGCCGGTCCACGGCGGTCACGTAGTTATTCGACTCCATGGACTCGCGGGCTTCGCGGTACTGTTCCGCTTCGGTGCGCTCCGGGGCCTCGTCGGGTTTGCTGGCGCAGGCGCCCAGCAGCGCGGCGATCAACAGGATCGAAAGCAATCGTGGCATTTTATCCTCGGTGCGACAGGGTACAATGGTGCGCCTATTCTACGCACAGGTCGGACCATGGGACATCTTGGCGGTGAGAAAATTCAGCGCACTGAGCAGGTTGATGCGCAATACGCCGGTATCCGGCTGGACCAGGCGGCCGCCGAATTGTTCGACGGCTTCTCCCGGTCGCGCCTGCAGAACTGGATCAAAGAAGGCGTGCTGACGGTGGACGGCCGCGCCGCGCGGCCCAAGGACAAGCTGCTCGGCGGCGAGGCGCTCACCCTGGCGGTGGAACTGGCGCCGGAGATCGACGACCAGCCGGAAGCCATTGAATTGCCGGTGATTTATCAGGATCAGGACCTGATCGTGATCAACAAGCCCGCCGGCCTGGTGGTGCATCCGGCCGCCGGCCACGCCGATGGCACCCTGCTCAACGGCCTGCTGCACCTGGACGATCGCCTGTCCAGCCTGCCCCGGGCCGGCATCGTCCATCGCCTGGACCGGGACACCACCGGCCTGATGGTCGTTGCCCGTTCCGTGGAGGCGCACACCGGCCTGGTGACGCAGCTGCAGGACAAGAGCCTGTACCGGGAGTACCAGGCCATCGCCATGGGCGTGATGACCGGCGGCGGCACCATCAAGGAGCCCATGGGCCGTCATCCGGTGGACCGCAAGCGCCAGGCGGTGGTCGCCCACGGCGGCAAGCCGGCGGTCACCCACTACCGGGTGCTGGACCGTTACCGGGCCCACACCCGCGTGCAGGTGCGCCTGGAAACAGGCCGCACCCACCAGATTCGCGTGCACCTGGCCCACCGCCGTTATCCGCTGGTGGGTGACCCGCTTTACGGCGGCCGTCTCAAGCAGCCCGCCGGCGCCACCGAGGCGCTGCGCGAAGCCCTGCACGGGTTCCGCCGCCAGGCCCTGCACGCCTTCAAGCTCGGGCTGGTGCATCCGGCCAGCGGCGAGTACATGGAATTCGAGGCCCCCCTGCCTGACGACTTCCAGACACTGGTTCAGGTCCTGGAGGCGGACCGGGAGGCGCAATGACCCTGCCCGACATCAGCCAGTGGCTGCGGCCCGATTGGCGTCCGCATTCCCGGGTACGCGCCCTGGTGACCACCCGTCTGGGGCGTCATTCGCCGCCCCCGTGGCACGGTTTCAACCTGGGCATGAACTGCGGTGATGACGCGGCGCGGGTGGAGCAGGCCCGTCGGCACGTCCACAAGATGCTGGCGGTGGACCACCCACCGGCCTGGCTGGAGCAGGTCCACGGCGACCGCATTATCCAGGCCGGTGACGCCGATACGCGCGCCGACGGCGTCTGGACCGGCGAACCGGGCTGGCCCTGCGTGGTGCTCACCGCGGATTGCCTGCCGGTACTGCTGGCGCGCCAGGACGGCAGCGCGGTGGCCGCAGTACATGCTGGCTGGCGCGGCCTGCACGGCGGCATCCTGGGCCGGGCGGTGGAAACCCTGGCGCCCCGGGGCGAGCCGCTGTCCGCCTGGCTGGGGCCGGCGATTTCCGCGCGCGCCTACCAGGTCGGTGAGGACGTGCACCGGGCCTTTCTGTCCCTGGGCCCGGAATATCAGGCCGCCTTCAGTCGGGACAGCCAGCCCAAGCACTGGCGCTTTTCCCTGGCCCACGCCGCCACCCTGGCGCTGAACGCCGCCGGCGTATTCGACGTGGCGGGGGGCGATCACTGCACCGCCAGTGATCCGGTTCATTTCTATTCGTTCCGCGCCGAGGGCCAGACCGGCCGCTTCGCCACTCTGGTGTGGCTGACCCCCTCTTGAATCCCTTCACGCTAGCCCGCATTTAAAGCTCAGTTTTTAAACAACCGATGACGTGTCGGGAGCGAAACATGCGAATGGACAAATTTACCGCGCGCTTACAGGAAGCGTTGGGCGAAGCCCAGTCCCTGGCCGTGGGTCAGAGCCACAGTGCCATCGAACCGGTGCACTTGCTGCTGGCGCTGTTGCAGCAGAGTGGCGGGGTAGCGGCGCCGTTGCTGGAAAAAGCCGGCGCCAACCCGGCGGACGTGGTCACCGCTTTGAAAATGGCCCTGGATAAGCTGCCCACCGTGGGGCAGTTCAACGGGGACGTGCAGCTTTCCCAGGGGCTGGCGCGGCTGCTTAATCTGGCGGACCGCGAGGCCCAGCAGCGCGGCGATCAGTACGTGTCCACCGAGGCGCTGTTGCTGGCGGCCTGTGATGACAGCGGGGAACTGGGCAAATTGTTCAAGAACGCCGGCATCAAGAAGAAGGTGCTGGCGGAGAAAATCCAGGAAGTCCGCGGCGGTGAAGCGGTCACTGACCCCAACGCGGAAGACAAGATGGAAGCGCTGAAGAAGTACACCCAGGATCTCACCGCGCGGGCGGAAAGCGGCAAGCTGGACCCGGTGATCGGCCGTGACGATGAAATCCGCCGCACCATCCAGGTGTTGCAGCGCCGCACCAAGAACAACCCGGTGCTGATCGGCGAGCCCGGCGTCGGCAAGACCGCCATCGTCGAGGGGCTGGCCCAGCGCATCGTCAACGGCGAAGTGCCCGAAGGGCTGAAGGACAAACGCGTGCTGGCCCTGGACATGGCGGCGCTGATCGCCGGCGCCAAGTACCGCGGCGAGTTCGAGGAACGGCTGAAGGCGGTGCTCAACGAGCTTTCCAAGCAGGAAGGGCGGATCATTCTGTTCGTCGATGAGCTGCACACCATGGTCGGTGCCGGTAAGGCCGACGGTGCCATGGACGCCGGCAACATGCTCAAGCCGGCTCTGGCCCGGGGCGAGCTGCACTGCGTCGGCGCCACCACGCTGAACGAGTATCGCCAGCACATTGAAAAGGACGCGGCGCTGGAGCGGCGCTTCCAGAAAGTGCAGGTGGACCAGCCGTCCGTGGAGGACACCATCGCTATCCTGCGTGGCCTTAAAGAGCGCTATGAAGTGCACCACGGTGTCGACATCACCGACGGCGCGATCATCGCCGCCGCCCGGCTCAGCCACCGCTACATCACCGACCGGCAGTTGCCGGACAAGGCCATCGACCTGATCGACGAGGCGGCCAGCCGCATCCGCATGGAGATCGATTCCATGCCCGAGGAGATGGACCGCCTCGACCGGCGTCTGATCCAGCTCAAGATGGAGCGCGAGGCGTTGCGCAAGGAAGATGACGAGGCCAGCAAGAAGCGTCTCGACAAACTGCAGGACGAGATCGCCGCGCTGGAAAAGGAATACGCCGACCTGGAGGAAATCTGGAACGCCGAAAAAGCGGCCCTGCAGGGTGCGCAGCAGTACAAGGCGGAGCTGGAGCAGGCCCGGGTGGACATGGAGCAGGCGCGCCGCGCCGGCGACCTGAGCCGCATGTCCGAGCTGCAGTACGGGGTGATTCCGGACCTTGAGAAAAAGGTGCAGACCGCCCAGGAGGCGGAAGAGTCCGCCCAGGTGGAAACCAAGTTGCTGCGCAACAAGGTCACCGAGGAAGAAGTCGCCGAGGTGGTGTCCAAGTGGACCGGCATTCCGG
>DGNT01000152.1:0-4626 GCA_002389055.1 Alcanivorax sp. UBA4485
GGGCGCGCATGATAGCGCCAAAACCGCGCCGCATCCAGGGTACTTACACCGGATCCTCGCCCGGACGCAGGCGCATCAGGCCCTCTTGGGCCACCGAAGCCACCAAAGTGCCGTCACGGCGATAGATGTGGCCGAACGTCAGGCCGCGGGCGCCGGCGGCGCCGGGGCTTTCACAGTGGTAGAGCAGCCAGTCGTCGACGCGCAGATCGTCGTAGAACCACATGGCGTGGTCCAGGCTGGCGCACTGCACATTGCTCTGCCAGAACGTCATGCCGTGGGGCTGCATGGCGGTGCCCATGAAGCCGAAATCCGAACAATAGGTCAGCAATGCCTTGTGGGTCATGCGGTCCGCCTCGATCGGGTCCGGCACCCGGAACCAGAACTGCTTAAGCGGCTCGCGGGACTCCGGCGCGAACACATCGCGCGGCATCACCGGGCGGAACTCCACCGGCCGCTCGCGCAGAAAGGCGGCGCGGAACTGTTCGGGAATACGGTCCGCCACGCGCAGGCGGGCGCTCTCATCGCTCTCCAGATCCTCCGGCGCCGCCACTTCCGGCATTGGCGACTGGTGACGGGCGCCCTCCTCTTCCACCTGAAACGAGGTGGACAGGCTGAAAATAGGACGTCCGTGCTGAATTGCGTTCACCCGCCGCGTGGTGAAGCTCTTGCCGTCGCGGATCCGGTCCACGTCGTAGACCACCGGCTGACGGATGTCCCCGGGGCGCAGGAAATAGGCGTGCAAGGAGTGCACCGGGCGGTCCTCCGGCACCGTCATGGAGGCGGCCAGCAGCGCCTGGCCGGCCACCAGGCCGCCAAAAATGCTGCTCTGCCCGTTGGCCTCGCTGAGCCCCCGGAACAGATTGTCCTCCAGCGGCTCCAGGCGGAACCGCTGCATCAACTCACTGACTGATTCCCTCATGCTCTCTTTCCCCAGCGCATAAATAAAACGGCAACGATGTTACCACACCATTGTGGGAGCGGGCCGCCTCCCAAAGCGGCACACCGGTGGGGTACAATGCGCGCCCTCTGCTGGAGACGAAATGACGCTGTTACCCGATACCCCTCTGTTCCCCACCGGTCAGGATCACTACAAAGACTGGCAAGGCCTCTCCGACGGCAGCCTGGCGGCGGTGCTCGCCGAGGTGGCGCGCACCACCGACGGCCCGCTGCTGGTGGCGGCGCCGGACAGCAGCCGCGCCCAGCAGCTCGCGGACGCGCTGGGGTTCTATTTGGCAGGCACCCCTGTGGCGGGCAACCCGGGCAGCGCCGGCGAGGTGCCGGTGATGCTGTTCCCGGATTGGGAGACCCTGCCCTACGACCTGTTCAGCCCGCACCAGGATATCGTCAGCGACCGCATCCGGGTGCTGAACTGGCTGCACGGCGCCAGCACCGGCGTGCTGGTGGTACCGGTGAACACCCTGATGCAGCGCATCGCGCCACCGCTGCACATCAGCGGCAACAGCTTCATGCTGCGGGTGGGCGAAACCTTCGACATGGAAAGCACCCGCGCGCGGCTGGTGGACTGCGGCTACCGGCAGCGCGACAACGTCTACGAGCACGGCGAATTCGCCGTGCGCGGCGCCATCATGGACGTGTTTCCGATGGGCTCCGAGCAGCCGTTCCGGGTCGAGCTGTTCGATCAGGACATCGAGTCCCTGCGCCTGTTCGACCCGGAGTCCCAGCGTTCCACCGGCCAGGTCAGCGAGATCAATCTGCTACCCGCCGCCGAGTACCCGCTGAGCGCCGAGGGCATCCGCCGTTTCCGCACCGCCTTCCGCGAAACCTTCGACGTGGACCCGCGCAAGGTGCCGCTGTACCAGGACGTCTCCGAGGGCATCGCCACGCCGGGCCTGGAATACTACCTGCCGCTGTTCTTTGAGAATCTGGCGACGCTGTTCGACTATCTGCCCGGCAAGGCGCGGGCGGTGGAAATGGCCGGCTGTGAAGAGGCCGCCCAGCATTTCTGGGATGAAGTCAGCGCCCGCCACGAATCGCGCCGCCACGACATCCGCCGGCCGGTGCTGCCGCCGGCGGAACTGTTCCTGCGCCCGGACCAGCTCAACAGCGCCTGGCAGACCCTGCCCCGGGCGCGCCAGAAGGATTCCGAGCAAGCGGTGCGCTTCCACGTGGAGGTACCGCCGACGGTGTCCGCCGACGCCAAGGCGCGCAACCCGCTGGCGCCGCTGCACACCTTCGCCGACGCCCACCCGGACACCCGCATTCTGGTGGTGGCGGAAACCGCCGGCCGCCGCGAGGCGTTGCTGGAGATGATGCAGAAGATCGGCATCCAGCCGGCGATGAAGGAAGGCTGGGCGCATTTCATCAACGAACCGGACCGCTGGGCGCTCACCCGCGGCGAGCTGGACGCCGGTTTTTACGCCCCCGACCACGAGCTGCTGGTGGTCACCGAAAGCGAACTCTACGGCGAGCGGGTGATGCAACGCCGCCGCCGGCGCACCAGCGAGGAAAGCGGCAACGAGCTGGGCATCCGCACCCTGGGCGAAATCAGCCCGGGCGCGGCGGTGGTGCACCTGGACCACGGCGTGGGCCGCTACCAGGGCCTGGTGCACATGGAGGTGGACCGCCAGCAGCACGAATTCCTGCTGCTGGAATACGCCGGCGGCGACAAGCTCTATGTGCCGGTGTCCTCGTTGCATCTGATCAGCCGGTACGGCGGCGCGGACAACCCGCCGCTGAACCGGCTCGGTACCGAGCAGTGGACCAAGGCGCGGCAGAAAGCGGCGGAGAAGATCCACGACGTGGCCGCCGAGCTGCTCAACACCTACGCCCGCCGGGAAGCCCGCCAGGGGCGCGCCTTCGCGGTGGAAGCGGAAGACTACGAGCGCTTCGCCGCCGGCTTCCCGTTCGAGGAAACCCCGGACCAGGAAAGCGCCATCCGCGCGGTTATCAGCGACATGCAACTGGCCAAGCCGATGGACCGGCTGGTGTGCGGCGACGTCGGCTTCGGCAAGACCGAGGTGGCCATGCGCGCCGCCTTCGTGGCGGTGGAAAAAGGCGCCCAGGTGGCAGTGCTGGTGCCCACCACCCTGCTCGCCCAGCAGCACTACGAATCCTTTATCGACCGCTTCGCCGACTGGGCGGTGAACGTGGAAGTATTGTCACGGTTCCGCAACGCCAAGGACCGCGCCGACGTGCTCAAACGCCTGGAAAGCGGCAAGGTGGACATCGTGGTGGGCACCCATCAACTGCTGCAGGAATCCGTCACCTTCCACGACCTGGGGCTGATCATCGTCGATGAGGAGCACCGCTTCGGCGTGCGCCACAAAGAGCGCCTCAAGGAACTGCGCGCCGAGTGCGATATTCTCACCCTCACCGCCACGCCGATTCCGCGCACCCTGAACATGGCGATGAGCGGCATGCGCGATATTTCCATCATCGCCACGCCGCCGCAGAAGCGGCTGTCGGTGAAAACCTTCGTGCAGCAAAAAGACGACACCGCCATCAAGGAAGCGATTCTGCGGGAGCTGCTGCGCGGCGGTCAGGTCTACTATCTGCACAACGACATCGACAGTATGCAACGCACCGCCGACGACCTGCGCAAGCTGGTGCCCGACGCCCGCGTCGGCATCGCCCACGGGCAGATGCGCGAGCGCGAGCTGGAAGCGGTGATGAGCGACTTCTACCACCGCCGTTTCAACGTGCTGGTGTGCTCCACCATTATCGAAACCGGCATCGACGTGCCCAGCGCCAACACCATTATCATCGAGCGTGCCGACAAGCTGGGCCTGGCGCAGCTGCACCAGCTGCGTGGGCGGGTCGGCCGCAGCCACCACCAGGCCTACGCCTACCTGACCACCCCCGGGCCCCGCGCCATGACCAAGGACGCGCTCAAGCGTCTCGAGGCCATTGAGCAGGCCACCGACCTGGGCGCCGGCTTCGTGCTGGCCAGCCAGGATCTGGAAATTCGCGGCGCCGGCGAACTGCTCGGCGAAGAACAGCACGGCAACATGGAGAGCATCGGCTTCTCGCTCTACATGGAAATGCTCGAGCAGGCGGTGGAAGCGCTCAAGCGCGGCGAGCAACCGGACACCGCCAAGCCGCTGTCCGGCGGCCCGGAAGTGAACCTGCGCATTCCGGCGCTGATTCCCGAGGACTATCTGCCCGACGTCTACACCCGCCTGACGCTCTACAAGCGCATCGCCGGCAGCAAGAACGCCGACCAGCTCAAGGAGTTGCAGGTGGAAATGATCGACCGATTCGGGCTGCTGCCGGACCCGCTCAAGAATCTGTTCCAGGTCACCGAACTGCGCCAGCGCGCGGAGAAGCTCGGCATCACCCGGCTCGACGCCCACGCCCGCGGCGGCAAGCTGGAATTCGCCGAACGCACCCCGGTGGACCCGCTCACCATCGTCAAACTGGTGCAGTCCGGGCCCAATCTCTACAAGCTGGAAGGCGCCAGCACCCTGCGTTTCGAGCTGGAATCGGAAACCGCGCAGGAACGCATCGAGGTGGTGGGCGAAGTCCTTGACCGCCTGAGCAACTCGGGCGCCTGAGGCACTTGCAGGAGCGGGCCTTGTGGGAGCGGGCCCAGCCCGCGAAAGGGAGCGAAGCTCCCGGCAGGATCCCAGAGACCTCTTTTCCCTGTGTCCGGTGCTCCGTATCCGA
>DGNT01000152.1:4695-4863 GCA_002389055.1 Alcanivorax sp. UBA4485
ACCATTGCCCCGCTCACTTTGCAGCGGAACTGCCACGGGTCAGAACACCGCTAGGACCTTTCTACGAAGTGGGGTTTGTGGCGGCGAATCTTCCAAGGAGCGCCTGGATCGAGTGTGCCCGTCCAGGACCGTCTTTGGCCAGGGAAGGCCAAAGTCGAGCTTACAGGG
>DGNT01000152.1:4885-18022 GCA_002389055.1 Alcanivorax sp. UBA4485
GCGGGCTCTCTGGAGAGAAAAGTCTCTGGAATCCTGCGGGGCAACCTTTGCCGGGTGGCTGGCGCCACCCTTTCGCGGGCGGGGCCCGCTCCCACAGAGGCCGCTCCTACAAGTCAGGACGGGCGGTCGGTTTTGCGATCGTCGCAGATGGAGATGATGCCGCTGGCCATGAAGGTGGCCATGCGTTGTTTTACCGCTTCGAAGTCGTCGGAGCGGCATAGCCCGCCGGACAGCTTGTCGATGCGGCCGGTGCGCGCCAGGGTGAGAATCAGCGCGCCGGTGACGAAGTGATAGCCCCAGAAAATATCTTCTTCCGCGGCGTCGGGCAGGGCCTTCCTCAGTAAGTCGATCAGACGCAGCACCACCGGATCGAAATGCTGGTCCATCATCTCCGCGCCCCACTCCGGCGTGTTCGCCACCTGGGCGGCGAACGCCGCGTAGTTGCGCCAGCCCTCGCCGCCCTGGATGTACAGGTCCAGGTCGGTGTCCAGATAGGTGTGCAGGGCCCCTTCCACGGTGGGTTTGCCGCCGCAGGCGCGCTCGTAGTCGTCCAGGGCCTGCATGCGCCGGCTGCTGGTCTCCACGGCACGGCGCGCGAACACCGCGTCGAACAACTGCTTCTTATCGTCGAAGTAGTAGTTAATCAGCGTGTGGTGAACGCCGATCCGTTTGGCCACGTCCTTGAGCGTGACCCCGTAGAGACCGTGCTTGGAAAACAGATACTCGGCGTTATCGAGGATTTTCTCGGTCATTTCGGCGCGACGCTCCGCTTGCGTCGCGCTCTTCTTACCAGCCTTGTTTTGGGCAGACATAGTCATCCAATGTAGGTGCGGCGGGCCGGCCACCGGCTTGGGTCATTGGCCGTATTCCGATCGCAGCCGCATTTTATCGATCTTTCCGGTGGCCGCCAGCGGCATCGCCGGCACGCGGATCACCGCGTCAGGCAGCCACCATGAAGCCACGCGCCCGCGTAATGCGTCCAGTATTTCCTGGTCGTCGGCGAGCGCCGCGCCGTTGGTCTCGACGATCAGCAGCGGCCGCTCGCCCCAGCGGGCATCGGCCCGCCCGATCACCGCCGCCTGGGAAACGCTGGCCAGAGCGCCGACGATCGCTTCGATCTCACCGGGGTTGATCCACTCACCGCCGGACTTGATCAGGTCCTTGGCGCGGCCGGTGATGATCAGGTTGCCGTGGCCATCAATACGCGCCAGATCGCCGGTGGCGAACCACCCCTGGTCGTCGGTGGCGGGCTGGTCATGACCCAGGTAGCGACCCACCACCGAGGCGCCGCGCACCCAAAGGTGGCCTTCCCGGTCACGCTGTTCCGCCAGCGGCTCGCCGTGCTCGTCGGTGAGGCGCAAATCCACCCCCATCGCCGGGCGACCGGCCCAGGCCGCTTGCCGGCCCGGGTCGTCGGGCGGAGTAATAGTACCCAAGGGCGACAGCTCGGTCATGCCCCAGCTGGTCTGCACCGTGACCCCAAGGCGCTGCTCGAGCCTCGCCATCAGCGCCTCGGACATGGGCGCGCCGCCCACCATCAGCCGCTTCAGCGACGGCAGCTCACCGCCGTGCGCCTCGATGTGGTTCAACAGGCCCAGCCACACCGTGGGCACGCCGGCGGCCACGGTCACCCCCTGTTCGGCGATCAGGCCGGCCAGGCTGGCACCGTCCAGATGGCGGCCCGGCAACACCAGCCGCGCGCCCACCGCCGGCGCCGCGAACGGCAGACCCCAGGCGTTGGCGTGAAACATGGGCACCGCCGCCAGCACCGTGTCGGCGGCGGTGAGACCCACCACGTCGGCCTGCAGCAGCCGCAATGTATGCAAGTAACCGGAGCGATGGCTGTACACCACGCCCTTGGGGGCGCCGGTGGTACCGGAGGTGAAACACAGCCCGGAGGCGGTGTTCTCGTCAAAATCGCCCCAGACCAGCTCGGCCCCGGGCGCCGCCTGGTCCGGGTCCAGCACGCTCATCGAGCAACACGGCGGCCCCTCACCGTCGGCGGGCACGCCGTCGATGACCAGCACCCGCGCCACCGACGGCGCCAGGGCCAGGATAGTGCGCGCCAACGGCAGCAGGTCGACGCTGACGACAACCACAAGGGCGCCCGACTGTTCCAGCATGGCCGCGCTTTGTTCGGCGGTGACCCTGGGATTCAATGTGTGACAGGCGGCGCCCATCCCCATGATGCCGTACCAGGCTTCCATATGAGCCTGGGTGTTCCAGGCCAGCGTGGCGACGCGATCGCCCCGGCTCACGCCGAGCCCGGCGAGCAGCGCCGACACACGGCCGGCCCGCTCTCTCAGGCCGGCGTAGCCGACCCGCTGCACGGCGCCCCCGCCGACGGCGGTAATCACCTCGGCGTGCGGGTGCCATTTCGCGGCGTGGTCGAGAAATTTATCCAGGGTCAGCGCATAGGGCTGCATGCCGCCGTCAATCATGGGGTCTCCGATTCAGGGGCCGGCAAGATCGGTGCGACGATGCCGGTATTCCAGTTCCAGGGGGTGTCGCCTTGCCGGCGACGGCGCGACACCACCTCTTCGTGCAGCCGGTACTGGGCCGGCAAAAGGGCGTAGGCCACGCGCGGCACTTCGGCGAAGTGCATCCAGACGCCGCCTTCATGCTCCGAATAGCGTGGCCACGCCGGCTGCCGGCGGGCGCACGGCTGGCCGGCACGGGCGAAGGACGCCCAGTACTCGCCCATCGCCTCGGACATCGCCGCCTCGGCATCGGTGGCCGGAATGGTCGGCCACAATTTGGTGGTGCGCCCGGCGGTGCCGAACACATAGGGCACCTCGGCGGCGTGGAAGGCGTGCAAGCCGAAGGCGCTCGCCGTCGGGTAACCGTGATCGAACAGGTACAGATAGGCCGGTACGCCGCGCGCCTCCTGTTTGATCACCAGCCGCTCGGCGGTCCAGCCGTACAGCGCGTCGCGGGTGGCGGCGAGCACGCTCTCCTCGCCGCCTTCCGCCGGATACAGGCTCAGAAACCGATCCGTCAGGTCGCCGTAGCGATGGGCAATGGCGTCCTCGTAGGCGGCGCTGTCGGTGGGCGGCTCCGGGGCCAGGAAACGCAGTGAGCGAATCTCGCCGCTGGTCAGGCCGGCCAACAGCGGCACCGGGGCCTGTTCGCCCCGGTCGAAGGTGTCCACCAGCTGCCGGGGCAGCACCTGGCCATCGATGGTGCCACTGGGCATATAACCAGCGTCGGCGGCGGCCTGGCTGAGCGTGGCCGCGTCCATGGCGCGCAAGGCGTCCAGGTCGCCGGCGCCGAGCCGTGCCGCGAGCCGCTCGCCGAGGCATTCGGCGGGCACCTCGCCGTGCTGCTCTTCGCGCAGCGCCGGCGTCGAGATCATATAGGCGCTCTGCGCGATGGCCTTGGCGAACAGCCCGCGCGCCGCCGGCGCCGCCATCAGGTACATCACGCTGAGACCGCCGGCGGACTCGCCGGCCACGGTGACGTTGTCCGCGTCGCCGCCAAACGCGGCGATGTTGTCACGCACCCAGCGCAGCGCGGCGATCTGGTCGAGCAGGCCGTAGTTGCCCGATACCCCGGACGGCGACTCGGCGCTCAGCGCCGGATGCGCCAGGTAGCCGAGCACCCCGAGCCGGTAGTTGATCGACACCACCACCAGGCCGCGCCGCGCCATCCGCGCGCCGTCGAACATGGGCTCGGCGCTGCCGCCGGTGTTCAGCGCGCCACCGTGGATCCACACCAGCACCGGCGCCCCCCGGGCGTTTTCCGGCGACCAGATATTCAGCGTCAGGCAGTCCTCGCTGACCGACGGCAACGCCGGCGCGTAAATACTGCCCGGGCGCGAGCGCGGCTGGATGCAGGCGGGCCCGAACGCCAGGGCGTCACGCACCCCTTCCCAGGGCGGCATCGCCGCCGGCGGCCGCCAGCGGCGCTCGCCCACCGGCGGCAAGGCATAGGGAATACCCTTGAACACCCGCAGCGCGCCCTCACGCGCGCCGCGCACCGCGCCGGCGGGGGCCTCTACCAAAGGATCGCTCATGGCGTTGTCTCCAACCGGTTAACGTCAGACTTCCAGCCATTCCCGGCGGATGTCGTGATTATCGCGAAGCTGCTCGGGGGTGCCTTCGAAAACGATCTGACCATGGCCCATCACCAGCACGCGGTGAGAGATATCCATGGCGATGGCCAGCTTTTGTTCCACCAGCAGGATCGACACGCCGGCTTCGGCGATGTCGCTGATCAGCTCGCCGATCTGTTTGACGATCAGCGGCGCCAGGCCCTCGGTGGGCTCGTCGATCATAATCAGGTCCGGGTCGCCCATCAGGGTGCGGCTGATGGTCAGCATTTGCTTCTCGCCACCGGACAACACCCCGGCCGGCGCCTCGGCCCGGCGCGCCAGGTTGGGGAACATGTCGAGGAACTGCTCGACCCGCCACTTGCCCGGCTTGCGGGTGTTCTTGATGCCCAGCTCCAGGTTTTGCCGCACCGTCAGGGTGGGGAAAATATCCCGGTTCTCCGGCACATAACCCAATCCCAGGCGGGACACGCGATGGTTGGGCAGGCCGGCGATCTGCTCGCCGCGGAAGCGCACCGAACCCAGCGGCGGCACTTCGCCCATGATCGCCTTCACGGTGGTGGAGCGCCCCACCCCGTTGCGACCGAGCAGCGACACCACCTCGCCTTCGTTGATGGAAAAATTAACGCCGTTAAGAATGTGGCTTTTGCCGTAGTAGGCGTGCAGGTCGTTGACTTCCAGCATTACGCGGCCTCCTCGCCCAGATAGGCTTCCTTCACACGGGGATCGTTACGGATCGCTTCGGGGCGGCCGGTGGCGACGATTTCGCCGTAGACCAGCACTGAAATGCGGTCCGCCAGTTCGAACACCACGCCCATGTCGTGCTCGACGATCATCAGCGTGCGGTCGGCGCCGACCTGTCGGATCAGCTCAATGGCCTGGCCGGTTTCGGTATTGCTCATGCCGGCGGTGGGTTCGTCCAGCAACACCACGCCGGCGTCGCAGGCGATGGTCATGCCGATTTCCAGCGCCCGCTGGCTGGCGTAGGGCAAGGCCCCCGCCGGCACGTCACGCAGCGCCTGCAAGCCGATCATTTCCAGCACTTCCTCGGCGCGGCGGTTGGCGCCGCCCATGCCGGTGGCGGCGCGCCAGAACACATAGCCGGCGCCGCTGCTCTTGAAGCAGGCGCAGCGCAGGTTCTCGAACACGGACAGGTTGTCGAACACATTACTGACCTGGAACGAGCGCGACAGACCGCGTTGCTGAATCTGCTGCGGCGCCAGATCGTTGATGCGTTCGCCGTGCAGCAGAATATCCCCGCCGCTGGCGCGGAACGCCCCGGAAACCAGATTGAAGAAGGTGGATTTGCCGGCCCCGTTGGGGCCGATCACGGCGTGAATCTCACCCTGCTCCACGTCCAGATTGACGCCACGGATCACCTCGGCGGGGCCGAAATGTTTAGTCAGATTACGGATCGATAACGCCGCACTCATGCGTTGGCCTCCCGGTGCTTGGCGGTGACCCGCCACAGGCCGTAGCCGACGGCGAGTAGAATGACGACGGTGCCCCAGGCCAGCGGCGAGGCCGCATTCAGTTCAAGGCCCAGGGCCTGGGCCAGCTTGTCGTCGCCGTGGCGGATCAGGTAGACCAGTTCAACCGTGAGAACCAGTGCCAGGATCCAGGCGATCACCGCCGCGGCGCCCACCAGCCAGCCCGGCCACTTGCGGGCCAGTTCGGCGCGGTGCCAGGCCTGGCGGATCTGTTCGAGGCCACCGGCCAGGCCGCTGGGCGCGAACATCACCACGGCCAGGAACACGATCCCCACGTACAGAACCGAGGCATCGGTAAAGTCGCTGAGCAGGGAATTCATCAAGGTGACCACCACGGCACCGACAATCGGGCCGTAGAAGATGCCCAGGCCGCCCACCGCCGCCATCACCAATGCCAGGCCTGAGGCCACCAGGCTCAACGATTCCGGCGTCACGATCTCGTAGTTCACCGCCGCCATACCGCCGGCCAGACCGGCCATGCCGCCGGACGCGATGAATACCAGAAAGCGCACATTGCGCGGCGGGTAGCCGATGAACTGCGTGCGGTCCGGGTTATCACGCACGGCGTTGGACATACGGCCCAGCGGGGTGCGGGTGAAGGCCCACATGGCCAGCACCGCGGCGAACACCCAGAACGCCATGAACCAGTACACGTCGGCGGGCTGGGCCAGTTCCAGGCCGAACCACACCGGCCCCACCATGCGGTTACTGAACACCCCGGTTTCACCGCCGAACACGGACGGGAACATCTGCGTGCCGGTGGCCACTAATTCGCCCAGACCCAGGGTGATCATGGCGAACGCGGTGCCGGCGCGGCGGCAGAACGGCCAGCCCACCACCAGCGCCACCAGGGCGCCGCCGGCAAAGCCCACCAGCGGCAGCAGGAACACCGGGAAATGCGCCCAGAACCCTTCCCCGGCGTAGGCGGCGTCGCCGATCGCGTTCATCGCGTGGATAGCCGCGTAACTGCCCAGGCCGAAGAAGGCGGCATGGCCGAACGACAGCATGCCGCCCT
Source organism: Alcanivorax sp. UBA4485 (assembly GCA_002389055.1). Taxonomy (GTDB): domain Bacteria; phylum Pseudomonadota; class Gammaproteobacteria; order Pseudomonadales; family Alcanivoracaceae; genus Alloalcanivorax. The sequence goes on from DGNT01000152.1 coordinate 11,442, forward strand.
GGCCGAGCAGCATGTTGTAGGACAGTGCGAAGACAATATGGATGGCGATCACATTGATCACGGAGACCGCGCTGCCGCCGGTCACTGCGGGCAGCAGCAGCAATACCGCCAGGCTGATCAGCCAGGGCGCGAACGGTCGGAAAACACTCATGGCTCAAGTTCTCCCATCAGGCCGCAGGGGCGGAAGATCAGAATCAGCACCAGCAGGATGAACGGCGTCATCGGCGCCAGGCTGGCCAGAGTGATACCGGTCACTTCGCCGTAAGGGTCGACGCTGATGCCGATCACGCCGAGCAGGTCGGCGATTGATGCGTCAAAGGCAACGAAGAAGGTCTGCAGCAGGCCGATCAGCAGGGAGGCGTAGAAGGCGCCGATCAAGGACCCCATGCCACCGACCACCACCACCACGAACACAATGGGACCCAGGGTCTGGGCCATGCCCGGCTCGGTATTGAGCAACGGGCCGCCGATCACGCCGGCCAGGCCGGCCAACGCGCAGCCGAAGCCGAACACGCCCATGAACAGGCGCGGCACGTTGTGCCCCAGATGCCCGACCATGTCGCCGTGGGTGAGCGCCGCGCGGATCATCATGCCGACGCGGGTTTTCTTGAGCAGGAACCAGAGCGCCGCGAACATGAAGACCGCGATCATCATGGTGACGCCCCGATAAATGGAATAGTCGGTGCCGAACAAGGTGAACAAGGCGTTCTGCATATAGTCCGGCGGCACATAGGAGACCGGGATCGAACCCCAGAACAAATGCACCAGTTCATCAATGACGTAGGCCAGACCGAAGGTGAACAGCAGCTCGGCCACATGGCCCGAAGCGTGTACCCGGCGCAGGCCATAGCGCTCCACCACCGCGCCGATCACGGCCACCAGGCAGGGGGCAAGAAACAGGGCCGGCCAGAAACCGATATGCAGACCCAGTGCGTAGGCGAAATAGGCGCCCAGCATATAAAAACTGGCGTGGGCGAAGTTGAGCACGCCCATCATCGAGAAGATCAAAGTCAAACCACTGGACAGCATGAACAGCAAAAGGCCGTACAAAATGCCGTTCAACGTGGAGAAGACAATTGTTTCGAGCATCAAGCGACTCCCGGGGTGGCGAACATCGCCACCCCCCTTTTTAGCGCATTAAAGAATCGGTGTTGGAACCTGGAAGCTACTTGGGACGACGCATCCGGCAGCTGGTGGGCAGGGTCGCCTGCTCGGCGTTGAACGCGGCCACTTCGTGGAAGTTGAAGTCGGTACCCTCGGCGCCGTGGGACATGTTGTTCTTGAGCACGGAAATAAAGGTGGGCATCTGGATCTGATGGTCGGACGCGCGCATGGTCACGTCACCGGCCATGGACTTGAACTGCAGACCTTCCAGCGCGCGCGCCAGCTTAACCGGCTCCACACTGCCCGCCTTGTCACCGGCTTTCTTGATCATTTCCAGCATCACGGAGACCCGCGGGTAGAGATCCCAACCGGTCTGCTTGTACATCTTTTCCTGACGCTCGGCGATCTCCGGGTCGGTGAAGTCACCGTGGTACTCGGAGATCAGATAGATACGGTCGACGCCTTTCTCGCCCACCTGGGTGATGGTGCCCGGGGTGTTGCCGTAATAGGTCAGGAACGGCACGTCAACGCCGTACTCGGAAGCGGATTTGATCAGCAGGTTGATGTCCTGGCCCCAGTTACCGGTGATCACCACGTCAGCATCGGAGGATTTGATCTTGGAGATGTACGGAGAAAAATCCTTCACTTTGCCCAGCGGGTGGAAAACATTACCGACGATTTCAATGTCGGGACGCTTTTCCTTGAGCATGCGCATGGCCGCTTCGGATACCGCCTGGCCGAAGCTGTAGTCCTGGTTGATCAGGAAGACTTTCTTGAAGTCATCATTCTCCGCCACCCAGTCGGTGAGCATGTTCATTTTCATGTCGGCGTTGGCATCGAAACGGAAATGCCAGAACGAGCAACGCTCATTGGTGAACGACGGTTCGATGGCGGCGTAGTTGAAATACACCACGCGATCTTCCGGGTTGCGCTGATTGTGCTTGTTGATGCTGCTCAGTAGCGCCGAACCCACCGAGGAGCCGTTGCCCTGGATGATAAAGCGGATGCCGTCGTCGATGGCTTTTTGCAATTGCACCAGGCTTTCCTGGGGATTGATCTTGTTATCGAAGCCGACGATACGGATTTCGTGGCCGTTGATGCCGCCCTCTTCGTTGAGGCGGTCGGCGGTGAACTTCAGTTGCTCCAGCGCCGGCTGGCCGACCACGGACATCGGGCCGGTGAGCGGATCGATCAGCGCGAAACGAACCGGCTCCGGATTCGCCGCATTGGCGACACCCGCCAGCAGCAGTAGCGAAACCGCGAAACGGTTCAAGAGGGTCTTCACCATGGTGCTCTCCACATTGTTGTGCACGTTGTTATTTTCCCGTCGCTTGGAACGACAAAAGGAGTGCGCCGGGCGCCGTATTGGATACCGCCCCACCAACTCACTCACTCGCTAGATAATAAGTTTGAGGCACCAAGAGTGTCCAGCACCGCGCCGTCATCCGCCCCACCACTGCCGGCCGGCGCGGCGCAAACGCCCCGTTGGCGCGGGCTAGCGGCGCGGCGCTGATTTTGACAAAAGGGAACGGAGCGCCGCAGAGGCGGCGAAAAACAAAAAAAGGCGCCGGGGGGCGCCTTGAAGGGGAAAAGAATCAGCGGTCGGAAAAGGTCAGAGGGTTACTTTAGGTAACACCCTGGATTAATGATGCCTACCACCGGCGGCGACTTGCTCGCCGGGCAGCCAGTCCACCACGCCTTTCACGGCAACGGGCTTGCCGTCCACGGTGACCGGCAGTGACCAGGTCGCCACCTGGGCGCGGCGGCCGGCCCGGGACACCTTCTCCGGCGGTCGCAGGTCGCCGTAGGTGGCGCGCGGCTCGGTCCAGGTGTAGCGGGAACCGCCGGCCACTTTCACCCATTGCGGTTCACCCTGCGCCTGGTTGGCGTTCATAAAGCTGCCGCCGGGGCCGATGCGCAGATGGGGCCGACCGTCCGCGTCGGCCACGACCACCGGCTTGCCGCTCTGGTTGTGAATGTGCACCGCCGGCACCGTGCCCGGTGCCAGGCCCACGGTGACGCCCTGGACCGGTTCCGGGTCCGAGGTCAGCCGCGACTGGAACGACCCGGGCGGCAGCGGCTCATAGCGGAACTCGCCCGCCAGACTGCTTTCCTTGCCGTCGAACCGGACCGGCACCGACCACTGGCTGATCGCCCCCGGCTTGCCGGCGTGCTCCATATCGTGGGGCACCTCAATCTCATCGGTGCGCAGCCGGGGATCAAACCAGCCCCAGTTAGGCTCCTTGTGCACCAGCGCCCAGCGCGGCGCGGCGTCCTGGCTGGCGCCTTCGGGAATCGGTACGCCGCGGGCGGCGGTCTGGCTGCGGTACCAGGCCGGGTTGGCCAGATCCGCCAGCACGCCCTGCTCGTTGATGCGCAGGAAAACCCGGCCTTCCTGATCGAAAATCTCCAGGGTGCGCGGGCTGTCGTTGGCGACCACCAATTGCGGCGCCACCGTCGTCTGCACCTGGGCGTTGATGCCGTCCAGGGTGGCCGACAACGGGGCCAGCCGCGCCTTCACCGCCTTGGCTTCCGGCCCGTGGGCCAGGGCCAGAGTGGGTGCCGTGGCCAGCACGGCACCCAGCAACCAGGCGGCAAGACGAGCGTGGGTGTTGCGGTTACGTCTCGTCATGTCGGCTCCTTAGCGCTGGACCAGCAGGCCCGGCGTGCTGGACGGCAGCATCACCTGCACCGGTGCGGAAACGGACGGTACCACCATGCCGGAACCGTCACTGGCGATGCGGTTCACGAACAGCATGTAGTGACCGGCCGGCATCACTGCCGCGTTCTCTGGAATCTCCACGCGCACGCTGCCACCGTTAACGGTGTGCGGCAGCACCACGTTGCGCTGGTCCCCGTCCACCAGGTGGGTCAGGCTGGTGCGGCGCACCATGATCACTTCGTTGATGGCGGAAGCATCATCCACCGCGATCTGGATGGTATCGCCATGGTCCACCTGGTCCGGCGCAGCCTGAATCTCCGGGCGGTCCTTGAACACGTACGGCGGGCTGTAGATCTCGAAGGACGGGTCACGGCCGTCGTTGGGAGACAGGCCCAGCTCTTCCAGATTGAGGCTGAACAGGTAGGCAGTGTTGATCGGCGCGTGGCCGCCCACCAGCACCCGGCCGTCGGGCAGCAGCAGCGCGGTGTTGTGGTAGGTGCGCGGGTTCAGCGAGGTGGCCATCTCGGTCCACTCACCGGTCTCCGGATCAAACCGTTCGGTCATCTGTACCGGGGTGGCGGAACCGGGCAGAACCACTTCGTCCCGGTTGGCGCCGTTGAACGCCATCACGGAACCGTCGGGCAGCAGCACACCCGTGGAGTACCAGCGCGGGCCGTTCAGGTTACCCACGATCTCGGAGGAGTAGCGCATGCCGGTTTCGGTGTCCGCATCCACTTCCACGGTATCCAGACGACTGTTGGGTACCGCCAGATAGCTGCCCGGGCTGGTGGCCGCCACCGCGCCCAGTACGCCGCCGGCGGTGAGGAAGCTGGCTTCGCTATAGTTGCCGCTCTCATCCTGACGCAGCGGCATCATGATGGAGAAGCTGGAACCGCGGAAGCCGGCGCCAATCAGACGGTTGGCCACCTGCGGGTCGGCCACGTCACCGAGCACGTTTTCAAGTTGTTCCAGGCTGCCGATGGGATCGCCAAGCAGGTTGGTCAGCAGGCCTTCGCCGGTGCCGATCAAATCTTCCAGCAGGTTCGGGCTGGTCAGACTCAGCGCCGAGGTAATGCGCTCCAGGCCCAGCTCGTCGAGCTGCACGTTCAGACCGGCGTAGCCCAGGTCGGTCCACAGCTGCTCTTGCGGATCGTAGGCGGACACGAAGTTCCACTGCGCCTGGTTATAGGACTGGCCGAACGGGTTGAACGCCTGACCGGCGGCGTTATAGAACACCTGACCGTTGGGCAGCAGGTGCAGACGCGGGTACAGCGGCAGCGCCTTGCCGGCGGTGGTGTCGAGCCCCGGCAGCGGACGCTCACCGTTCTCGGACCAGGTGCCGGTGTCGAGATCATAGGTCTCGCTGGTGCGCACGTTGTCGGCGGACTGCAGCAGTTCACGCAGGCCGGTGCTTTCGCCGCCCAACAGCGCGCCGGTGTAGACCGGCTTGAGCAGTTTGGTCACGCCGCTGGCCACGAACACGTCGCCATCCGGCAGGGTCACCATGCTGGGATACCAGCGGCCATGATTCATGTGGCCGGTCTGGGTCCAGCTGTTGTCTTCCGGGTTAAAGATACGGGCGTCCTTGAGACCTTCCAGCTCCACCACGCCGATGTCGTCGGGCACGCTGATTTCGCCGAAGTTACTGGGCAGCGGGATCTCGTTGTCGATCGAGCCGAGCACGTCGCGGGCCTGCGGGAACACGGAGCCCAGGGACGGCTCGGTGTAGTAGTCGGTACCGCCCACCGCCATGATGCGGCCGTCGGCGAGCTGGATCACGTCGGCGCAGAACAGGGCGCCGTCGTTGCCGTCGGTGCTTTCCGCGTCGGAAAGTTCCGCGCCGGGCAGCAACGTGTCGCTGTCGTTGCCGTCCACGTTGGCACCGCCGGTCACCGGCGACGGACGCTCCCAGGAGATGTCATCATTGGCGCCGGCGGGGCCGAAGTTCAGCACCCGGGTCTGGTCGTTCACCGACACGAAGCCGAATTCGGCGACGATGGAGAACTCCACGTTCTCAGTGCCTTCCAGGGCGTTGAAGTAGATCAACCGGTTGTCCGGCAGCAGCGCGATGGAACCGGCGGCGGGTTTACAGCGCAGCGCGCCCTCCGCATCCTCCAGACATTTGTCCTCGGTGGTCACCACTTTCAAATTATCGCCGGTGGTGGAATCGCTGTAGCGGATGGTGGGCTCGGCAAACGGGCCTTCGAATTTACCCACCAGGCACTCATCGCCTTCACAGCTGTACTGGCGACCTTCAAAGGACGACGCTTTGGGCGCCGGGGCCGGCGCCATCGGATCGTCGGCACGGGGCGTGCCGTCGTCCGTCGATGGAGTGCCACCGCCGCCGCCACCGGTGCTCGCCGTGGTGCCCGCACCGCTGGAACTGCTACCGCCACCGCAGGCGACCAGCGCCGTGGTCAGCAGACCCAGTCCGATAAGCCGTTCAAGGTTTTTCATTTGTCTCTCTCCCGAGGGCGTTGTTATTCAAGCCTGAGTTGTTCAAAACCAATCAGTGAGACGCGATGTATACGTCCTATCAGGCGGAATTGTGCGCCGAGGGAAAGAGGGGCGTCATGAAGGTAGTGCCAGGTCTTACCACATCACGACAGTTATTCACCGCGCGAACATGCGGCTTAACAAAGATGCTTTAAAAGTTTCACGCGTTACTGACGAGAACAGGAAAAACAAACCAAAAGGATTAATACTTTGGGAGGAGAAACCGGCGGACCCTCCATCAGGGACGCGGTGCAATGGTGGTGCCTTCCGGGATCGCTCAAGCCATCCCTGGCCGCACTCATTTGGCCATCCCTGGCCA
>DGNT01000087.1 GCA_002389055.1 Alcanivorax sp. UBA4485
CTAGGCCGCCGGCCGTCCCGGCGCCGCCCGGCGGCGCCCGGATTTCATTCCGCTTCGGAAATAAAACGATTTGATAACAAACACTTACGCTCGTACCGGGAGCGGAAGGAACGTCACTAAGTTTTTACAAAAGTGCTTATACAACGGATTGCGCAGCGCGCAAGCGGCTCTCTACTATCCCTCTAGTACCACGAATAACGAACCGAGGAGTCAGCCGTGTCACTGCGCCACGCTATTCTTGTCCTACTGCAAGACCAAGAAGCCAGCGGCTATGACCTCGCCAGGGAATTCGCCAATAGTATTGGCCTGGTGTGGAATGCCACCCACCAGCAGATTTACCTGGAACTGGGGAAGCTTAACGAGCAACACATGGTCAGTTTTCGTCATGTGCCGCAGGAGGGGAAGCCGGACAAAAAACTCTACAGCATCACCGAGGACGGCCGGCAGGAGTTGATCCGCTGGCTAAAGAAGCCCGCCGGGCCCGCCCGTATCCGCGACGCCTTTATGGTCAAGGTGGCGGGTGGGCAACTGGCGGACTCGGGTGCCCTACTGGGGGAACTGGAACAACTGTCCAAACAACGACGGGAACGCCTCGCCACCTTTGAAGCCCTGGCCCAGCGCCTGGACGAACAAGGCCGCGAAGAAAACCTCTACAGCTACCTGACGGTACGCCGTGGCATCCTCGACCAGCGCGCCTGGCTGCAATGGGCCGAGGAAGTCCGTCAGGCCCTGGAACACGCCTCGGTGGGCCTGCCCACCTCGTGAGCGACCCGGCGACCCTCGCCGGGGAGCTCGAATGGCTGACTCAGGCGCCGCCGCTGATCACACCGCCACCCGGCTGTGACAGCGCCGACGCCATCCTCCGGCAGTGCGCCGGCGAACCCGGCGTGCTCCGCCGGGCCGCCGGCACCCTCGCCGAACAACACCGCCCGCGCCGGCTCGGCCAGCATTTCGAAAACCTGGTCGCCGCCGTCCTCCAACACAGCCAACGCTACCGCCTGGTGGCCCGCAACGTGCCCCTGCGCCTCAATGGCAACACCCTCGGCGAACTGGACATGCTGGTCGAGGACAAGAACACCGGCGAACTGATGCATTGGGAACTGGCGCTGAAATTCTACCTGGGCCTGCCCGGCGAGCCGGAAGAACGCGCCTGGCCGGGACCGAACAACCCCAAAGACCAGCTCACCCGGAAAATCGATCACCTCTACCATCAACAACTGCCGCGCAGCACCGAGCCGGCGGTGGCCGCTCTGCTGGCCGAACAAGGGCTGCACGTGGACCGACGGCTGCTACTGACGCGCGGACGGCTTTTCTACCCCGCCGACGGATCAGCGACACCGCCCGCGGAAGTCACGGACGAGCATGAATGGGGAACGTGGCGATACGGCCCGGCGCCCGACCAGGCGGCAGTGATACCGCACGGACTCTGGCATTACCCTACCGGCTCCCGCGCCGAGGCGGGGCCAACGGACCGCCCCGCTGATGGAAGAGCGTCAATGGTTCTGGACGCGACCGGCAAGCCGGTATTTGTTCTCGGTGAGACAACGGAAACAACATAGGTATTGAAGCGACATTATTGATAGCCGCGCTCAAGCTGCTCTACGGGCACCTGCCCTGAGCGCGTTCTGAGAAGGAATATCGTCCCTTCGACTGGACATGTTTTCAGCCCCTCAGAAGCTGGCCGACCATCCGCCGAGAGAGAACGCACCTCTACAACATCGAAAGGGTCATTGTCGGTACCGAAAGCATGGAACACCCACCTTCCTGGCTGAAGAGACGGATGAACCAGTTCCAGTGTGGCCAGCCCCGCATAGGTGGACAGAAGAAGGTCATATTCAGGGAGGTTGAAATCAGCCTGATTGTCTTCAGGCAGGTGCCAACGCAGTACTTCCTGGACCAGCTTATTGAAGAGCACGCTCGTTATGGCATCCCACTCATCATAGGCGTCCACGCGCTTCCATGGGATTTCTACCCTCTCCACCATCGGCAGAAGCACAAGCAGCGCGTTTCTAAAGTTAAGTAAAACTGAAGTTACCGTCACGATCCATTCCCTAGAACCTTTGCAAAACGTAAAGCTCCCCAAGCATTGGCGCTTTTTCGGGGCATGCCCCCGCCAGAGGACCCTTTTAGTCTGCCACCCAGGACTAGAACCCTAAATTATCTAAGTTATCAATCAAACACTCAACGGTTGGCTCTGAAAATGCCAAGACATCAACACAATCATCATAAGCCCATATCGCGTAATGGATCACTCCATCCACGTCCATTACTCCATTATTCTTTTTAATAAACCAATCTATATAATCGGTCTGTCTCGACACAAAAAAGGGCCATTCTTCAGTGGTTATTTGAGGCGTGCTGTTCGTTGAAAAGCTTTCGGGGATACTTCGGTAAGAAACAACAGAATCGAAGAGAAACTTATACAGCTTTCCTCCAGGGACTCCCTCCTCTACTAAAACCCTGAATCCTTCCGAGTCATCTCTTAAGGCCAGCACAAGCACCGGCGTCAGGATCTTATCAATGGGCTTCCAGATATCCATACCTTCGATTCACCTATTGAGCTTTTTAGATAAACGCCAACGATCGCTTCGTCACATCGCTTAACCCTATCCGACCTGCGATACCGGGTGCCACAGCCACCATCGTAATTGAGACATGTGGCAACCAAATCGACCTTTTGTCGGACAAGGGTCCCAAGTTTCTTGCCGCGGGGATCGTGCGGCTTTATGTTCAATCCCACTATCGCCCGCAAGAGCCCTCGTCGCCTATGACCCAAGCCCCTCCGAACCTGTCACTGGTGGACGCCCAGGGCCGGATTCACACCGGCTTGTTCGAAGACACCGTTGCTACCATCAACGGTCGCGACTACAACTACCGCACGCCGCTCGGCAAGCCGGCGTCCCGGCGGGCGCGGCACTTTCACTATAAGCAGTTCCAGTATTTCGGCGTGGTCAGTGATGAACTGCTGATCGGCTGCGCGTTCGCGGATACGGCGTATCTGGGCATGGCGTTTTTCTATGTGTTCGATACCCGCAGCGGTGAACTGCGCGAGCACACCTGGCGCACGCCGCTGGGGCGGGCGCTGACGTTGAGCGATTCGCCGGTGGATGGCGAGAGCCGGTTCCGGCAGGGCAAGGTGGACATTGCCATGGGCTACCGGCAGGCGCCGGACGGCACGCGGCGCAAATCGCTGACGGTGGCGATGCCGGGTTTGAATCTGCAGGCGGCTCTGCATGAGCCGACCAGCTATCAACCCATGTCGCTGTGCACGCGCACCGGCATCAACGGCTGGACCTACGCCAACAAGGTGGCGGGCGTGGATGTGTCCGGGGAATTGCGTCGCGACGGCGACACGCTGGACCTGGGCACGCTGACCGGCGCCGGCGGCCACCATGATTTTTCCGCGGGTTATATGCGCCGGGAAACGTTCTGGAACTGGGCCTGTTTGTCGGGCCGGGTAAAGGGACGCCGGCTGGGGCTGAACCTGTCCTGCGGGGTGAACGAGACCAGTGTCAATGAGAACTGCGTGTGGGTGGATGGCCGGCGGATCAAGGTGGACGGCACCGCGTTCGCGTATGATCGCGACGATCTGACACAGCCCTGGCGGGTGGACAGCCAGTGCGGCCAGGTGGCATTGCGGTTCACGCCGTTGGGCAGCCACCGCGAGCGGCTCAATCTGGGTCTGTTCGCCAGTAATTTCCAACAAATTTTCGGGCGCTTTGACGGCGAGATACGTGTCGCCGGCGAAGCGCCCCTGGCCGTGCAAGGGTTGCACGGCTTCGTTGAGGAGCAGTACGCCAAATGGTAGATGACCATCGCGAGAGCAACGACACCGGGCCGGCCGACGCCGGCGCACCCCATCAGCCTGAGCCGCCCCAGGGCGACGCGGTCAATGAGCGTCTGCGACGCGGCCTGTTCTGGGCGCTGCAGTATTGGCGGGAGCTGTTCAATTTCCGCTTCGACAAATACATGATCATTCAGGTGATTCCGGGCGTGTACGGCGTGGCGTTGACCGCCATCGGCCTGGGCCTGGTGTATTTGTGCGCGGAGGCGTTCATGGCCTCCACCTGGCGCGGTCTGTTTTTCCTGTTCGTGGGCGGGCCGCTGCTGTTTCTGTTCCTGGCCACGCTGCTGCGCGCGTTGCTGGAGTTCTACATGGTGGTGTTCAAGATCTCCGAGCATGTGGATCAACTGGTGGGGCTTCGCGATACCGTGGACCGGCTGTCCGGGATCGGCGATTCGGTGGACGAAATGGTGTCGGTGACCCGGCGGATTCCGTTCTGGCGGGTGCTGGCCGGGCCGCGTCGCGGCGAAATGCGGCGCGGCGACAAACCCCGGCCCGGCAACCGCGACGAGTGACAACCGGCGCGGGAATCTGATGTCCGGCGTATACTGAAAGCCTCAGCGCCGAACGAGGCTATCGCTATGGAACTGCTCAAACCCCATGCCCGCGACATCGGTTTCCCGGTGCGCCGGCTGTTGCCCGCCGCCGGCCGGCAGCGCATCGGTCCCTTTATCTTTTTCGATCACATGGGGCCGTCGGCGTTCGAGCCCGGTGGCCGCAACGGCGACGTCCGCCCGCACCCGCACATCGGCCTGGCCACGGTCACCTATCTGTTCAGCGGCGCCATGGATCACCGCGACAGCCTGGGCACCGTGCAACGGATCGAGCCCGGCGCCATCAACCTGATGACCGCCGGCCACGGCATCGTGCATTCCGAACGGGTGCCGGAAGACGTGCGCCGGGAAGGTACCGACGTGGAAGGGATTCAGACCTGGCTGGCGTTGCCGGAAGACAAGGAGAACGGCGAGCCCGCCTTCAGCCATCATCCCCAGGACAGTCTGCCGCTTTATGAAAGCCGGGGCGTGCGCGCACGCGTGTTGATCGGCGCGGCCTTCGGCGTGCAGTCGCCAGTGCCCACCGCCTCACCGGCGCTGTATGTGGACATCCAGCTGGAAGCCGGCGGTTCCCTGCCGCTACCGCCCAGCGATCAGGAACGCGCCGTGTATGTGGTCTCCGGTAACCCGACGGCCGGCGACGAGCCGCTGCCGCTGCATCATGTGATGACCCTGGACGGACAACGCAGCTGGTTGCTGGAAGCGTTGGAGGAACCGGCCCGGCTGATGCTGTTCGGCGGCGCCGCCCTGCCCGGCCGGCGTTATATCAATTGGAATTTCGTATCGTCCGATAAAGAACGCATCGAAAAAGCCCGGGACGACTGGCGCCACCAGCGGTTCCCCGACGTGCCCGGGGAAACCGAGTGGATACCGCTGCCGGAGTAACCGGCGGCGTCAGGCTTCGGTGGCGTCCAGCGCGGTGAGCAGCAGGCGTTGGTACAAACTCTCCCGCAGGCCGTCGGTGTCCGCCAGCCCCATGCGCGCCAGCTCGGCCTGGTAGCGTTGTTCGTCGTGATCACCCAGCAGCGCGCGGCGGCCCAGGGACAGGAAGTCCTTCTGGCTGACTTTTTCCTTGAGCCAGGTGAGCGCCTTCATCAGGCGCTGCTCGCGCTCGTCGAAGTCGGTGCCCAACGGGAAGGTGGCGAAGGACCCTTCACCGCCGGTCTCGGCGACGCGCCGCAGGAACTCTGGATTGTTGTGCCGGAACCGTTCGGGAATGGTGTAGTCCCGGCGCAGCTTCCCGGCGTCCTGGGCCTGCTCCATCAGCTCCACCTGGAAGCGGCTGTCGGCCACGTTGAGCATGGCCATCACCACTTCTTCGTCGGTCTTGCCGCGCAGGTCGGCGACCCCGTATTCGGTGATCACCATATCGCGCAGATGGCGGGGAATGGTGTTGTGGGCGTAGGAGAACAGCACATTGGACGCCGCCTCGCCGCCGCGCTCGCGCCACGCCCGGGTCATCAGAATGGAGCGCGCACCGGGCAGTTCATGGGCCTGGCTGACGAAGTTGTACTGGCCCCCCACCCCGCTGAGCACCCGGCCGTCCTCAAGCTGATCAGAGACCGCCGCGCCCAACAGCGTGGCGGTGAACGCCGTATTAACGAAGCGCGCGTCGCGGCGCTGCAGAAGGCGCAGCGCCTCGCCGCCGTAGAGGTCGTTGATGATGTTCACCCGGGTCATGTTGATCGCCGCCCGGGTGTCGTCGTCCAGTTCCCGCAGCCGCTGATAGAAGGCTTCAGGGCCGAGGAAAAAGCCACCGTGCATGATGATGCCGCCATTGAGGCGGTCGCCGAACAGGCCTTCCAGTGCTTCCCGGGTGTCCGGATGGTCCAGGTCATTGGGCACGCTGTCGTCGTTGGGCAGACGCAAATGGCTGGCTTCCACCGCCACCCCGGCGCGCAGCACGCCGAAGCGGGTCAGCCAGTCGAGCTGCTCCGGTGTCATCGGTGACGATACGCCGCCGTCCTGGCGCAGCGCGTCCAGCATCGACAGGTCCGGCCGCGCCTGCGGGTGCGCCAAAACGTAGCGCTGCAGCGCCGACCAGTCGTACACCGGACGGCGGATAATGCCCTCGTCGATCAACCGCAGCAGACCGTGGGTCATCATCTCACTGCAGCCATAGAGGCCCTGGTCGAAGCGGCCGGTGCCGCCTTCGCGCTCGATCAGCGCCTGGTGTTCGTCGGGCAGGTCGAGCGCTTTCAAAAGGGCGCGGTAGTTATCGTTACTTTGCTGCCGGCGCAGGGTGTGATGCACCAGGGCGTCGCCCAGGGCGCCGATGCCGATCTGCAGCGTGCCGCCGTCACGGACCAGCGAGCTGGCGTGCAGGCCGACGAAATGATCCTGCAGATTGACCGGCATATTGGGCGTGCTGAACAACCGGGTGTGGCCCTGGGGGTCGTCCAGCAGGATGTCCATATCGGTGAGCCACTCGCCCACCCGGGCGTCGTTTTCCATGAACGGCAGGTCTCGATGCACTTGGCCCACGGTGACAATGGTCTCGCCGGCGTCGCGACGCGCCTTGAGCATGGGCAACAGTTCCAGCGTCACTTCCGGATTGCAGGAGAAGCTGTAATCGTTGCCGTTCTCGCCATCCGCGCCCGGGCGAGACGCCAGCAGTTGCGCCACCACGTTGACGCCGCGCGCGTTCAGATCACGGGCCGCATGGGTGTAGTTAACGCTGATGTAGTGCCGTTGCGCGCTGTTGCTGCCCAGCATGCTGCCCGGCTGAAAGAAAAACTCAAACACGCGGATATTATCGGGCAGCTGGTCTTTCTTGGCGGGCTTCAGATAGTCCAGCTCTTCGTAGTCACCGAACACCCGCTCCGCGAAGGGTTCCAGAAAACGCTTTTCCAGATCGCTGCCGGCGCCGGGACGGCCCAGTGACAAGGCGGTGTAGATATCCAGCCGGACGTCCGGGTTTTCCGTGGCCCGCTGATAGAGCGCGTTGACCAAACGGTTCGGCTTGCCCAACCCCAGCGGCAAGCCCAGCCGGATATCACCGCCGGTGAGTTCGATGATCTTGTCGGCCGCTTTCAGGGCATCGTCCATTTGCTCGGGCACGGCGTTCTCCTTATTGGGTCCGTTTTTAATGGCCGGCGGTGCGCGACACGGCGCTGACCAGCACCACGCCGACAATGATAAACAGCATACCCAACACCGCCGGCAGGTCGGGTAACTGTTTGAAAAAGATGGCGCCGGAAATCGCGATCAAAACAATGCCGGCGCCGGCCCACACCGCATAGGCGATGCCCATGGGCACGGTGCGCAACGTCAGCGACAGAAAATAAAACGCCAGACAATAGCCGACCACCGTAACCATGGACGGCCAAAGACGTGTGAACCCCTGGGAGGCGTTCAAGGCGGAGGTGGCGACCACCTCACTGAGGATCGCCACCACTAAATACCAATAGCCCATATCGGCTCCTTGCGGGCGTCGAATCAGTCCGCTGCCGGCGGCCTGTCCGCCAGCCCGAGATGAAGGCGCCAGTTCTCCAGCCAGCGCGTCGGGGTGGCGGCGTCCTCGCCGGCGGCGATCACCACCAGGCGGCTGTCTTCGTCGCCGCCGGGCCAGGCCGGCAAGGGTGCCACTTCCACGGGCTGGCCGGCCACCGCCTGGATCAGCAAGGGGCCGTCCAGTTTCTCAATGGCCACCAGCCCCTTCAGACGCACCAGGTCCTCACCGGCCTCCGCGCGCAGTGCCGCCAGAGCGTCCTGCAAACGATCATAGGCGATCCGCCCCCGCCAGCGTAGGCCCGCCGGATGCAGCTGATGGCGGCCACGGCCCGGTCGCGGGGCCAGCGATTGCAGCGCTCCCGCCGGTGCCAGGGCACCGGTGATACGGCACTGGCGCGGGAAGTCCCGGTCCAGCACTCCGGCGTCGGCGCGGTCGGCGTCGAGCACCTCGGCGCGGGGATTGAGACGGCCGAGAGCCTCAACCAAAGCGCCACGTTGCGCCGCCGTGGCCCGGTCGGTCTTGGTCAGCAACAGCTGATCGGCGGCGGTGACCTGCTCCAGCGCTTCCGGGTGCCGGCGCAGGGCCGCCTCGCCGGCCACGGTGTCCACCGTGGTCAGCATCGAGCGCAACGTGAAGCGCTTGCGCAGCCAGGCGTCCTGCTCCAATACGGCGGTCACGCCAAAGGGATCGGCGGCGCCGGTGGTCTCCAGCAGCACCGCCGCAAACGGCGGCAGATCGCCGGCGGCGCGAGCCATATAGAGATTACGCAAGGTGGTGCGCAGGGTGCCCTGCACGGCGCAGCAGACGCAGCCGCCGGCCAGCAGGCTGACCGGTGCGCCCACCTGCCGGGCGAGATCCTTGTCGATACCAATCTCGCCCAGCTCGTTGATGATCACCGCCAGGTCGCCGCGCTGGTCGAGCCAGCGGTTGAGCAAGGTGGTCTTACCACTGCCCAGGAACCCCGTGAGCACCACCAGCGGGATCGGCGCCGTCATGGGTTTTCGCGGAGCGCCCAGGGCAGTGCCTGACCGGCCATGAACGGCACCATGTCTTCGCCGGCGGCGGTGACCGTTTCCGGCACGGCCCAGTCACGGCGCTCCAGGGTCACGGTGTCGGGGTTGCGCGGAAGCCGGTAGAAGTCGGCGCCGAAATGGCTGGCGAAGCCTTCCAGCTTGTCCAGCGCACCGTAGCGGTCGAGAAACGACGCGTACAGGGGCAGCGCCGCGCGGGCCGAGTAGCAGCCGGCGCAACCGCACGCCGCTTCCTTCTTGTCGCGGGCGTGGGGCGCCGAATCGGTGCCCAGGAAAAAGCGCGGGTGCCCTTCCAGCACCGCCTGCTGAATCGCCTGCTGGTGGGTACGCCGTTTCAACACCGGCAGGCAGTAGTTGTGCGGGCGCACGCCGCCGACCAGCAGATCGTTGCGGTTCATCAACAGATGCTGGGGGGTGACGGTGGCGGCGGTCAGGTCGCCGCCCTCGCGCACAAAGTCCACGCCTTCCGAGGTGGTGACGTGCTCGAACACGATACGCAGCGCCGGAAAGCGCTCACGAATGTCGTTCAGGTAACGGTCAATAAACACCCGCTCGCGGTCGAAGATGTCGATCTCCGGTTCCGTCACCTCGCCGTGCACCAGGAACGGCAGGTCGTGTTTTTCCAGCGCCTCGTAGAGGTGGTGAATGCGCGCCGGGTTGGTGACACCGCTGTCGGAGTTGGTTGTGGCCCCGGCCGGGTACAGCTTGAAGGCGTGCACGAACGGGCTTTGCGCCGCCCGTTCGATCTCCTCCACCGGGGTCTGGTCGGTCAGATAGAGCACCATCAACGGCTCGAAATCCACGCCCGCCGGAATCGCCGCCAAAATGCGTTCCCGGTAAGCCTCGGCCAGCGCCACGGTGGTCACCGGCGGCGTCAGGTTGGGCATCACGATGGCGCGGCGGAACACGCGCGCCGTGGCCGGCACGGTTTCCTCCAGCATGGCGCCGTCGCGGAAATGCAGGTGCCAGTCATCCGGGCGGGTCAGAGTCAGGGTATCGGTCATGGAATCCACTTGGTCGGCGCGAATAAACGCCCATGATACGCAAAAACGGAGCGGCCAGCAGCGGCCGGCCAGGCCGCCGCTCCCCGGTTGTCATCGCTCAGTATAATTGTGTACGGTTGTACGAATAACAAAATTGCATAAAAGCCCTTGGGGATTCAAAAAAATGGAAAATACGGATCGTTCTTTCACGCCTGTTCATGGCTCTATCGCCCTAAAATACCGGACCACTTTCCCGACCCTTGTTGCTCTGCTAGCAGCGACGCTTTTGGTGAGCGGTTGCGCCGATGATGACGACGACGACCCCCTCGCCGGCCGCGTCACCGATCCGCCGGCGGCCCCGGAGCTCACACTGACGCCGCAGAGCGTCAAGACATTCCGGTTTTCCTGGGATAAGCCGGGGGCGGTCAGCGCGTATCGCCTGCTGGTGAACCCGGACGGTGTTTCCGGGTACAGCGAGGTAGTAACCTTCGGCGGCAACCCGACAGAATACGACCTGTCGGTCTTCCTGCCCGCCCGCCTTAACGCCAGCTACATTCTCGAGGCCTGCAACCGGATCGGTTGCGCGGAGTCCGATGCGGTGTTCGTGAACAGCGCCCTCACCGACGCCATCGGCTATGTGAAAGCGTCCGACACCGACGTGAATGACGGGTTCGGGCGCGCCCTGGCCATCGCCGACGACGGCCGCACCCTGGCCATCGGCGCGCCGGGGGACGACGGCGAAAACGACAGCGCTTCGGCGAGCGGCGCCGTCTACGTACTGCACCGGGACGACGCCGGCGACTGGCGCTATCAAGCGCAACTCCGGGCCTCCAACCCCGACGCCCTGGATCAGTTCGGCGAGGCCATTGCCCTCGACGGCGACGGTCGCACCCTGGCGGTGGGGGCCGCTGAAGAAGACAGCGCCAGCACCGGCATTAACGGCCCGCAAGCCGACAACGGTGCCCCGGACAGCGGCGCCGTTTATATGTTTCGGCGCGACGAGGCCGGTGCCTGGTCCCAGTCAGCCTACATAAAAGCCTCCAACAGCGGCGACGGCGACGCTTTCGGCGCCAGTCTCGCGCTGTCGTCGGATGGCGGCCGTCTTGCCGTGGGCGCCTACGGCGAAGCGAGCGCCACCACCGGCATCAATGGCAACCAGAGTGACGACTCCGCCGCCAACGCCGGCGCCGCCTATGTATTCGACTACAACGGCAGCGACTGGGCGCAAAGCGCTTACCTCAAAGCGTCCAACGCCGAGGCCATGGATCTGTTCGGCCTGAGTCTGGCGCTGTCAGGGGACGGCAACACCCTGGTCGCCGGTGCCCTGCGCGAAGCCAGCGCCGCCACCGGCATCAGCGGCGACCAGGGTGACAACACCGCCGCCACCAGCGGCGCCGTCTACGCCTTCCAAAGAGACAGCGGCGGAGACTGGACGCAGCAGGCGTACATTAAAGCCTCCAACAGCGAATCCGGGGACAACTTCGGGCGCAGCCTGGCGTTGGACGAAAACGGTGAAACCCTCGCCGTGGGCGCCAATCAGGAAGACAGCGCCACCGCCGGCGTGGGCGCCGACCAGAACGACAACAGCGCACTCAGCAGCGGCGCCGTCTATGTCTTTAAGCTTGAAGGGTCCAACTGGGCGCAGAAAGCCTACTTGAAGCCGACCAACCCCGGCGCCGGTGATTCCTTCGGCTTCAGCCTGGCGCTGTCCGGGGACGGCGCCACCCTGGCCGTGGGTGCCAACGGCGAAGCCAGCGCCGCCCAGGGGATGGACGGCGACCAGACGGATGACACAGCAGGTGGCAGTGGCGCCGCCTATTTGTTCCGCAACGACGCCGGCGTCTGGCATCAGAGCCGCTACCTGAAAGCCCCGAACACCAATGCCGACGACAATTTCGGTTACCGGGTTGCCCTGGCCGCCGACGGCGAAACACTGGCCATCGGCGCCGACCGGGAGGACAGCAACGCCACCGGGGTGGACGGCGACCAGGCCGACAACAGCGCCTCAAACAGCGGCGCGGTCTACCTGTACTGACGCGCCCTCAGCGTTCCACCGCCAGGGCCACGCCCTGGCCGCCACCGATGCACAGGGTGGCCAGGCCCTTCTTAACGTCGCGGCGCTGCATTTCGTGGAGCAGGGTCACCAGTACCCGGCAGCCGGAGGCGCCGATCGGGTGGCCCAGGGCGATCGCCCCGCCGTTGACGTTGACCTTGTCCTGGTCCCACTCCAGGTCCTTGCCCACCGCCAGGGACTGAGCGGCGAAGGCCTCGTTGGCTTCGATCAGGTCCACCTGGTCCAGGGACCAGCCGGCACGCTCCAGACAGCGGCGGGTGGCGGACACCGGGCCGATGCCCATGATCGCCGGGTCCACGCCGGCGCTGGCCTGGCCGGCCAGACGGGCGAGAATCGGCAGGCCCAACTGGTTGGCACGGGCTTCGCTCATCAGCATCACGGCGGCGGCGCCGTCGTTCAGCGCGGAGGCGTTGCCGGCGGTGACGGTGCCGTCTTTCTTGAAGGCGGCGCGCAGGCCACCCAGGGATTCGGCGGTGGTGTCGCCGCGCGGCTGCTCGTCGGTGTCGACGATTTTCGGGTCGCCTTTGCGCTGCGGTACTTCCACCGGGGTGATTTCATTCTTGAAGCGGCCTTCGTTGATGGCGGCGGCGGCTTTTTGGTGGGAGGCCGCCGCGAAGGCATCCTGCGCTTCCCGGCTAAGGCTGTATTTCTCCGCCAGGTTCTCGGCGGTAATGCCCATATGGAAGTCGTTGAAGGCGTCCCACAGGCCATCCTGGATCATCGAATCCACCAGGGTGGCGTGGCCCATGCGCAGGCCGGTGCGCGCCTTGGGCAGCACATAGGGGGCCAGGCTCATGCTTTCCTGGCCGCCGGCGATGATCACGTCGGCTTCCCCGCAGCGGATCGCCTGGCTGCCCAGGTGCACCGCTTTCAGGCCCGAGCCGCACACCTTGTTGATGGTCATGGCCGGCACTTCGTTGGGCAGGCCGGCGTGGATCGAGGTCTGGCGGGCGGTGTTCTGACCGGCACCGGCGGTGAGCACCTGGCCGAGGATCACTTCGCTGATCGCCCCGGGCTCCACGCCGGTGTCCGCCAGCAGGCGGCGCACCACCGCTTCGCCCAGTTTGGTGGCGGGAACGTCCGCGAGCCCGCCCTGAA
>DGNT01000125.1:0-4947 GCA_002389055.1 Alcanivorax sp. UBA4485
CGGGGCGGGTGGCGAACACCGCGCTGGGCGCCATTTCCTTCCTGGCGCTGGAGGCCATCGGCGGTGCCATTACCCTGAACTACGGCTTCACCAACGCGGTGGCGGCGATCGCCGTGGTCAGCGCGGTAATCTTTCTGCTCGGCCTGCCGGTGAGCTACTACGCGGCCCGCTACGGCGTCGACATTGACCTGCTTACCCGTGGGGCCGGCTTCGGCTACCTCGGCTCCACCCTCACCTCGCTGATCTATGCGTCCTTCACCTTTATCTTTTTCGCCCTGGAAGCGGCGATCATGGCGATGGCCCTGGAGGTGCTGTTCGGCCTGCCGCTGACACTGGGCTATGTGGTCAGCTCGCTGGTGGCGATTCCGCTGGTGACCCATGGCATCACCTATATCAGCCGCTTCCAGCTCTGGACCCAGCCGGTGTGGGTCGTGCTGCAGCTAACGCCGTTCGTGTTCATCCTGTTTCAGGACCCGGAATCGCTGAGCCGCTGGCAGGGTTTCGACGGCGCCCTGGGCGGCGACGGCGCCCTGGGCGGCGACGGCGCCCTGGGCGGCGACGGCGCCTTCAATCTGGTGCTGTTCGGCGCCGCCGCCACGGTAATGTTTTCGCTGGTGGCGCAGATCGGTGAGCAGGTGGACTTCCTGCGCTTCATGCCGGAGCCAGGGCCGCAGCGCAAACAGCGGCGGCGCTGGTGGCTGGCGATGCTGGCCGGCGGCCCGGGCTGGATCATCGTCGGCGGCCTCAAGGCACTGGCCGGTTCCTTCCTGGCGGTGCTGGCGTTTTCCCACGGGCTGCCGCACAGCCTGGCCCAGGAACCCATGCACATGTATCTGGTGGCGTTCAGCCACATCACCACGCACCCGGCCACGCTGATGGCCCTGGCCGGTATTTTCGTGGTGCTGTCCCAGCTGAAGATCAACGTGACCAACGCCTACGCCGGCTCCATCGCCTGGTCCAACTTCTTTTCCCGGCTCACCCACAGCCACCCGGGCCGGGTGGTGTGGCTGGTGTTCAACGTGATGATCGCGCTGGTGTTGATGGAGATCGGCATCTACCGGGCGTTCGAATCGATCCTTGGCAGCTACGCCATGGTGGCGGTGGCGTGGATCGGCGCGCTGGTGGCCGACCTGGTGATCAACAAGCCGCTGGGGCTGAGCCCCAAGGGCATCGAATTCAAACGGGCCTATCTGTACGACATCAATCCGGTGGGCTTCGGCGCCATGGTGATGGCCACCCTGGTGGGCCTGGTGGCGCGCAGTGGTTTCTGGGGTGGCGACGCCGAGGCTCTGGCCTCCTTCCTGGCTTTGCTCACCGCGTTCGTAACGTCACCGTTGATCGCCCTGCTCACCAACGGCCGCTACTACATCGCCCGAACACCGGAGCCGGCCACCGCCACCCGCGGCCGGCCCTGCTGCATCTGCGAGCACCGCTTCGACGACGAGGACATGGCGTTCTGCCCGGCCTACAACGGCCCGATCTGTTCGTTGTGCTGCTCGCTGGACGCGCGCTGCAACGACGCCTGCAAGCACCACGCCCGTTTTCAGGAACAATTGATGGACTGGCTCGGCGGCGTGCTGCCGCAACGCATCGTGGTGCACCTGCGCTCCCGTCTGGGGCATTTCGTGGGGTTGCTGGCCCTGGTCACCCTGGTGATGGCCGGGCTGCTGACGCTGGTCTACACCCAGGTGGCGATCACCGACCCTCAGGTGCGCGACCTGATGGCCACCACCCTGGCCAAGGTGTTCGCGATCCTGATCATTATCAGCGGTGTGGTGGCCTGGTTGTTCGTGCTCGCCCACGAAAGCCGGGTGGTCGCCCAGGAGGAATCCCACCGCCAGACGCGCATGCTGATGGCGGAAATCAAAGCCCACGAAAAAACCGATCGCAAACTGCAGAAAGCCAAGGAACTGGCGGAGGCCGCCAACCAGGCCAAGAGCCGCTACCTCACCGGCCTCAGCCATGAGCTGCGCTCACCGCTCAATGCCGCCTTCGGCTACGCCCAGCTGCTGGAAAACGACCCCTCGATACCGGAAAACCGGCGCGGCGCGGTAGCGGCGATCCGGCGCAGCACCGGCCACCTGTCCGACCTGATCGAAGGGCTGCTGGAAATCTCCAAGATCGAAGCCGGCCGTCTGGAGCTGTACCGCAACCGGGTGCGGGTGCGCTCGCTGATCGACGAGCTGGTCACCATGTTCCAGCTGCAGGCGGAAGAAAAAGGCATCGGTTTCGAATTTCACAGCCAGGGGCGCATCCCCGAATGGGTCACCACCGATGAGAAGCGCCTGCGCCAGGTGCTGATCAACCTGCTGTCCAACGCCATCAAGTTCACCAGCCAGGGCCGGGTGGTGCTGCATATCCGCTACCGCAATCAGGTCGCCGAGTTCACCATCCGCGACACCGGCGTGGGCATCGCCGAGGAAGATCAGCAGCGCATCTTCCGGCCCTTCGAGCGGGTCCGCAAACCGGGCATGCCGGCGGTGCACGGCACCGGCCTGGGGCTGACCATCACCAAACTGCTGGTGGATATCATGGGCGGCGATCTGCAGGTCAGCAGCACGCCGGGCGAAGGGAGTGAATTCCGCCTCTGGGTGATGCTGTCCAGCGTCGCCCACGCGGACACGGACCGGGACAGCCAGCGCCCGGTGGTGGGTTATCAGGGGCCGCCCAAATCCCTGCTGGTGGTGGACGACGACCCCTCCCACCGGGGCCTGGTCAGCGATCTGCTGACGCCCCTGGGCTTCCAGGTCACCGAAGCCCCGGACGGCCAGACCGGCCTGGACATGGCCCGGCAAAGCAGCCCGGACCTGGTCCTGCTGGACATCGCCATGCCCGGTCTGGACGGCTGGCAAACCGCCGCCGCGCTGCGCGCCAACGGCTACCGGGGCAGCCTGGTGATGCTGTCCGCCAACGCCCGGGAAAGCCAGACCGACGCCCCCGCCGGCCTGCACGACGACTACCTGATCAAACCGTTCAAACTGGGCGGCCTGCTGGATACGCTGGCACGCCATCTGGACCTCACCTGGCGTCACCATCTGGACGGCGACCTGCGTGAAACCCGGCGCATTCCGGTGTCACAGATTCGCCTCGACGAGGGGCTGCGCGACGAACTGCTGGCCCTGGCGGAGATCGGCCACCTGGCCGGCCTGCGCGACGCCCTGCACCGGGCCGAACAGGACCGGCGCCTGCCGCCGCCCCTGGTCGCCGCCCTGCAAGCGCCCCTGGAACGCTTTGATTTCCAGGCCCTGATCAAATTGCTGGAGCAGACCCCATGACCCCTTCGGTCCGTAAGGACGTGATTCTGGTGGTGGACGACTCTCCGGATTCCCTGGGCATGATCCACCACGCCCTGGACCAGGCCGGGCTCACCGCCCTGGTCGCCCTGGAAGGCGAGCAAGCCCTGGGGATCGCGGAAAAAATGGTGCCCGACCTGGTGCTGATGGACGCCATGATGCCCAACATGGACGGCTTCGAAACCTGCCGCCGCCTGAAACGGCACCCGGAACTGGCAGCGGTGCCGGTGATCTTCATGACCGGCCTCACCGACGCGGAGGATGTGGTGCGCGGCCTGGAGGCCGGCGGCGTGGACTATGTCACCAAGCCGGTGCGCCCGGACGAGCTGATCGCGCGCATCCGCGTGCACCTGCACAACGCACGCATGACCCAGGGCGCCCACACCGCCCTGGACCGGCTCGGCCAGGCGTCGTTCTCCACCGATCGCCAGGGCCACTGGCGCTGGGCCACCCCCCAGGCCGAACACCTGCTCGCCGAGGCCGGTGGTCAGCGCGACGAACGACTCGCCCAGCTGGCCGCGCACATCCGCCGCTGGCTGGGCCACACCCCGGAGCCCGGCGACCAGTCCGCCCTGGACAGCGACCACGGCGAGCTGCGCCTGCGCTACCTGGGCGATACCGGCTCCGGCGAACCGCTGTTCCGGCTGCTGCAACGGGACGGCGAGGAAGAAAGCGAACTGCTGCGTCAGCAGCTGCGGCTCACCCGGCGGGAATCCCAGGTACTGCTGTGGATCGCCCAGGGGAAGACCAACCGGGAGATCGGCCAGATCCTGTCACTGAGCCCGCGCACCGTGAACAAACACCTGGAGCAGGTGTTCCGCAAGCTGGGGGTGGAAAACCGCACCGCCGCGGCGGCCATGGCGCTGCGCTGCCTGACCCGCACCTGAGGCGTTACGCGGCCTGGCTGGCCTGCAGCACCTCCGGCATCAGCGCGCCCACCAGCATAAAGGTGAGAATCAACAGGCCGAACGCCATCGCCAGACCCAACAGCGGGCCGATGGCGAAGGCACGGTGGAAAATAAACGCCTGCACCGCCAGCTGCCAGCTCACCAGCAGCAGATAGACGCCCTCCAGTATCGACGGCGTGCCGCCGGCGGCATGGCCGATCAGCAGCATGGGCAGCGCCAGCAACGACAGGGCGATGTCCACGCCGATCAGCGCGATGGCGGTCTGCGTCCAGCGGCCCAGCAGATTCTTGAACGCCAGCACCAAGGCACTGGAGCCCAGCAGCAGACCCATGGCCAGCAGTTGCACGCCCACCATCTGCGCCACCGAGAGCCCGTCCTGGAGCGCGGCGCTGAGCAACTGGATCACCATCCACAGCGCCAGCAAAATCCCCACCAGGGGCGGCGCGTAGGGCATGTCTTCCGGCCCGCGGCGGAATACGCACAGGCGGGCGAATACGTTCAATAAAGCGTTCATGGTTCCTCCCGGCGCGTATTGTTCCAGAGCCCCGCCCTCGACACCATGCCCTGGCAGCCTGTTAGTGGCGCCCCAGGCAGGCTAAAATGCGCGCCAATTTCAGCAGGAGGTCCGCAATGGCGCGCAAAAACGCTTTCTACGCTCAGTCCGGTGGTGTCACCGCCGTGATCAACGCATCCGCCGCCGGGGTGATCGAAGCCGCCCGGGAGAACAAGCAGACCATCGGCAAGGT
>DGNT01000125.1:5020-5982 GCA_002389055.1 Alcanivorax sp. UBA4485
CCCGGCGGCGCCTTCGGCTCCTGCCGCTACAAGCTCAAGGACCTGGAAAGCTCCCGCCGCGAATACGAGCGACTGATTGAAGTGTTCAAGGCCCACAACATCGGCTACTTCTTCTACAACGGCGGCGGCGACTCCGCCGACACCTGCCTGAAGATCTCCCAGCTGTCGGAAAAAATGGGCTACCCGATCCAGGCCATCCATGTGCCCAAGACGGTGGACAACGACCTGCCGATCACCGACGTCAGCCCGGGCTTCGGCTCCGTGGCCAAGTACACCGCCGTGAGCTGCCGCGAAGCGTCCCTGGACGTGGCCAGCATGTGCGCCACCTCCACCAAGGTGTTCGTGATGGAAGTGATGGGCCGCCACGCCGGCTGGATCGCCGCCAGCGCCGGCCTTGCCAAGGACAACCCGGACGACGCCCCGCACATTATCCTGTTCCCGGAAATCGCCTTTGATCAGAAGGCCTTCCTCAAGAAAGTCGACGACACCGTTAAGAAGGTGGGCTACTGCGTGATCGTGGTCTCCGAAGGCGCGCGCACCGCCGACGGCACCTTCCTGGCCGACGCCGGCAGCACCGACGCCTTCGGCCACAAACAGCTCGGCGGCGTGGCCCCGGTGCTGGCGCAAATGGTGAAAAGCGAGCTGGGCTACAAATACCACTGGGCGGTGAGCGACTATCTACAGAGGGCAGCGCGCCATATCGCCTCCAAGACCGACGTGGACCAGGCCTACGCCGTGGGCCGCGCCGCCGTGGAATTCGCCGTCGCCGGCAAAAACGCGGTAATGCCCACCATCGTCCGCAAGGACACAAAAAAGTACGCCTGGAGCATCGGCGAGGCGCCGCTCAGCAAAGTGGCCAACGTGGAAAAGAAAATGCCGCGCAAGTTCATCAGCAAGGACGGCTTCGGCATCACCCCCTCCGGCCGCGCCTACCTGGAACCGCTGATCGGCGGCGAATCCTA
>DGNT01000108.1 GCA_002389055.1 Alcanivorax sp. UBA4485
ACCCGGACACCGAGGAGGCCTTCGCACTGGCCGACAAGGTACGCGGCGAATACGTGCTGCAGCTTGAGGGCCGGGTGCGCCTGCGCGACGAGTCGGTGCGCAACCCGCGCATGGACACCGGCGACATCGAGGTGCTGGGCCTGTCGCTGACCATCCTCAACGAAGCCCAGACGCCGCCGTTCGAGCTGGACGAATACTCCGCCGCCGGCGAGGAAGTGCGGCTCAAGTACCGCTACCTGGACCTGCGCCGCCCGGAAGCCCTGAAGCGCTTCCAGTTCCGCTCGCGGCTCACCCACGCGGTGCGCGCCCACCTGGAAGGCCAGGGGTTCATGGACGTGGAAACGCCGATTCTGACCCGCGCCACCCCGGAGGGCGCCCGCGATTATCTGGTGCCCAGCCGCACCCACCCGGGCAGTTTCTTCGCGCTGCCGCAGTCGCCGCAGCTGTTCAAGCAACTGCTGATGGTGGCCGGCTTCGACCGCTACTATCAGATCGCCAAGTGTTTCCGCGACGAGGACCTGCGCGCCGACCGTCAGCCGGAATTCACCCAGATCGACCTGGAGGCGTCCTTCGTGGAGGAGGACGACATCATGGCGATCACCGAGTCGATGGTGAAAAGCGTGTTCAAGGACATGCTCGAGGTGGACCTGCCCGAGTTTCCGCGCATGACCTATGAAGAGGCCATGCGCCGCTACGGGTCCGACAAGCCGGACCTGCGCGTGCCGCTGGAGCTGATCGACATCGCCGATCTGATGGACGGCGTGGAGTTCAAGGTGTTCGCCGGCCCGGCCAAGGACCCGAAAGGCCGCGTGGTGGCCATGAAGGTGCCCGGCGGCGGCGACCTGTCGCGCAAGGAAATCGACGAGTACACCAAGTTCGTGGGCATCTACGGCGCCAAGGGCCTGGCCTATATCAAGGTCAACGACCTGGACGCCGGCGCCGAGGGCCTGCAATCGCCGATCCTCAAGTTCCTTACCGAGGACGCCATCCAGGGCATTCTCAAGCGCACCGAAGCGGCCACCGGCGACCTGATCTTCTTCGGCGCCGACAAGGCCAAGGTGGTCAACGAGGCGATTGGCGCGCTGCGCGTCAAGGTGGGCCACGAGCGCGGCCTGGCGCAGGGCGACTGGGCGCCGTTGTGGGTGGTGGACTTCCCCATGTTCGAGGAAGAGGACGGCCGCTACTACGCGCTGCACCATCCGTTCACCATGCCCAAGTGCAGCCCGGAAGAACTGAAGAGCAACCCGGAAGGCGCCCTGTCCCGCGCCTACGACATGGTGCTCAACGGCACCGAGCTGGGCGGCGGTTCGATCCGTATTCACCGCCCGGACATGCAGCGCAGCGTGTTCGAGGCGCTGGGCATCAGCGACCAGGAAGCGGACGAGAAATTCGGCTTCCTGCTGGATGGCCTGAAGTACGGCGCGCCGCCCCACGGCGGCCTGGCGTTCGGTCTCGACCGCATGGTGATGCTGATGACCGGCGGTGATTCGATCCGTGATGTGATCGCCTTCCCGAAAACCCAGACCGCCGCCTGCCTGATGACCAATGCACCCTCGCCGGTGGATAATCAGCAGCTGCGCGAAGTGGGCGTGGCGGTACGTAAAGAAGAGCAATGAGATAACGCGGACAGGTTAGGAGATACCATGGCGGGTCATAGTAAATGGGCCAATATTAAGCACCGTAAGGCGGCTCAGGATGCCAAACGGGGCAAGATCTTCACCAAGCTGATTCGTGAAATCACCGTGTCGGCCCGTATGGGCGGCCCGGAGATCGCCGACAATCCGCGCCTGCGCGCCGCCGTCGACAAGGCGCTCAGCAACAATATGACCAAGGACACCATCGACCGGGCGATCAAGCGCGGTGCCGGCGATGACGACAGCGCCAACATGGAGGAGATCACCTACGAAGGCTACGGCAAGAACGGCGTGGCGGTGCTGGTGGAAACCATGACCGACAACGTCAACCGCACCGTGTCCGAGGTGCGCCATGCCTTTTCCAAGTTCGGTGGCAATCTGGGCACCAGCGGCTCGGTGGCCTTCCTGTTCACCAAGCGCGGCGAGATTTTCTTCGAGCCGGGCGTGGAAGAAGAGAAGCTGATGGAAGCGGCCCTGGAAGCCGGCGCCGAGGACGTGGAAGAGAACGAGGACGGCAGCTTCCTGGTGATCACCCGGCCGGACAAGAGTTTCGGCGAGGTGGTCGACGGGCTCAAGGAAGCGGGCCTGGAACCGGCCGACGCGGAAGTGACCATGAGCCCCTCCACCGAAGCGGAGATCGACGCCGACACCGCCGAGACGGTGGGCAAGATGATCGACCTGCTGGAAGACCTGGACGACGTGCAGAACGTCTACACCAACGCCCGGTGGCCGGAAGAATAACAACACGCCCATACTGGACATATGAACAGGAGGCAGGTTAGATGTAACCTGCCTTTTTTGTAGGAGCGGGCCAAGCCCGCGCAACGGCCGTTATGACCATTCTATTGGGGATCGATCCGGGCTCCAGACACACCGGTTATGGGGTGATCGAGCAGGTCGGTAACCGCAGCCGGGCTCTGGCGTTCGGCACCATCAGCACCAGCGGCGCCGAGATGGCGCCCCGGCTGGGGACCATTTTCGCCGGCCTGTGCGAAGTGATGAGCACCCACCAGCCGGAGGAAGTGAGCATCGAAAAGGTGTTCATGGCCCGCAACCCGGATTCCGCCCTCAAACTCGGCCAGGCCCGTGGCGCCGCGCTCACCGCCGTGGTGCAGAGCGGCGTGCCGGTGTTCGAGTATTCCGCCCGCCAGGTCAAACAGGCGGTGGTGGGGCGCGGCGGCGCCGAAAAGGTGCAGGTGGCGGAGATGGTCAAACACCTGCTGGGGCTGGAAAAGCGCCCCCAGGAAGACGCCGCCGATGCGCTGGCGATCGCCCTCTGTCATGCTCACACCCGTGTTTCCCTGGCGCGCATGGGCGGCGCCACCTCGGTACGAAGAAGACGGATACGATGATCGGACAATTACGAGGCACCCTGTTGGAAAAGCAGCCGCCGCGGCTGCTGGTGGACGTGGCCGGTGTCGGCTATGAAGTTGAAGCGCCGATGACGGTGTTCTACAACCTGCCGGAAAGCGGCGCCGAGCTGACGCTCTATACCCATTTCGTGGTGCGCGAGGACGCCCAGCTGCTGTACGGCTTCACCGGCCGCTACGAGCGTGAGCTGTTTCGCAGCCTGATCAAGGTCAATGGCGTGGGGCCGAAAATGGCGCTGGCGATTCTCTCCGGCATCGAGGCCGACCGGCTGGCCGCCTGCATCCGCGATCAGGACACCACCTCGCTGGTGAAGGTGCCGGGCATCGGTAAGAAAACCGCCGAGCGGCTGGTGATCGAGATGTCCGACCGGCTCGACAAGCTGGAAGGCGCGCCGGCCTCGCGGCCCGGGCCGCTGCCCCTGGACGGCCCGCCGGACGGCCGCGCCGACGCCATCGCCGCGCTGGAATCCCTCGGTTACCGTAATAAGGAAGCCGCCGCCGCCGTGGGTCGCGCCGCCGACGAGGCCGGCGCCGACCCCAGCAGTGAAGAGCTGATTCGCCGTGCCCTGCGAACTCTGGCAAGGTAAAACGCCATGGACAATGATCGTTTGATCGCCCCGCTGCCTTCCGACGCCGGCGAAGCGCAACAGGACCGGGCCATCCGCCCGGCCAGCCTGGCCGACTACAACGGCCAGCCGAAAGTGCGCGAACGGCTGGAAATTTTCATCGACGCCGCCCGTGGCCGCGACGAGGCGCTCGATCACACCCTGATTTTCGGTCCCCCCGGGCTCGGCAAGACCACCCTGGCGCACATCATCGCCCGGGAAATGGGCTCCCAGCTGAAATCCACCTCGGGCCCGGTGCTGGAAAAGGCCGGCGACCTGGCCGCCATCCTCACCAACCTGGAAGAGGGCGACGTGCTGTTCGTGGACGAGATCCACCGCCTCTCCCCGGTGGTCGAGGAAATCCTCTATCCGGCCATGGAGGACTACCAGCTGGACATCATGATTGGTGAAGGCCCGGCGGCGCGCTCCATCAAGCTGGATCTGCCGCCTTTTACCCTGGTCGGCGCCACCACCCGGGCGGGGCTGCTTACCGCCCCTCTGCGTGACCGCTTCGGTATCGTGCAGCGCCTGGAGTTCTATAACGTCGACGATTTGGCGCGCATCGTCGAGCGCTCCTGTGAAATTCTGGCCATACCCGGTGACCAGGAAGGGGCCCGGGAAGTGGCCCGCCGCGCCCGCGGCACGCCGCGCATCGCCAACCGCCTGCTGCGCCGGGTGCGCGATTACGCCCAGGTGAAAGGCGACGGCCGGCTCACTGGCGCGGTGGCGCAAAGCGCCCTGGACATGCTGGAAGTGGACAGCCTGGGCCTGGACGGCACCGACCGCCGGCTGCTCAATATGATGATGCACAAATTCGACGGCGGGCCGGTGGGGCTGGATTCCCTGGCCGCCGCGCTCAACGAGGACGCCGGCACCCTGGAAGAGGTGGTCGAGCCCTACCTGATTCAGCAGGGTTTCATCCAACGCACGCCCCGGGGGCGCCAGGTGACCAATCACGCCTGGCGTCATTTCGGCCTGGTCAGGCCCTCCCGGGACGGGGATTTGTTTAATGAGTGAAAAATCTTCTCAAGGTTCGGAATTTGTCCTACCGGTTCGCGTCTACATCGAAGACACTGACGCCGGTGGCATCGTCTACTACGTGAATTATTTGAAGTTCATGGAGCGGGCACGCACTGAGTACATGCGGTCGCTGGGTTACCAGCACTATGCGCTGGCCGAGGAAAACTTCCAGTTCGTGGTGCATTCCGCGCAGATCAACTACCGCAAACCCGGCCGGATCGACGACGATTTGCGGGTCAGTGCCCGATTGGTGGCGCTTAAACGTGCCACCCTGGTGTTCGCGCAGCGTGTCACCCGTGACCAGGAAGTGTTGTGCGAAGCTACTATCAAGGTGGCCTGTGTCAGCGCCGACGGCATCAAGCCGGTGGCACTGCCGGGGCCACTTCACGACAAGTTTAAGGCTGAATTCGAGGAGTTGGGGTAAATGGAAGACGCTTCGTCCAGCATGTCGATCCTTTCGCTGGTCACCAACGCGGGGCCCGTGGTCCAGCTGGTGATGTTGGTTCTGCTGCTGGCATCGATGATCTCCTGGTACATGATCGTATCCCGCTTTCGGGTGCTGGGCCGCGCACGGCGCGCCGATCATGCGTTCGAGGAGAAGTTCTGGTCCGGCGAAGACCTGTCCAGTCTCTATAACCAGGTGCGCAAAAAGCCCAACCCGGATTCCGCCAGCGAGGCGATCTTCCGAGCCGGCTTCCAGGAGTTCGTGCGTCTGTCCAAGAGCACGCGCGGCTCCGACGCGATCATGGAAGGGGCCCAGCGCGCCATGCGGGTGGCCCTGCAGCGCGAGGAATCCCGCCTCACCAAACATCTGTCGTTCCTGGCCACGGTGGGTTCCACCAGCCCGTACATCGGCCTGTTCGGCACCGTCTGGGGCATCATGAATTCGTTCCGCGCCCTGGCCAACGTGACCCAGGCGACGCTGAGCGTGGTGGCACCGGGTATCGCCGAGGCGCTGGTGGCCACCGCCATGGGTCTGTTCGCGGCGATTCCCGCGGTGATGGCCTACAACCGCTACGCGTCCTTGTCCGAATCCCTGGTGGGCGATTGTGAACTGTTCGCCGAGGAATTCTCCTCGGTGCTGCACCGCCAGGCCCACGGGCGCGACGCATGAGCCGAGGGAGTGCGTCCATGAGTGCGATTCGCGGCCGCCGCTTGCGTAAGAGGCCGATGGCCGACATCAACGTGGTGCCGTACATCGACGTAATGCTGGTGCTGCTGGTGATCTTCATGGCCACCGCGCCGATGATGACCCAGGGTGTGTCCGTGGACCTGCCGCAGACCGACAGCGCGGCGATCACCAACAACGACGAACCGGTGATGATCACGGTACGCCCGGACGGCAGCTACTACATCAACGTGGGCGGCGACGGCCAGTCGTCGGCGAGCCTGGAAACGGTGAAGGGCCATGTGCTCACGATCCGCAAACAGAAGCCGGACACCCTGTTCCTGGTGGAAGGCGACCAGAACGTGCCCTACGGCAAAGTGGTGGTCCTGATGTCCGAACTGCAGCAGGCCGGCGTCACCAACCTGGGGCTGGTCACGGAGCCGCCGGGGCGTTCATGAGCGATCGTGGCGTTGCGGTCGGGTTCTCCGCGTTTCTGCACCTGCTGGTGCTGGGGCTGATGGTGTTTACCTGGTCCTCGGAGCCGGAGCTGCGGCGGCCGCCGGAGATTCCGCCCCATGTGATGGCCACGGTGATGGAAGAGACGCGCCGCGCGCCGGAGGCCAATACCGCACCGGCCCGCGAGGAGAAGGATCAGAAGCAGGCCCAGGAGAAGGCGCCGAAGCCGGAACCCAAACCGGAGCCGAAGCCCGAACCGAAACCTGAGCCCAAGCCCGAACCAAAACCCGAGCCCAAGCCTGAGCCGAAACCCGAACCCAAGCCGAAGCCCGAGCCGAAGCCCGAGCCGAAGCCCGAGCCGAAGCCGGAGCCGAAACCTGAACCGAAGCCCGAGCCCAAGCCGGAACCGAAGCCCGAGCCGGAACCGAAAAAGGAGCCGGCGCCGGAATTCGAGCAGCAGAGCCTGGAAGAACTGATGGCCGAGGAAGAGCTGGAGATGGCGCGCAAGGAGCGCGAGAAAGTCGCCGAGACACCCGGCAGCGGCGCGCCTGACAGCGATGTTCAGGAAGAGACGGCCAGTTACGCGGACGCCATCCGCAGTGCTATCCAGCAGCGGTGGCGCATTCCCGGCAATTACCGCAACCGGGACGACCTCAGCGTGCGTGTGCGTCTGCGGGTGATTCCGGGTGGTGAAGTGGTCAGTGTCGAGGTGGACAAGTCCAGTGGCTATCCGAACTTCGACGAGTCGCTGGTCAAGGCGGTGGAGCTCGCCAGCCCGCTGCCGGTGCCGGACGGCAAGTTGTTCGAGCAGTTTCGAACCTTTCAAATCGTATTCAGACCCACGGATGTAAAATGATGCGAGTTTTAGCCTTTCCCTTCATCGTCGCGATGCTCTCGCTGCTGGCGGTCAACGCCCGCGCCGAGCTGCTGATTCAGATCACCGAAGGCCGCACGGACGCGGTGCCGATCGCGGTGGTGCCGTTCGCCGGCGCCGGCGACGTGCCGGAGAACGTGTCCGACATCGTGCGTGCCGACCTGCACCGCAGTGGCCAGTTCAAAACCCTGTCGCCCAAGGACATGCTGAGCCGACCGACCAGCAAGGAGGGCCTGTCCTACCGGGATTTCCGGGTGCTCAATCAGGAATACGTGGTGATCGGCACCATCAAGCCCACCGGCACCGGCGCCTACGAAGTGGGCTATGCGTTGCACGACGTGGCCCGCGGCAAGGAACTGCTGTCCGAGACCTACCGTCCGCCGGAGTCGCAGTTGCGTGACGTGGCGCACGCCATTTCCGACCGCATCTATGAGCAGCTCACCGGCATCCCCGGGGCGTTTTCCACCAAGATTCTCTACGTCACCCACAACCGGGGCGCCGAGCGGCCCTACCAGCTGCAGTACGCGGACGCCGACGGCGCCCGGGTGAAGACCATCCTGCGCAGCCGCGAGCCGATCATGAGCCCGTCCTGGTCGCCGGATGGCACTAAGATTGCTTATGTTTCCTTCGAGCAGAACGGCCTGCCCAAGATCTATGTGCACAACCTCGGCAGCGCCGAACGGCGGGTGGTGGCCCAGTTCAAGGGCATCAACGGCGCGCCGGCCTGGTCGCCGGACGGCCAGAAACTGGCGCTGACCCTGTCCAAGGGCGGCAACCCGGACATCTACAGCCTGAACCTCAACACCGGGGATATCGAGCAGCTGACCGATCATTACGGCATCGACACCGAGCCCCGCTGGATGCCCGATGGCGAGCATCTGGTGTTCACCTCCAGCCGCTCCGGCGGGCCGCAGATCTACCAGCTCAACGTGGACGACAAATCGGTGCGCCGGGTGTCGTTCGAAGGGGCTTACAACGCCCGGCCGGAAGTCACCCCGGACGGTCGCTATCTCGTTTATGTACACCGGCGTAACGGTAGCTTCAACGTCGGTGTGCAGGACCTCCAACGCGGGACGTTCGATATTGTGACACAGACCAATATGGACGAATCGCCCAGTGTTGCGCCCAATGGAAGTATGATAATTTACGGGACGCAACACAGGGGTACAGGGGTCCTGCAAGCCGTCTCCATCGACGGGAGAGTGAAAGTAGAGCTCCCATCGAAGGAAGGGGAAGTCAGGGAACCGGCCTGGTCGCCGTTCCTCTGAACGGATCTCAGAGTTCCAATACAGGACATCAATAGGAGTTTTTAGTATGCGTTCATTCATTAACCCGCTTTTCGCCGTGCTTCTGGCCGGCTTGCTGGCCGCGTGTTCCAGTACTCCCACCGAGGAGGACACCTCCGCGACCGATACCATGCCGACCGACAGCCAGAGCAGCCCGGCCGAGCCCGTACAGCGTCCCGCGCCGGCCAAGCCGGACACCAGCAACATCCCGGTGACCGCGGACAACTTCCATAACCATCCGTCCAACTACGACGGCACCA
>DGNT01000202.1 GCA_002389055.1 Alcanivorax sp. UBA4485
GGCATTTACGCCCGTTCCTACCTGGAGGGGCGCATCACCGAACAGCAGATGGACAACTTCCGCCGGGAAGTGGACGGCGAGGGGCTGTCGTCCTATCCACACCCCTGGCTGATGCCGGATTACTGGCAGTTCCCCACCGTGTCCATGGGCCTGGGCGCCATGCAGGCGATCTACCAGGCGCACATCATGAAGTACCTGCAGAACCGGGAGCTGATCCCGGATCGCAAGCGCAAGGTGTGGGCATTCCTTGGCGACGGTGAAATGGACGAGCCGGAATCCCTGGGCGCGCTGTCCATGGCCGGTCGCGAGCAACTGGACAACCTGATCTTCGTGGTCAACTGCAACCTGCAGCGCCTGGACGGGCCGGTGCGCGGCAACGGCAAGATCATCCAGGAGCTGGAAAGCCTGTTCCGCGGCGCCGGCTGGAACGTGATCAAAGTGGTCTGGGGCCGGCTCTGGGACCCGCTGCTTGAGAAGGATTCCGAAGGCCTGCTGCGCCGCCGCATGGACGAAGCGGTGGACGGCGAATACCAGGCCTACAAGAAAAACGGCGGCGCCTATACCCGCGAGCATTTCTTCGGCAAATACCCTGAGCTGAAGAAAATGGTCGAGCACATGAGCGACGAGGACGTCTATCGTCTGAACCGCGGCGGCCATGATCCGTTCAAGGTGTACGCGGCCTACCACGAGGCGGTGAACCACACCGGCCAGCCCACGGTGATCCTGGCGAAAACCGTCAAGGGCTACGCCACCGGCGCCGGCGAGGCGGTCAACAAGACCCACCAGATGAAAAAGATGGATCTGGAAAGCCTGAAGGAATTCCGCGACCGCTTCGACATGCCGTTCACCGACAAAGAACTGGAAACCGTGCCCTACTACCGGCCGGAAGAAGACTCCGCGGAACTGCGCTACATGCGCGAGCAGCGGGAGAAGCTGGGTGGCTATATGCCGGTGCGGCGCCGCCACGCCAGCAAGAAGCTGACCATCCCCAAGCTGGAGTTCTTTGAATCCTTCCTGGAAGGCAGCGGCGACCGGGAAATCTCCACCACCATGGCGTTCGTGCGCATGCTCAGCACCCTGGTGAAGGACAAGAGCATTGGTGACCGGGTGGTGCCGATCGTCCCCGACGAGGCGCGCACCTTCGGCATGGAAGGCATGTTCCGTCAGCTCGGTATCTATTCGTCCAAGGGCCAGAAATACGAGCCCGAGGATGCCGGCCAGGTGATGTATTACCGGGAAGACAAGAAAGGCCGCATCATGGAGGAAGGCATCAACGAAGCCGGCTCCATGTCCGGCTGGATGGCCGCGGCCACCAGTTACAGCGTGCACGACTTCACGTTGATTCCGTTCTTTATCTACTACTCCATGTTCGGCTTCCAGCGCACCGGGGACTTCTGGTGGGCGGCCGGCGACAGCCAGGCGCGCGGCTTTCTGCTGGGCGGCACCGCCGGGCGTACCACGCTCAATGGCGAGGGCCTGCAGCACCAGGACGGCCACAGCCACGTGCTCACCAGCACGGTGCCCAACTGCGTCAGCTACGACCCCACCTACGCCTACGAGCTGGCGGTGATTCTGCAGGACGGCCTGCGCCGCATGTACGAGGAAGAAGAGAGCGTCTTCTACTACCTGACGCTGATGAACGAAAACTACCTGCACGGCGCCATGCCCAAGGGCGCCGAGGAAGGCATCCGCAAGGGCATGTACCTGCTGCGCGAAGGCAAGGGCAAGCGCGGCAAGAAAGCCAAGCATGTCCAGTTGCTTGGTTCCGGCACCATCTTGCGCGAAGTGGAAGCCGCGGCGGAATTGCTGCGCGAGGACTTCGGCGTCGCCGCCGATGTGTGGAGCGTTACCAGCTTCAACGAACTGCGTCGCGAAGGCCTGCGCGCCGACCGTGACCGTTTGCTCAAGCCGGACCTCAAAGTGGCGCCCACCTGGGTGGAGCAATGCCTGGACAAACGCCAGGGCCCGGTGATCGCGTCCACCGACTACATCAAGGCTTACGCCGATCAGATCCGTCCGTGGGTCAAAGCCCGCTTCAAGGTGCTCGGCACCGACGGCTACGGGCGCAGTGACTCCCGTGAGAAACTGCGTCACTTCTTTGAAGTGGACCGTTACTTCGTGGTTCTGGCCGCGCTCAGCGCGCTCAAGGACGAAGGCGAAGTGGACGCCGCCACCGTCAAACAGGCAATCAAGAAATACGGCATCGACCCGGAAAAACCCTACCCGGTGATCTCATAAGGAGCCTGCCATGAGCAAGGAAACCATCCGGGTACCCGATGTGGGCAGCAGTGATCCTGTTGACGTCATCGAGGTGTCCGTCAAAAAAGGCGACAGCGTCGAAGCCGAAGACACCATTGTGGTGTTGGAGTCCGACAAAGCGTCCGTGGAAGTACCGTGCCCGAAAGCCGGCACCGTTCTCGAACTGCTGGTGAAAGCCGGCGACCGGGTCAAGGAAGGCGACCCCCTGTTGGAGCTGGACACCGAAGCCGGCGCCGACGACCAGGAATCCGATGACGGCGACTCCGATGAGAGCGCATCAACGGACAACGAACAAGAGGACAGCGAACCCGACGAGAGCGAGTCTGGTGGGAGCGGGCCTGGCCGCGAACAAACCATCCCCGCC
>DGNT01000177.1:0-5937 GCA_002389055.1 Alcanivorax sp. UBA4485
AGCTCTTCTCGTTGAACATGGCGATGCGGCCGCCGTCGACGACCAGGTCGTGGCTGTTGATGAAGCTGCCTTCGTCGCTGGCCAGGAAGACGGCGGCGAAGGCGATGTCGTCGGCCAGGCCGGCGCGGGGCAGCGGCGTGGCTTTGGCGAGATTGGCTTCGAGCTTTTCCATCTTGCGCTGGTTTTCTTCGTCGCTGAGTGTCTGGGCGCGCTGCGAGCCGCCCCAGAAGATCGGCGTGGCAACGGCGCCGGGGGAGATGGCGTTGACGCGGATGTTGTGCTCGCCCAGGTCGGCGCCGGCCAGGCGGGTCATGTGGGCGACGGCGGCCTTGGCGCCAGAATAGAGGTAGCCGCCCTGGTTAAGACGGTGGCCGGCGATGCTGGCGTTGTTGATGATGCTGCCGCCGCCGCTGGCTTTCATGACGCGGGCGGCGTGCTTGATGCCGAACGCCGGGGCGCCCACCAGCAGGCGCATGATGCGGGCGAATTCGTCTTCGTCGAAGCTGTCCACGGTGGTGCGGTCGCCGGCACCGGCGTTATTGAACAGGCAGTCCAGGCGGCCGAATTTTTCCACGGTGAAATCCACCAGGGCGGCGATGTCGTCTTCGCTCATGATGTCGGTGCGCTTGAACACGGCGCGCTCGCCGAGTTCCTTGGCCAGGGCTTCGCCCTTCTCTTCGGAACGACCGGCCAGCACCACGGTGGCGCCCTCTTCGATGAAGCGCCGCGCGGTGGCTTCGCCGATACCGCTGGTGGCGCCGGTTATGATGGTGATCTTGTTCGCCAAACGATTACTCATAATTATTCTCCTTAAAAGGCCGAGACGCCGCCGTCGACGGCGATGGCCTGGCCGTTCATGTAGGTGTTGGCCGGGGACAGCAGCATCAGCATGACGGCGACGATTTCTTCCGGTTCGCCGATACGTTTCATCGGCGAACCCGCGGCCATCATCGCCAGGGTCTGCTCCGCTTCGCCGCCACTGGCCAGCCCTTCGCCGCCTTCCAGCATGGGCGTGCGGGTGTAGTACGGGCAGATGGCGTTGACGCGAATGTTCTTGCGCCCGCTCTCCACGGCGGCGGTGCGGGTGAGCCCGATCACCGCGTGCTTGGAGGCGGCGTAGGCGCCGATCTTGGGCCCGCCGCCGATGCCGGCCATCGAGCTGGTGTTGACGATGGCGCCGCCACCGCTGGCTTTCATGGCCGGGATCTGGTGCTTCATGCCGAACATCACGCCTTTGACGTTGACGTTCATCTGCTGATCCAGCAACTCGCCGGTGAGTTCGTGGATGGGAATGAAGCCGTGGGCGATGCCGGCGTTGTTTACCGCCATATCGAGACGCCCGAACTGTTCCACGGCGGTGTCCACCATGGCTTTGCAATCCACCTCGGCGGAGACGTCGCAGCGGCGCGCCAGGGCGGTGACGCCCTGCCCTTCAAGGTCGGCGGCCAGCTTGTCCAGGGCGTCCATGTTGATGTCGCCCAGCACCAGCCGCGCGCCGCGTTTGCCGAGCTCGGCGGCGAGCAGCTTGCCGAAGCCGCTGGCGGCGCCGGTGATCAGGGCCACCTTGCCGGTGAAATCCAGCATCGGATCCATAAAACCTCCAGGCGGCTTTAGATGGTGAAACCACCGTCGACGACGACGCATTCACCGGTGACGTAGCTGGACGCGTCCGATACCAGATAGAGCACGGTGCCGGCCATTTCTTTCGGCTCGGCGTGGCGGTGCATGGGGATCTGCGCGATGGCGCTTTTGTAGATTTCTTCCTGCTGGAACAGGGCGCCGGCGAATTTGGTTTTGGTGAGGCCGGGCAGCAGCGCGTTAACGCGCACGTTGAACTCGGCGCATTCCATGGCGAAGGATTTGGTCATGCTGATCACCGCCGCCTTGGAGATCGAATAGATGCCCTGCATGTTGCCCGGTGACAGGCCGTTGATGGAGGCGGTGTTGACGATCGCGCCGCCACCGTTTTCCTTCATCAGTTTGGCGCCTTCCACGGACATGTAGAAGTAGCCACGCAGGTTCACGTCCACGGTCTTGTCGAACGCCGATACGGGCGTATCGAGGATGTGCCCGAAGTACGGGTTGGCGGCCGCGTTGTTGACCAGGATGTCGAGCTTGCCGTGGGTGTCTTTGATGTGGCCGAAGACCGCTTCGATTTGCGCCATTTCACCGATGTGGCAGGCGAAGGCTTCGGCGGAACCGCCGTCGGCCTTAATGGCGTCGGCGACGGTCTGGCAATCGTCGATCTTGCGGCTGGAAACGATCACGTGGGCGCCCTGCTCGGCGAGCAGTTTGGCGATTTCTTCGCCGATGCCACGGCTGGCGCCGGTGACCAGGGCGATCTTGCCATTCAGATCAAACAACTTCGTACTCATAAATTCTCTCCCGAAAAATAGTTATTAAGCGCCTTCGCGGACGATCTGCATCGCCATGGAGGCGAGCGGTTCGACCACTTGCGCGGCCCAGCCGGCTTTTTTGCTGGAGGCGTTGCCTTCCTGGGCGCGCTTGGCGACACCCTGGGCGATGGCCGCCAGGCGGAAAAAGCTGAACGCCAGATAGAATTCCCAGTGGTCGATATGATCGATGCCACGGCGGTCGCAATAGGCTTTCACGTATTCCTGCTCGGTGGGGATGCCGAGCGCTTTGCGGTCCTTGCCCTGCAGGCCGGACAGGTTGCCGCCTTCCGGGGGCATGCGCAGCTGCATGCACTGATAGGCCAGGTCGGCGAGCGGGTGCCCGAGGGTGGACAGTTCCCAGTCCAGCACCGCGATCACGCGGGACTCGGTGGGGTGCCACATCATATTGTCGAGGCGGTAGTCACCGTGCACCAGGGACACCTGGCCGTCATCGGCGGGCTGGTTTTTCTCCAGCCACTCCATCAGATCTTCCATCGCCTGGATGTGGTTGATCTCGGAGGCGCGGTACTGCTTGGACCAGCGG
Organism: Alcanivorax sp. UBA4485; assembly: GCA_002389055.1. Taxonomy (GTDB): domain Bacteria; phylum Pseudomonadota; class Gammaproteobacteria; order Pseudomonadales; family Alcanivoracaceae; genus Alloalcanivorax. The sequence continues at coordinate 2,941 of DGNT01000177.1, forward strand.
CCCATCTGACGCTCGAAGTAATTGCCCGGCTTGCCGTAGTCGGTGAGACCCACCGCTTCCAGATCGACGCCGTGCAGCGCCGCCAGCACCCGGTTCATTTCTTCGTACATGGCGGTGCGCTGGGCGTTGTCCACTTCCGGAATCGCCGCGTCCCAGAAAATCCGGCCCTGGCAAAATTCCATGATGTAGAACATGGAACCCACTACGTCGCGGTCTTCGCACAGGTGGTACATGCGCGGCACCGGCACGTCGGTGTCCTGGAGTGCGTTCATGACCCGGAATTCCCGGTCCACGGCGTGGGCCGACTTGAGCAGCTTGCCTGGCGGTTGCCGGCGCAGTACGTACTCGCCGGAGGCGGCCTTGATGTGGAAGGTGGGATTGGACTGGCCGCCTTCGAATTTATCGGCGGTGATCGGACCTTTGAAGCCGGACACGTTCGCTTCCAAATAGGCCGCGAGGCGCTCGGTATCCAGGGTATCCACCTGGGACATGTCTACCTCCTTAAATTTGGTGACGCTCAAAAGCGACAAAGCAGCCATGGCCGTTGGGGCGACCCCAAAAGCCATGGCTGCGCTACAGCAGCTATTAACTATTCACTGTTAACTATTCACTACCAGTTAGCTGTTCTCACTGTATTTCTTAGCCAGATTACGACCCAACTGCATCATATGCACCTGGTCGGGACCATCCGCCAGGCGCAGGGTGCGCGCGTAGGCGAAAAAGCCGGCCAGCGGCGTGTCCTGGCTGAGGCCCACGGCGCCGTGAATCTGCATGGCGCGGTCGACCACCCGCAGGGCCATATTGGGTGCCACGATCTTGATCATGGCGATCAGTTCCTTGGCTTCCTTGTTGCCGTAGCGGTCCATGGTATCGGCCGCTTTCAGGGTCATCAGCCGGGCCTGTTCGATTTCGCAGGCGCTCTTGGCGATGTCTTCGCGGCAGGAGCCGTGCTTGATCATCGGCTGGCCGAACACGACGCGCTCGCTGGCGCGCTTGGACATCAGTTCCAGGGCACGCTGGGCGGCGCCGATCAAACGCATGCAGTGGTGGATACGGCCCGGGCCAAGGCGACCCTGGGCGATTTCGAAACCACGGCCCTCGCCGAGGATGATGTTTTCCTTGGGCACGCGCACGTTGTCGAAGATCACTTCGGCGTGGCCTTCCGGCGCGTCCACGGAACCGAGCACCATCATCGGACGTTTGACGTTAACACCCGGGGTGTTCATCGGCACCAGGATCTGTGACTGCTGCTGGTGACGGTTGGGGTTGTCCGGGTCGGTCTTGCCCATCACGATCATGATTTCGCAGGATTCGCGCATCGCGCCGCTGATGTAGAACTTGCGGCCATTGATCACGTAATCGTCGCCGTCACGGGTGATCGAGGTTTCGATGTTGGTGGCGTCGGAGGACGCCACTTCCGGCTCGGTCATCGCGAACGCGGAGCGGATCTTGCCTTCCATCAGCGGCTCGAGCCATTGCTTCTTCTGGGCTTCGTTGCCGTACTTGGCGAGCACCTCCATGTTGCCGGTATCCGGCGCGGAGCAGTTGAAGCACTCGGAGGCGATGTGGTGGCGGCCCATCTGTTCCGCCAGCGACGCGTATTCCAGGTTGGTGAGGCCCGGGCTCAGTTCACCGTGCTCCTTGGGCAGGAACAGGTTCCACAGGCCCTTGGCTTTCGCCTTGGCTTTCAGCTCATCCAGGATCGGCGGCGTCTGCCAGGGGTTCTGCTCGAGCTGCTCGTGGTAGGTGTGCTCGGCGGGCACCACTTCGTTATCGATGAAGGTGCGTACCTGGTTGATCAGGTCCTGGGTCTTTTCCGAATGTTCGAAATCCATGTTGCTCTCCTCTTGGATAAAGCGGCCGGTACGATTAGCTATAAGTAATGGCGTCGCCGCGGTCTTCCTGGTCCAGATGCGGGACCTGATTGAAAATGGAAAGGCGGTAAACGTTCTTGTTGAAGAAACCCTGGGTCACCCCGGTGTTGCGGATCTGCAGGTTGAGCTCCACCACGGTGTCGTCGGCGGTGTTGAGCATGTGCCGCATCCACATGGCGATGGCGCCGCCGGAACTGACCACCAGCACCCGGTCGCGGTCGGCGTACTGCGCCTGGATGTGCGCCATGGCGCCGGCCACCCGGTCACAGAAACCCTGCCAACTTTCCGGCAGGTTGCCTTCCAGCCGGCCCGCTTGCCACCGCTGCATGGCTTTTTTCAGCACGCGGTAGAAGGCGGCCATGGAGGCGCCCTCCGGCGGCACTTCCTCGGGGTGGGCGCTCAGGTAGGCGTCGACGATGGAGTGAAAGTCGAACTCGTTAAGGCCGGGCTGCAGGTCAGCGGGCAGCGCGCTGCCGAGACCTTCCTGGATGCCCTCACCGGTCTCCACGTGGCGCACCAGATCGCCCGTCACCAACGCGTCGAAAGCCTGGCCGCGCTCACGGTAATACTCGCCAAGCCAGCGTGCCTGCTGGTGTCCCAGCTGGGAAAGCTTGTCGTAGTTGGCGGCGCCGAAGGACGCCTGACCGTGCCGGATAAGGTGAAACTGAGCCATGGTGTCGCCTGTATGAGTTGCAATGAAGACAGCCTAGAACAGCCCGCTTAGTTAGTGAAATTGATATTTTGAATCCTGCTCAATAAATACGGTGCATAGAACAGCCGGCGCTATGGCGCTTGCTTTGCGAAACAGAATTCCGATATTTTGACTGGCTATTTGGCGAGAGACGGGAGAACACGATGAGCGCCCTGGCACTGCAAAGCGGCTATGTCCGCGTTACCGAGCACGGCAAATTACTGGAAGTGACCCTGGACCGGGCCGACAAGCTCAACGCCCTGAGCGGCGAGATGTACCGGGATATCAGCCGCGCCGTGGATCACTACCGCGACCGGGATGATCTTACCGCCCTGCTGCTGGACGCCGAGGGACGCGCCTTCACCGCCGGCAACGACATCGGCGACTTCCTTAACGCGGACCCGGAGTCCCGCAAGGACGGCAAGCAGAGCC
>DGNT01000177.1:5976-25409 GCA_002389055.1 Alcanivorax sp. UBA4485
GCACCACCCTGCTGCTGCACTGTGATCTGGTGATCGCCGCCGACAGCGCCCGCTTCTATACCGCCTTTATCAACCTGGGGCTGGTGCCGGAAGCCGGCTCCAGCCTGATTCTGCCGGCCCTGCTGGGGCGCCAGAACGCCAACCGCCTGCTGCTCGCCGGCGACACCCTGACCGCCGACGAAGCGGAACGCATGGGGCTGGTGGCCTACCGTTGCGGCGACGACGAGTTGCGCGACAAGGCGCTGGAGCTGGGGGCGAAACTGGCCGCCAAGCCGCCGCAGGCGTTGCAGTACACCAAGCAGCTGACCCGCCACGGCGCCGACGCCATCCGTGAGCAGATCAAGAAGGAATCGGTGCTGTTCGCCGAGCGCATGTTCAGCGACGAAACCCGCGCCATCTTCGATAAGTTCCTGAACAAGAAATAGCGGCGCTCAGGCGACCAGGCCGCGCAGCGCGACGGTGACGACGCCGTCGATCAGCCGCTCGCGGCTGCCGGGGGCGTCGTCGTAGCGGGGGTGGTACCAGTTGATCACCGAGTTGAGCGCGCCGAGCACCGGCTTGATGGCGATGCGCGGTTCACTGGCGTTGAGATCGCCTTCGTCGATGCCTTCGCGGAGCACCTTCAGAAAGACCTGCTCGTAGCGGCGGCGCCGGTCCTGCAGCTGCATAAGACGCTGGCGCTGGGCCTCGGTGGTGCTGACCCGCAGGTGCATCTGTACCCCTTCCACCACGGCGCGCTGGTAGTGCTGGGTCTCGATCAGGGTTTCCACGTGACGGCGGGCCATGCCGTGCAGCCGCGCCTGGGCGGGCGCCGGGCGCCGCACTTCCGGGTCCACCGCCTGCACCAGGGCGTCCATGGCGCGCTGGTGGATCTCGAAGAACAGGTCCGATTTGGAATCGAAATAGTGATACACCATGCCTTTGGTAGCGCCCAGGCGGCGCGCGATATCGTCAATGCTGGTGGCCTTGAAGCCCTGCTCCATAAAGCAGCGCGCCGAGGCGTCCAGGATGGTATCCCTGGGGCTGTGCTCCAGGTCGGCGGAAGGGGGTGTCATGGTCGGTGCCGCGGAGAGAGACATGAAATCATCCTGACGCATTTCCGTGAAAGCACAATAGTGCCACTTATTTCACAGTGGGCCATTGACCCATTTCACCGTTGTGCCGGTCATTGATGACACAACTGCCGCTAACCATGCCGTTTTTGACCCTGGACGCCCTGCAACGGGGCCAACATACTTCGTTCACACTCAGATAAATGAAAAGCAATTTCATAACAGCTTCCCAAGCGCCGTGCCGCCCCCGGTGACCGGCTGCCAAGGGAGGCGCTCGAGGAGGAGAGCGATGTCGGATCTCGAACAGTTCCGCGCGGAAACCCGGGCCTGGCTGGAGGCGAACTGCCCCGAGGAAATGCGCCAGCCCCTGAAGAGCCAGGCGGACCACTGCTGGGGCGGCCGTAAATGGCAGTTCCAGTCGCAAGCGCAGAAGGTGTGGATGGAGCGCATGGCCGATAAGGGCTGGACCGCGCCGCAGTGGCCCACCGAATACGGCGGCGGCGGCCTGAGCCCGGAACAGGCGGAAGTGCTGGCCGAAGAAATGAAGCGCCTCAACGCGCGCACCCCGGTGAGCAACTTCGGCTTTTGGATGCTGGGCCCGGCGCTGCTGAAATTCGGCAGCGAAGAGCTCAAGCGCCAGCACCTGCCGCCGATTTGCCGGGGCGAGATCCGCTGGTGCCAGGGCTACTCCGAGCCCAACGCCGGCTCCGACCTGGCCAGCCTGCAGACCCGTGCCGAGGACAAAGGCGATCACTTCATGGTCAACGGCCAGAAGATCTGGACCTCCTACGCGGACAAAGCGGACTGGATTTTCTGCCTGGTGCGCACCGACGCCAACGCCACCAAACACAACGGCATTTCCTTCGCCCTGTTCGATATGGAAAGCGAAGGCGTGAGCACCCGCCCGATTGAGCTGATCTCCGGCGAGTCACCGTTCTGCGAAACCTTCTTCGACGACGTCAAAGTCGACAAAAACCAGATCGTCGGCGAGCTCAACCGTGGCTGGGACGTGGCCAAGTATCTGCTCACCCACGAGCGCAACAACATCGGCGGCGAACCGCCGGGCTTCCTGAAGGGCCGCGCCCTGGGCCCGCTGGCCGCGGAACACGTGGGCACCGAGCACGGCAAACTGGCGGACAGCGCCCTGCGCGCCGACATCGCCCGGCTGGAAATCGACCAGATGGCGTTCCAGGCGCTGGTCGGCAAGATTCGCGAAGAGGCGGAAGCCGGCCAGGGCGTGGGCGCCCAGTCCGCGGTGCTCAAGTATTACGGCACCGAGCTCAACAAGCGCCGCTACGAAGTGATGATGGACGCCCTCGGCGCCGAAGGCCTGGAGTGGGAAAGCGAACGCACCATGGGCGGCCTGTACGCCCGCGAGTGGCTGCGTTCCAAGGGCAATTCCATCGAAGGCGGCACCTCCGAGGTGATGCTGGGGATTGTTTCCAAACGCCTGCTGGGCCTGCCGGACGCATAAGGAGTCGACGCTGATGAAACTTAACGACGAACAACAGATGTTGCAGGATTCCGTGGCGCGGCTGATGGCCGACAAGGGCCCGGTATCCCACCTGCGCGAACTGCGCGACCGTAACGACGAGAAAGGCTACGACGAGCCGCTGTGGCACGCCATGGTGGAAGCCGGCCTGACCGGCATCCTGGTGCCCGAAGAGCACGGCGGCATCGGCTTCGGCCTGGTGGGCGCCGGCCTGGTGGCCCGCGAGATCGGCCGCAACCTGTCGGTGACCCCGTTCCTGTCCACGGCGGTACTGGGCGCTACTGCCCTGGCCGCCGGCGGCAGCGCCGAGCAGCAGCAAAAGTGGCTGCCGTCGATCGCCGAGGGCAGCGTGATCACCGCCCTGGCGGTGGACGACGGCGCCAAGCACCGCCCGGAAGCGATCAAGACCGAAGCCAAGGCGGCCGGCGACGGCGTCACCCTGAACGGCGGCAAACTGCTGGTGCTGGACGCCCATGTGGCGGACCTGCTGCTGGTGGCGGCCCGCCAGGGTGACGACACCGCGCTGTTCCTGGTCGATCCGAAAGCCCAGGGCGTGACCATCGAGCGCACCCGCCTGGTGGATGATCGCAACGCCGCCCGCGTGACCCTGGACAACGTCGCCGCCGAGCCCATGGCCGACGGCGCCGCCGCCCTCGCCGCCGCCCTGCGCGCCGGTCGCGCGGTGCTGGCCGCGGAGCTGTCCGGTCTGGCCCGCGAAGCGTTCGAGCGCACCCTGGAATACCTCAAGGAGCGCAAACAGTTCGGCCGCCTGATCGGCACCTTCCAGGCGCTGCAGCACCGCGCCGCCCTGCTGATGGGCGAAGTGTCGATGAGCGACGCCCTGGCGATGCAGGCGCTGGACGCCTGCGACCGCAATGCGGACGACGCCGATGTGCAGGTACTGGCCGCCAAGGCCAAAGCCGCCCGGGTGGCGCTGCTGGCCGGTCAGGAAGCGGTGCAGATGCACGGCGGCATCGGCATGACCGATGAGTTCGACATCGGCTTTTTCCTCAAGCGCGCGCGCGCCGGCGGCGAAACGCTGGGCGACGCCAACTATTGCGCGGACCGCTTCGCGGTACTGCGGGATTACTAAGAGGACGGAACAATGAGCAAAACAACATTGAGCGTGGAAGAACTGAAAGCCAAAGTGGACCAGGATCTGGGCACGTCCCGCTGGTTCCCGGTGACCCAGGAGCGCATCGATCAATTCGCCGATCTCACCGAGGACCCGCAGTGGATCCACCTGGACGCGGAGCGGGCGGCCAAGGAAACCCCGTTCGGCGGCACCATCGCCCACGGTTTCCTGAGCCTGTCGCTGCTGTCGGCGATGGCCATGGACGTGGTGCCCGGTGTGCAGGGCACGGTGATGGGCATCAACTACGGCTTCGACAAAGTGCGTTTCCTGAACCCGGTGCGCTCCGGGTCCCAGGTGCGCGGCCACTTTAAGCTGGCCGGCGTGGAGCCGCGCGGCGACAATCAGCTGCTGATCCGTTATGCGATTTCAGTGGAAATCGACGGTGTCGATAAGCCGGCCATTGCCTGTGAGTGGCTGAGCCTGATTGTTTTGGGATAACAACGGAGACGTTCATGAGTATTAATTTCGAGGGCCGGGTGGCGATCGTCACCGGTGCCGCCAACGGCCTGGGGAAATCCCACGCGCTGTCGCTGGCGAAATTGGGCGCCAAGGTGGTGGTCAATGATTTCGGCGGCGCCCGTGACGGCACCGGCGGTTCCAGCGAAGCGGCGGAGAAAGTGGTCGCCGAGATCAAGGCCGCCGGCGGTGAAGCGATCGCCAACGGCGCCGACGTGTCCAGCGAGGAACAGGTCGACGCCATGGTCAAACAGACCCTGGACCAGTGGGGCCGCATCGACATTCTGGTGAACAACGCCGGCATCCTGCGCGATAAGAGCTTCGCCAAGATGGAGATGTCCGACTGGGACAAGGTAGTGGCCGTGCACCTGACCGGCTCCGCGATTTGCACCCGGGCCGTCTGGCCGGTGATGCGCGAGCAGAAGTACGGCCGCGTGATCATGACCACGTCCACCTCCGGGCTGTACGGCAACTTCGGTCAGGCCAACTACGGCGCCGCCAAGATGGGCGTGGCCGGCATGATGAATACGCTGTGCCTGGAAGGCGAGAAGTACGACATCAAGGTAAACTGTGTGGCGCCCACCGCGGCCACGCGCATGACCGAAGACCTGATGCCCAAGGAAGTGCTGGCCCTGCTGGAGCCGGAAGCGATCACCCCGGCGGTATTGTTCCTGGCCAGCGACCAGGCGCCCAACCAGCGCATCGTGCTGGCCGGCGCCGGCTGCTACGCCATGGTGCGGCTGATGGAAAGCGACGGCATCTACCTGGACGAGGCAGAGCGCACGCCGGACGCCATCGCGGCACAGTTCGAGCAACTGGGCGACATGGGCAACGCCCGTGAAATGACCAACGGCGGCGAGCACGTCACCAAGATTCTGACCAAGGCCGCGCAGGCCAAAGGCATCAAACTGACTTAAAGAGGTTCATCATGAGAGAAGCAGTCATCGTTTCCACCGCCCGTACCCCCATCGGCAAGGCCTACCGGGGCGCGTTCAACGACACCCAGGCCCAGGAGCTCGGTGGTCACGTGATCAAGCACGCCGTGGAGCGCGCCAAGATCGATCCCGAAAGCATCCAGGACGTGATCATGGGCGCCGCCCTGCAGCAGGGCTCCACCAGCGGCAACGTGGCCCGTCAAGCGGCCCTGCGCGGCGGCCTGCCCACCTCCGTGGCCGGCATGACCATTGACCGTCAGTGCGCCTCCGGCCTGATGGCCATCGCCACCGCCGCCAAGGAAATCGTGGTCGACAACATGGACGTGGCGGTCGCCGGCGGCCTGGAGTCCATTTCCCTGGTGCAGAACGACAAAATGAACACCTTCCGCGCCCGTGATCCGTGGCTCAAGGAGCACCGCCCGGACATCTACATGAGCATGCTGGAAACCGCTGAAGTGGTCGCCGACCGCTACAACGTCTCCCGCGACGCCCAGGACGAGTACGCGTTCCAGTCGCAGATGCGCACCGCCAAGGCCCAGCAGGAAGGCAAGTTCGACGACGAAATCGTGCCGCTGACCACCAACATGAAGGTGATGAACAAAGAGACCAAGGAAATTTCCGACAAGGAAGTGACCCTGGGCAAGGACGAAGGCAACCGTCCCGAGACCACCCTGGAAGGCCTGCAGAGCCTGAAGCCGGTGTTCAAGGACGGCATGAACGTACAGGAAGGCAAGTTCATCACCGCCGGTAACGCCTCTCAGTTGTCCGACGGCGCCAGCGCCTGCGTGCTGATGGAAGCCAAGGAAGCCGAGCGTCTCGGCCTGCAGCCCCTGGGCGCCTACCGCGGCATGGCCGTGGCCGGTTGTGACCCGGACGAAATGGGCATCGGCCCGGTGTTCGCGGTGCCAAAACTGCTCAAGCGCTTCGGCCTGACCGTCGACGATATCGGCCTGTGGGAACTGAACGAAGCGTTCGCCAGCCAGTGCCTGTACAGCCGTGACAAGCTGGGCATTGACCCGGACAAGTACAACGTCAACGGCGGCGCCATCTCCATCGGCCACCCGTACGGCATGTCCGGCGCACGCATGACCGGCCACGCGCTGATCGAAGGCAAGCGCCGCGGCGTTAAGTACGCGGTCGTCACCATGTGCGTGGGTGGCGGTATCGGTGCCGCCGGCCTGTTCGAAATTTTCTGAACCGGCACTAAACAGCACCCACAAAAAAGCCCGGCTCGAAGCCGGGCTTTTTTTGTGCGCCTTTTTTGCGAGATGGCGATCAGCCTTGCTTCGGACGACGCATCTTGCAGGTGGTGGGCAGGCTTACTTCATCACGGCTGACTTCCGCGATTTTATGGAAGTTGAAATCAGTGCCTTCGGCACCGTATTCCATATCGTCCTTGAGCACCGAAATGAACAGCGGCAGCTGCATCTGGTGGTCGGACTTGCGCATTACCACTTCACCGGTGGTGGTTTCCAGGCTCATATCCTCCATGGCGAAAGCGACTTTCACCGGATCGGTGCTGCCGGCTTTCTCGGCGGCTTTGTCGATCATGTCGAGCATGGTGGTCAGACGCAGCCAGTAGTAGTCCCAGCCGGTGTCTTCGTACATGGCGACCTGCTGCTCGGCCATTTCCGGCTTGTCGAAATCGCCGTAGTACTCGTTGACCTGGTAGATACGATCCACACCGGCCTCGCCCACCTGAGTCACCACGCCCGCCATGGCGCCGTAGTAGGTCAGGAACGGCATCTCCAGGCCGGAATCGGCCGCTGCCTTGACCAGCAGCGTAATGTCCTGGCCCCAGTTACCGGTGATCACGGCGTCCGCGCCGGAAGACTGGATCTTGGAGATATAGGGGGTGAAGTCCTTCACTTTGGCGAGCGGGTGGAAATCCTGGCCGACGATTTCGATGTCCGGGCGTTTCTCTTTCAGCATTTTGGTAGCGGCTTCCGCGACCGCGCGACCGAAGCTGTAGTCCTGGTTGATCAAGTAGACCTTTTTGATGTCGTCACGGCCTTCGATCCAGCTGGTCATGGCGTTCATCTTCATGTCCACGTGGGCGTCGAAGCGGAAGTGCCAAAACGAGCAGCGCTCGTTGGTAAAGGCCGGGTCCACCGCCGCCATGTTCAAATACAGCACTTCATCACCCGGGTTGCGGGCGTTGTGCTTGTTGACCGCGGCCAGGATGGCGGACCCCACGGAAGAGCCCATGCCCTGGGTCACGTAGCGGATGCCGTCATCAATCGCCTTCTGCAATTGCACCAGACTCTCTTGCGGGTTGACCTTGTTGTCCAGGCCGACAATCTCAAGCTTATCGCCATTGATGCCGCCATTGGCGTTGACTTTCTCGGCGTGGAAATTCAGATGGTCCAGAGCGGACTGGCCGGCGGCGGCCATGGGCCCGGTGAGCGGGTCGATCAACGCGATGCGAACGGTATCCGCGCTGGCGGTACCCACCAGCAGGACGGTCGCGGCGACCATCGAAAGCAGGGGTTTCAACATGAAAGCTCTCCTCGTTGTTGTTCTGGCACCGGTATCACCGGCTGAGTGGTGGCGCTTTGGACGTGAAGAATTACTACGCTGTCTTCACTTTTGATTTTCAGGAATTTTCAGTATGGGCAGACGTCTTCGCGGCTGTCCAGTCGACATTTGTAACCCCTATAAATATAGGTGCTGGAACGTGCGGGGATAATAGTACCAAGGTCGTAATTTCAGGATTCACACGCACCTTTTATGTGCAAAAAAAAGCCCGCCGAAGCGGGCCAGCCCATTGACGATGGAACACAAACAAAACCGAATCAGACTTCCAGCCACTCGCGGCGGATCGATTCGTCGGCACGCAGTTCCTGCGGCGTGCCTTCGAACACGATCTGGCCGTGGCCCATAACCAGTACGCGATGGGAAATATCCATGGCGATGGAAAGCTTTTGCTCCACCAGCAGAATCGATACGCCGGCTTTGGCGATCTCGGAGATCAGGTCACCGATCTGCTTAACGATCAACGGCGCCAGCCCTTCGGTGGGCTCGTCGATCATGATCAGCTCCGGATCGCCCATCAGCGTGCGGCTGATGGTGAGCATCTGCTTCTCGCCGCCGGACAACACGCCCGCCGGCGCGTCCGCGCGCTGAGCCAGGTTGGGGAACATATCCAGCATCTGCTCGACGCGCCATTTACCCGGCTTACGCGGGTTTTTGACCCCCAGCTCCAGGTTCTGGCGCACCGTCAGTGTGGGGAAGATGTCCCGATTCTCGGGCACGTACCCCAGCCCCAGACGTGAGATTTTATGGTTGGGCAGACCGGCGATTTCATTGCCGCGAAAGCGAATGGAACCGTGCGGCGGCACTTCACCCATGATCGATTTCACGGTGGTGGAGCGCCCTACCCCGTTACGCCCCAGCAGGGATACCACTTCGCCTTCCTCGAGCGAGAAATTGACGCCGTGAAGGATGTGGCTCTTGCCGTAGTACGCGTTCAGATCCCGGACTTCGAGCATCATGCGGCCTCCTCGCCCAGATACGCCTCTTTGACGCGCGGGTCGTTGCGGATTTCCTCCGGTGTCCCGGTGGCGACGATCTTGCCGTACACCAGCACCGAAATACGGTCGGCCAATTCAAATACCACGCCCATGTCGTGCTCGACGATCATCAGGGTGCGGCCCTCGGCCACCTGGCGGATCAGGCTGATCGCCTGGGCGGTCTCGGTGTTGCTCATCCCGGCGGTGGGCTCGTCGAGAATCACGACGTCGGCGCCGCACGCGATGGTCATGCCGATCTCCAGCGCGCGCTGGCTGGCGTAGGGCAAGGCCCCGGCCGGCACATCGCGCAACGCCTGCAGGCCGATCATCTCCAGCACTTCCTCGGCGCGCTCGTTGGCGGCCTTGATCTTACTGGCCGGCCGCCAGAACACATAGCCGGAGCCGGCGGTCTTGAAGCAGGCACAGCGCAGGTTCTCGAACACCGACAGATTGACGAACACGTTACTGACCTGGAACGAGCGGGACAGGCCGCGCTGCTGAATCTTTTCCGGCGTGAGGCCGTCAATGCGCTCACCATTCAACCGGATCTCTCCAGCCGTGGGGGCGAAGGCGCCCGAGAGCAAATTGAAAAAGGTGGATTTGCCGGCGCCGTTGGGTCCGATCACCGCGTGTATCTCGCCTTTTTCCACTTCCAGGTCGACGCCGCAGATCACCTCGGCGAGACCGAAGTTCTTGGTCAGGTCTTTAATCGACAAGGCGCTCATGCGTTGTCCTCCCGAAACTTTTTACTAAAGCGCATTACCGCGACACCGCCAGCGAACATAACCAGCGCCCAGATCCAGCTCATTAGCGAGCCGGCCGCGAAATCAAGGCCGAAGAAATGCGCGAACTCGTCGTCACCATGACGCCACTGGAACAGCAGCTCGATGAACAGCACCAGACCCAGACTGATCAGGACCACCGCCGCCGCACCGATCAGCCAGCCAGGCAAACGCTTGCCCAGCGAGCCCTCGCGGAGCGCCACCCGGAACTGTTCGATACCGCCGCCCAGACCGCGCGGGGCGAACATCACGATGGCCAGGAACACCAGGCCCACGTAGAGGATGGAGGCGTCGGTGTAGTCGCTGAGCATGGAGTTCATCAGTGACACCACAATGGCGCCGACGATGGGTCCGTAGAACACTCCGAGCCCGCCCACGGCGGCCATTAGCAACGCCAGGCCGGAGGGAATCAAACCCAGCGCTTCCGGGGTGATGATCTCGTAGTTGACCGCCGCCATACCGCCGGCGAGACCGCCGAAGGAACCGGAGGCGATAAAGATCATGAAGCGGATGTTGCGCGGCGGGTAGCCGATGAACTGCAGACGGTCCGGGTTATCGCGCACCGCGTTGGACATACGACCCAGCGGGGTACGGGTAAAGGCCCACATGGCGAACACCGCCAGGAAGGTCCAGAACGCCATGAACCAGTACACGTCGGTGGCCTGGGCCAGCTCTAGACCGAACCACTGCGGGCCGACCATACGGTTGCCGTAGATGCCGGCTTCACCACCGAACACCGAAGGGAACATCTGACCGGCGGCGGCCACCATCTCGCCCAGACCCAGGGTGATCATGGCGAAGGCGGTGCCGGCACGGCGGCAGAACGGCCAGCCGATAATCAGGGCGACCAGGCCGCCGGCGATCATGCCCACCAGCGGCATACTGACCACCGGAATGTGCGACCAGAAACCTTCACCGGCGTAGGACGCCTCGTCGATGGCGTTCATGGCGTGCATGGCCGCGTAGCTGCCGAGGCCGAAGAACACCGCGTGACCGAAGGACAGCATGCCCCCCTGGCCGAGCAGCATGTTGTAGGACAGAGCGAACACGATGTTCACGGCGATCACGTTCATCAGCGTGAAGGCGGTGCCACTCTCAAGAACAAAGGGCAGAATCAGGAGCACGGCCGCGCTGATCAACCAGGGCGATAGAGCGCGCCAGGAGAAACGATTCTGCCGCGGTGCGACTGCGGTAATGTCGTTCATGGCTCAAGCTCTCCCATCAGGCCACGGGGGCGGAATATCAGGATCAGCACCAGCAGAATAAACGGCGTCATCGGCGCCAGACTGGCCAGGGTGATCCCGGTCACCTCACCGTAGGGATCCACGTTCATGCCGAAGGCGTTAAGAATGTCGGCGATGGAGGCGTCGATGGCGACGAAGAACGTCTGGATCAGACCGATCAACAGGGACGCGTAGAAGGCGCCGATCAGCGAGCCCATGCCGCCGACCACCACCACCACGAACACAATCGGACCCAGGGTCACCGCCATGCCCGGCTCGGTGGCCAACAGCGGGCCGCCGATCACGCCGGCCAGGCCGGCCAACGCACAACCGAAGCCGAATACGCCCATGAACAGGCGCGGCACGTTATGGCCCAGATGGCCGACCATGTTGCCGTGGGTGAGCGCGGCGCGAATCATCATGCCGACCCGGGTTTTCTTGAGCAGGAACCACAGGGCGATGAACATGAACACGGCGATCAAAATCACCACGCCACGGAAAATCGAGTAGTCGGTACCGAACAGGGTGAACAGCGGCTCACGCATGTAGTCCGGTTCGCGATAGGCCACCGCCACGGTGCCCCAGATCAGCTGCACCAATTCGTCGATCACATAGGCGAGACCGAAGGTAAACAGCAGTTCGGCCACGTGGCCGTTTTCGTGCACACGGCGCAAGCCGAATTTTTCCACCATGGCGCCGAGGCCGCCGACCAGAATCGGGGCGAGCAACAGGGCCGGCCAAAAGCCAACCTCCATGCCCATGGTGTAAGCAAAATAGGCGCCGAGCATGTAAAAGCTGGCATGGGCAAAGTTCAATACACCCATCATCGAGAAGATGAGGGTAAGACCACTGGACAGCATGAACAGCAAAAGGCCGTATAAAATACCGTTCAGCGTCGAAAAAATAACAATTTCGAGCATGACGAGGCTCCCGGAACAGCGGCTCACGCCGCTGTTCCTACTACTTAGTCATTGGAGTTACAGAATGGCGTCGTTTATTTCGGGCGACGCATCCGGCAGGTGGTGGGCAGGCTTACGTCTTCACGATCGATGCGCGCCACCTTCTTGAAGTTGTAGTCGGTGCCTTCCGCGCCGTACTTCATGTTGTCCTTCATCACGGAGATGAACATCGGCAGCTGGACCTGGTGGTCCTCGGCACGCATGACCACTTCACCGGTGGTGGTTTCAAGCGTCATGCCTTCCATCACCTTGGCGACGTCGACCGGATCGGTGCTTTCCGCTTTATCGGTGGCTTTCTTGAGCATATCCAGCATGGTGCTCAGACGCAGGTAGTAGAAGTCCCACTCGGCCTGCTCGTAGAGCTCGGTCTGACGCTTGGCCATTTCCGGATCTTCGAACTCACCGTAGTACTCGTTGATCTGGTAGATACGGTCCACGCCTTTATCACCCAGCTGGGTGACCACGCCGGAGCTGGCGCCGTAGTAGGTGTAGAACGGGGCTTCCAGACCAAACTCGGCGGCCGCTTTCACCAGCAGGGTGATGTCCTGGCCCCAGTTACCGGTGATCACCGCGTCGGCGCCGGAGGACTGGATCTTGGACACGTACGGTGTGAAGTCCTTCACTTTCGCCAGCGGGTGGAAATCGTTACCCACGATTTCGATGTCCGGACGCTTCTCTTTCAGCATTTCCCGGGCCGCCTTGGACACCGCCTGACCGAAGCTGTAGTCCTGGTTAATCAGGTAGACCTTCTTGATGTCTTTGTTATTGGCGATGTAATTGGTCAACGCGTTCATTTTCATATCCGCGTTGGCGTCGAAGCGGAAGTGCCAGTAGGAACAACGCTCGTTGGTGAACGCGGGGTCCACGGCGGCGTAGTTCAGATACAGGACTTCGTCGCCAGGGTTGCGCTGGTTGTGCTTCTCAATGGCGGAGATCAACGCGGAGGCCACGGAAGAGCCGTTGCCCTGGGTCACGTAGCGAATACCGTCATCGATCGCCTTCTGCAGCTGCACCAGGCTTTCCTGCGGGTTCACTTTGTTGTCCAGGCCGACGATTTCGAGATCCTGGCCGTTCAGGCCGCCATTGGCGTTAATGCGCTTGGCTTCGTACTTAAGGTGTTCGAAGGCGGGCTGGCCGGCGGCGGCCATGGGCCCGGTGAGCGGGTCGATCAGGGCAAGTTTCACTGTCTCGGCGCTGGCGGTACCCACCAGCAGCAGCGAGGCGGCGAGAAAGGTGAAAATGGGTTTCAACATGACGCTCTCCACGGTTGTTGTTTTTCTGCCGATTGTCCGGCATCTCGCTGTCGTTCCCGGCAACATTGCCCGGAACGCAACAATCTTTTTTGTTTACTCTGTTTTTTATGCGTATTCCCGGCGCCGTTTTACGGTCCCATCGACGCTCTTCTGGTGAATCACATACTTGGTAGTATGTGCGCACAAAAATATTTCTGTCCAGCCTGCTTATTTAAATCTTTCGGGCCTGTCAGCGGTTCGAAATAGGTCAACAAAGCTATCCTATGTGCCGCTGAAAGCCCCTGAATTCAGTGCTTTGAGCATGAACGGAATAAAACCGGTGAACAATCCCCCGGCGCGCATCCCGGTCCGGGGGCCGGCAAAAAAAAGCGTGTCATGGCCGGATACGCCCCGTACACGGTGATTAGCGCCTAAAGTAGCGAAACAATTTCACACAGTTTGTCCAAAGGGCGCCTTCAAGCCACCCAAAAGCCCTGTTATTTCACCGGTTTTGTTTCCCTTTTCTGAACAAATCACGCTTTGCCCAAGTGTTACTGTTACCTCAAGTAACACCGCGAATGTCGCCGCGTGAACGCCGCCTTGACCCCCCTGGTCCCGCCCGGTATGAATTGCACGGCCTTATTTCAAAACATGCGTTCAAAATAACTATCGCGCTCGGGAGAACTCTAGATGCTTAAAGGGCTGATGATGGATGCGCCCCTGTCGTTGATCGACGTACTGGATTACGGCGCCCGCATTCACCGCAAGGCGGAAATCGTATCGGTCACCGTGGAGGGCGGCCTGCACCGCCAAAGCTACGCGCAGACCCTGCAGCGGGTGGCGCGTCTGGCTCACGGCCTGGTAGCGCTGGGCGTCAAACCCGGCGACCGGGTCGCCACCCTGGCCTGGAACGGCTACCGCCACCTGGAACTTTATTACGCCATCGCCGGTATCGGCGCGGTCTGCCATACCATCAACCCGCGCCTGCCGGCGGAGCAGATGGCCTATATCGTCAACCACGCGGACGACAGCCTGCTGTTCTTCGACACCACCTTCGCGCCGCTGGTGTCCGGCCTGCGCGACCAGTTCCCGGAACACACCCGCTATGTGGCGATGACCGACCGCGCGCATATGCCCGACGGCCAGGACCTGCTCTGCTACGAGGCACTGCTGGAAGATCAGCCGGACCACTACGACTGGCCGGAGCTGGACGAAAACACCGCCTGCGCGCTGTGCTATACCTCCGGTACCACCGGCGCCCCCAAGGGCGCGCTCTATTCGCACCGCTCCTGCCTGCTGCAGGCGATGTTCACCATGGTCTGCGCCAGCGGCTCCTTCCCGGTGGGCGACCGGGTGCTGCCGGTGGTGCCGATGTTCCACGTCAACGCCTGGGGGCTGCCCTACATGGCGCCGCTGGCCGGGGCGTCGCTGATCATGCCGGGCCCGGCCTTGGACGGCGACAGCCTGTTCCGGCTGATGGACGAAGAGAACGTGGACTCCGCCTGGGGCGTACCCACCGTATGGCTCGGCCTGCTCGCCGAGATCAAGCGCCACGGGCGTAAACCCGGCGCGCTCAAGCGCGTGTCGATCGGCGGCTCGGCGGCGCCGCGCAGCATGGTGCGCGCCTTTGAACAGGACTATCAGGTGGACGTGATGCAGGGCTGGGGCATGACCGAAATGAACCCCACCGGCACCATGAGCACGCTCACCGAAGGCCAGGCGGACCTGCCCCTGGAAGAGCGCATTGAACTGAAAACCACCCAGGGCCGGCAGCTGTTCGGCGTACGCATGAAGCTGGTCGACGACGACGGCAACGAAGTGCCCCAGGACGGTGAAGCCGTGGGCGAACTGCTGGTGAAGGGCCCCACGGTGATCCGCGCCTACTTCAACAACGACGAGGCGAGCGCCAAGGCGTTCGACAAGGACGGCTGGTTCGCCACCGGCGACATGGCGAAGCTGACGCCGGACGGCGTACTGTACATCGTCGACCGCGCCAAGGACCTGATCAAATCCGGCGGCGAGTGGATCAGCTCCATTGATCTGGAAAACCTGGCCGCCGCCCACCCGGACGTGCAGGAATGCGCGGTGATCGGCGTGCCGCACCCGAAATGGGACGAGCGGCCGCTGCTGATCGTGGTACTCCACGCCGAGGCGGCGCGGGACAAGCAGGCGCTGCTGGACCACATGGCCGCCACCATCGCCAAATGGCAGCTGCCCGACGACGTGATCTACGTGGACGAGCTGCCGCATACCGCCACCGGCAAGGTGTCCAAGCGCCACCTGCGCGAGGACTACATGGACTACCTGGGGAACGCCCAATGACCGAGATTCGAGAGCAAAAAGTGCAGGCCAACGGCCTCAACTTCCATGTCCGCAGCGCCGGGGACCCGGCCCACCCGGCGGTAATCCTGCTGCACGGCTTCCCCGAGTGCGGCTATTCCTGGCGCTATCAGATGCCGTTTCTGGCCGACAAGGGCTTCCATGTGCTGGCGCCGGATCTGCGTGGTTACGGTTTCAGCGACGCGCCCAAGGACGCGGACGCCTACCGGCAGGACAAACTGGTGGCCGACGTGATGGGCATTCTCGACGCGTTCGGCGCCGAGCGCGCCGTGGTGGTGGGCCACGACTGGGGCTGCGCCCTGGCCTGGCAGGTGGCGCGCAGCGAGCCGGGCCGGGTGCGGGCGGTGGCGGGCCTGTCGGTGCCCTACCCGGGCCTGGGCCCCAAGCCGCCCACCGAGCAGATGCGCGCCGCCTTCGGCGAGCGCTTCTTCTATCAGCTTTATTTTCAGCAGCCGGAGGTGCCGGAGCAGGAACTGGAAGCGGACGTGCGCGACTTTCTACGCCGCATGTACCACGCCCTCTCCGGCCCCGGCATGCAGGAAAAATTCCGCGCCGAGAAGCCGGTCACCGGCCTGCTCGACATTCTGCAACCGCCCAAGGGCGGCCAGCCGGACTGGATGCAAGAAACGGATCTGGACGTCTATGTGGAGCGCTTCGAGCACAGCGGCCTGACCGGACCGATCAACTGGTACCGGGCCATGGACGCGTCCTGGCGGCAGCAGAAAGAGGACGGACGCGAACGCATCCACCCGCCGGCGCTGTTCATCGCCGGTAAGGAAGACCCGGTGATCCAGTTCGCCGGCAAGGCGCTGGAGCGCATGCCAACGATGATGGACGATCTCCGCGAGGTGGTGCTGCTGGACGATCTTGGCCACTGGATCCAGATGGAAGCGCCCGAGGCGGTGAACCAGCACCTGGGCGCCTTTCTCGACTCGCTCTAGGGCGCTGCGGCGCGCTAGTTGAGCCGCCGCATTTCGATGCGGCGGTTACGCTCGCGGCCCTCGGCGGTGGCGTTGCTGTCCACCGGACGGGTGTCGCCGTAGCCGCGGGCCTGCAAACGGCCCGGGTCGACGCCCAGATCGATCAGGAAATCGCGTACCGATTCGGCGCGCCGCTCGGACAGCGCCTGGTTGTACGCATCGGCCCCTTTCGAATCGGTGTGCCCGGCGATCTCCACCTCGGTGTCGGAGTGCGCCAGCAGGCGCTCCGCCACGCCACGCAGCACGGTCTTGGCGTTAGGCGTGAGGCGCGCCGAATCAAACTCGAAATTGACCCCGCGCAGCACTTCCGGCGGCCCCATCGGCACCGGCTTGATCACCAGCCGCTCACGCTCGATGATCCGGGTGGTGCCGTAGTCGCCACCGCCGAACAACGGGAAGGTCAGGCCCACCAGGGCACGCACGTCACCGAACGGCTCGTTGTGGCTGCCGTCGTCGGAGAAATCCACCACGTAACGCAGCTCCGCGCGCAGGCCCATGGAGCCCCAGATGTCGCGGAAGTGCAGGCCGGCGCCGACGTTCAGGTAGCCGTTGGTGTCGGTGCCGGCGGTGGAATCGGTGTAGACACCGCCGCCGCCCACCAGCAGGTAAGGCGACGGCCCTTCGCGGTACATATAGCGCAGCGCGTCGGCGCCCACCCCGTACTGCCAGTGCTGCCCGGAGCCCCGGTTGCGCTGCAGGGAATTACCGAAGCCGTTCCACTCCAGATCCCATTTTTCACTGATCTGACGGCCCAGGCCGAAGCGGATGCCGGCGCCGTAATCGACGTCGAAACGGTCCGAATCCTCGATCACGTAAATGCCCATGGCGGACGCGTTCCAGCCCTGCGGGTCGGTACGTTCCTCGGCCAGCGCCGGCGCGCAGGCAACAGCGGCGGCCAGCGCGGCGGCGGCGCGGCTCTTATTGATCACGGATACCATCGTTTCCCTCTTATCCCCATTCACGATGAAGCGCAGCCTAGAGGGTTTCACTTTCCTGTTCCAGACGCTGCACGGCGTTGCTTATAAGCATTTTTGTAACTCGCCGGCGGTCTTTCCAGAGGTCGCGTTGTACCGGCACCGCCGGTATCCTGCCTGTTCTTCGAGCCGACCAGGAGTCCCCCATCGAGACCCTGCAAGCGTCCCTGACTCTGAGCCTGCTGGCGTTCGCCGTCTGCGTGGCGGTGATCGCCACCGCCGGCGTCAAGATCACCGCGGTGGTGGACGAGCTGGCGGACCGCACCCGGGCCGGCGAAGCGCTGGCCGGCGCGGTGTTACTCGGCGCCACCACCTCGTTGTCCGGCAGCGTGCTGTCGGTGACCGCCGCCTGGAAGGGCCACGCCGATCTCGCCCTGAGCAACGCCCTGGGCGGCATCGCGGTGCAGACCGCGTTCCTGGCGGTGGCCGACATCGCCTACCGGCGCGCCAACCTGGAACACGCCGCCGCCTCCGCCGCCAACCTGATGCAGGGCGCGCTGCTGATCACGCTGATGGCGATTATCCTGGTGGGCGCCTTTTCGCCGCCGGTGAGTGTGTTCGGCATCCATCCCGCCACCCCCGCCCTGCTGGCGATTTATATATACGGCCTGCATCTGGTGCAGCGGGTGCGCGACGAGCCCATGTGGCGGCCGGCCCGTACCCGCGAAACCCGCGAGGACGTGCCCGAAGAGGACAACCTGCGCCTGTCGCTGACCCGCCTGCTGCTGGCGTTCGTGGGCCTGGCCGCCCTGCTCGGCCTGTCCGGCTTCGTGCTGGAAGCCGCCGCCAGCGGCGTCGCCCGGCACACCGGCCTGCAGCAAACCACCGTGGGCCTGCTGCTCACCGCCACCGCCACGTCACTGCCGGAGCTGGTGACCTCGGTGGCGGCGGTGCGGCGCGGCGCCCTGACCCTGGCGGTGGGCGGCATTATCGGCGGCAACGCCTTCGACACCCTGTTCACCGCCGCCTCGGATATCGCCTACCGGGACGGCGCCATCTATGAGCAGATGGATGACGGCCTGCTGCTGTGGGTGTCGTTGTCGATCCTGATGACCGGCTTCCTACTCATGGGCCTGGTACGCCGTGAGCAGCACGGCCCCGGCGGCATCGGCTTCGAGAGCCTGGCGGTGCTGGTTCTTTACGGTTTGGGGATCGCTTTGGTGTTGGGTGGCTGAGGCCCACTGCCGTTATAGTGTGAGGACTTACTTCCCATCATCTCACCAGGAGAGCCCCTTTGGCGCACGACGATCAGGATTCCAGGGATAAGGACCAGGACGACAGCCCCTGGGAAGAGGCCGTAAAACGGGAACGCGAAGAAGCCGAGGATAAAGACGACCGCTCCGCCGCCGAGAAAGAGGAAGACAGCGACAAGCGCCGCGAGGCCGCCCTGCCCTCCAAGGCGGCGGCGGTCCACGAGCGCCTGCGCATCAGTGGCGAGCGGGAGCTGGAGCGCGACGCCATGGCGTTGCTGTGGTCGGCGATCGCCGCCGGCATTTCCATGAGCGCTTCGATGGTGGCGCGCGGCCTGCTGCACGCCCATGTGCCGGAAAGCGACGCCGGCTTTCTGATTGAAAG
Organism: Alcanivorax sp. UBA4485; assembly: GCA_002389055.1. Taxonomy (GTDB): domain Bacteria; phylum Pseudomonadota; class Gammaproteobacteria; order Pseudomonadales; family Alcanivoracaceae; genus Alloalcanivorax. The sequence continues at coordinate 24,624 of DGNT01000177.1, forward strand.
CATGGGCTACACCCTGGGCTTTCTGATCGTGATTCTGGCCCGCCAGCAGCTGTTCACCGAAAACACCGTGACCGCCGTGCTGCCGTTCATGAGCCACCCCACCACACGCAACCTGGGCAGCCTGATGCGGTTGTGGGGCGTGGTGCTGGTGGGCAACGTGCTGGGCGCCGGCATCGCCGCCTTCACCTTCCTGCATCTGCCGATGTTTTCCCCGGAGGTGAACGACGCCTTCGTGGCGATCGGCGAGAAAGTGATGGAGAACGATCCCTTCTCGATGTTTTCCAAGAGCATCGTCGCCGGCTGGATGATCGCCACCATGGTGTGGGTGATGCCGTCCGCGGATCAGGCCAAGGCCTGGGTGATCCTGATCATGACCTATGTGGTGGCGATCGGTGAGTTCCCGCACATCATCGTCGGCGCCAGCGAGATTCTGTACCTGGTGTTCGATGGCAAAGTGAGCTGGGGCGACTTCTTCCTGCGCTTCGGCCTGCCCACCCTGGCCGGCAACATTATCGGCGGCACCTTTATTTTCGCCCTGATCAGCCATGCGCAGATCCGCAACGACATGGATGTGCAGCGCGAGGGGCGCCGTGGCGCCTGGGGGTTTAATCGGAAGAAATGAGGGTTCGAATCTGATCCACCCTGACCGCAAATAAAAAAGGGGTCCCGTTTGGGACCCCTTTTTTATTTGGCGGTGAGGGAGGGATTCGAACCCTCGATACGCGTAAACGTATACACGCTTTCCAGGCGTGCTCCTTCAGCCACTCGGACACCTCACCAAAACTG
>DGNT01000176.1 GCA_002389055.1 Alcanivorax sp. UBA4485
CCGCACCGTGATCGGCCTGGGCATGAGCGCCACCTTCGACCACGTTTACGGCCTCAAGCATCCGCTGCGTCTCGACTTCGGCTATCAGTACCACCTGATGGAAGAGCGTGAGTTCCAGATCGTATCCAGCCAGCCGACCGCACTGAACAACGACGTGGTGGAAACCAAAGGCGACGTCAATGTATTCGCCGGCTCCATCAGCATGCAGTTTTAAGGGGGCACCATGAAGACAAGAATCATTAAGCGGAAAGGAACGCTGCTGTCCTCCGTCGCGATGCTCAGCACCGCGATGCTGCTCACCGCCTGCGGCGGTGACGGCGGCGATTCACCCGTCGACGACGGCGGAGCCAACCCGGGCGAATCCGGCGCGCAAGCGCTGCTGTACGCCTATCCCGATAACGGCCAGGGCGAAGTCTCCACCGCCGCACCGGTGGTGCTGCGCTTCTCCAGCGCCGTCAACCTGGGTGAAGCCCAGAACTCGATCACCGTCTACGAAGGTGATGCGCAAAGCGGCACCATGGTCGCCGTCACCCCGGAATCCGTGGCCGGCGAACCCAACAACGTGCTGCTGCAGCCCGACGAGGATCTGAAGCCCAACCAGATCTACACCGTGGTCATCGAAGACCTGCGTCTGCGCAAAGGCACCGCCAAAGACCAGACTCTCACCTTCACCACCCGGCCGCTGCACGAAGGCCCGAAAAGCCTGGTGGTAAAAGAAGACACCTTCGAAGTCAGTCGGCGCATGCCGGACGGCTCGGCCATGGAACCGGTGATGGATTTCTCCAGCTTCCGCTTCCAGTTCACCCAGCCCATCGATCGCGCCACCGCCAACTACGGCGAAGATCCGGCTAGCACCGGGCCCGGCGGGGGCACTATCCCTGCGGATTCAGTGGTTCTGCGTGACAGCAGCGGCGCGCCGGTGCCCGCAACCCTGCTGATCGACGGCGCCTACATGACCGTGGACCCGGAGCCGGAATACCTGAACGCCGGCGAAACCTACACCCTGGACATCACTGCGGACTTGGCCAGCACCTACGGCGAAACCTTCGGCATGCAGAGCTACACGCTCACGCCCAAGGACTCCTCCCCGAAAGGTGAACCGGCCATCCTGGTGCAGAAACTCACCCAGGGCACTACCTCGCGTCTCACCGGCAAGCCAGTGAACGAAGTGCCCGTCAACGGCACCCTGCTGGGCGAGAACAAAAACATCACCCAGGCCAGCGCCGAAGTAGTGCGCGCGGAACTGGCGGACGTCACCACCTACACCGACGTTACCCCAATCCGCCTGCCCAAAGGCACCGTCCTGAACGGCGCGGAAATCAACCCGATCCTGATCGGCGGCGAAGTACCGGCCGGCTTCGGCTCCGGCGACGTCACCATGACCGTGCTGTCCGACGCCAGCGGCTACCTGGTGCCGAACCCCTATGCGGGGAACAACCCGAACGCTCTGCGTATCGTGCACCTGCTGATGGACGTGGGTATCGCAACCAGCGAAGCGCGGGCCAACGGTGCCTTTACTCAGGACCTGCTTCACATTGAGCTAGTGGGCTTGGCAGAAGTAGATCCCACTGCCGGCGTGTTGAACCTGGATGCGGTAAGCATGGTGGAGCCCAATATCCTGGGTCAAGAATACGGCTACGGGATGCTTAGCTTCCAGTTACAGTCTTATAAAGATCAAAATAATGCACTGGAAGCAACTGAGGACGTGACATCCCCAACCTTGCAGAGTTGGATTCCCGGAGAGAACGCTGGATTACATAAGCCAAGCGACCCCATTGTATTGAATTATAGTGAGGTTATAGATCCTGCTTCGATAAAAGGTGGTCTACATCTTTATAAGAATGGTGCCCCGGTCGATGCGTCGTATTTTGTAGATGGCTCAGCGATAGTCATTAAGCCTGCAATGCCATTAGAAATGAGCCTTGAAACGAACGATATCATCTATCGACTGCAGCTCGATTTCGCACCAAAAGATTTAGCAGGAAATTCCGCTGTAGTTGCTTTTGATGAGACTTTCAAGTTGCCAACCAAGGTGGAGCTGAGAGAGCAAGTGGTTTTTGGAAACCCTACTGGTTTCCAGCAGCCAGCCGCTCAACGTTCACCTATTGTGCTATCAACTTACCCCGGTTTTCCATGCGCTTTAGTGCCGGAGGAAGTTGATCTCGCTAGTGGTTATGTTGGGCGTTGCGCAGGCGGCTTCCCTGGTTGGAGTGAAGGAACAAGTTTTGATATTAAAAAAGAAGACGACCACATTCCTTTGGCGGTCCTTCCGAGCAATCGAGCGATACATGTTCAGTTTTCTAAAACTATTGATCCAGATAGCATAAAACTTGGGCAGAGCTTTAAAGTACAGGAAATAGATGAAAGCAAAAACGTGATTAGAGATATCGAGGGGAAAGTCGATATTTCAGCGAGGAGCCTTACTTTTACACCGCGTGAACAATGGCGAGTAGGCGCGTTGTATCAATACATTTTAGGGTCGAATGGATCATTGAGTTCGGGTTCTGCTGTGTGTGATGGGTCAGATGCAATATGTGATGTAGAAGGACTTCCCCTCCAAACACAAATTCTCGGAATGCCGGTTGTGATATCTGAGGTTAACCCGCCAAATAACCCGGATTTTCTATATTCTTTGCCGGAAAGAGAATATAAGTTTATTAAAAACGAGGTTCCGGCTAATGCAGGTGGCCCTGACATGAAGCAGTTTTTCGTCGCAGGAGAGCGATCTAATGATGTTCTTCAGACATTGCGCGGGCTACCCTCTTATGACACAAATGCCAACTTTGTACATGAGAAAAACGAGGATATAACTGATGGTTTTGCGCTGGCTACATTCCCATTGGCGAATATATACCAGTATGAGATGGAGGAGCTGGGAGCCGACAGCCAGCCCTTAGATCCTCGCTCGAATAGTGAGTATGATCCCGGCGGTGTTGTACCACCGCCAAACGCTGCAAAAGTGCTTTCAACAAACTCGAAGGGGCTTCCTGGGATCAGAAAAAGTCCTTCTGTTGTTGTAACATTGCCTATTAATGGGACAGTCGTTGGATGCGGTTATGGCAGTCCGGCGGAGTTCTTTGATCCGTCAGATACTGATTTAGGACAGTTTGCTCCAGCCTTAGAATGTCCTGAACAGAAATTTACTTATTTGACCGGTGGGCTTAACGCCGAAGTCACAGATGAAGTAGATCCAGATAAGGGCATAAAGGTTATAATTTGGCCAAGCCAAATAGTTGCAAGTTCGCTTTATGTTAGACAAAAAGTCGGGCCAGGGACCACGGCGATTATTACAGAAAGTGGTATGCAGGTTTTGAGAATGCGCTATGCTGAAAACCAAGCCGGAGATCGTGTATTGCCGATCACAGGCTGGATAAAGTCTGGAGCCGAAGGGCTTTTTCTTGAAGCTAGTGTTGATCTATACATGGACGGACCAGAACTCAAGAATAAAGGTTTGTTCAGTGTTGTTGATCCCACTCATTCTCTTCTTAGTTATCCCATTTCTATGGATCTATCAGGGAAAGTGGAGTTTCTTGATGATGGGAGAATGGCTATTGAGCAGTATAATAGTAATCCCGTTAATATCGATGTTAGGATCCAGAATAATGAAGGCGCTTGGGTGGGGTCTCTTGATCTTATTATACCGTCGTTCGGGAATAGGTTGAACTTTGTATCGCAATCAATAAAATAGACGGACCATAAATACTAGGGCGCCTCGGCGTAAGGGGCGCTCTATTAATTTGGGTTGGTTATTATTTTTATTTCCGGCTCTTGAGCCTTGAAGTTATTGTTGGAAAAAAATATATATTGAAGGGACGGTCGCAACTTTAAATCGACAATCAGATTCTATCCTTCTTTTCAGTGTAGATACTCTTTCTTCCAGCATGGGCTAAACAGCAGGAATCATAATTGATCTGCCCGTGTTTTGGCTGCCAGATTATGCCGGTTTAAACACACTGCAAGATTTTTGATTGGATCGCCTCCTGACTTTCCGTTGCTCTTTGGGTAGATCCTACGCTTCCCCGTTCAGGTGTAATGATCGCGCTTCTCTTTGTATCCAGCATACCGGGCCAGTTGATTTTCTCGATCTCGTCTAAATATCGGAAAAGGCGAGTATCTAACCCCCTTGCGGGTAGCTTGGGTTTAACTGATCTGCTTCGGTTTGCCGGTAATCTAGAAGGATGCGGTTGTGTCGACACCAGTCTGTAAACGCTTCACCCAGGAATTTCTGGCCGTTATCGTTTCTCAGAAATTTCGATAGCCCGCGCTTTGCGTTGGGTTGTCCCAACACTCGCACAAGCCAGCGTCTGGGCAGAGAGGTATCAATAGTCGCCGGGCTTTCCTGTTTAAAGTCGTTCGCCACGTTGAACGTTCGGAATCGTGGACCGCTACACAGTCTATCGCTCATAAAATCCGCGACCAGGCCCAGGCCTGACTCTATTCGACTGCGTCGACACGAATAGCGGTAAGGAATTTTGCTGGGGAAGCCGTTTTATCGATTCACCCCAGCCGAAATACTGTTTACGGCTCCACCAATGGCTTTGGCGACGTAATCGCCGGACCAGCTTCCGGAACCACTGGCCGGGTTTCCATTCCGCCAGCGTTGGGAGCTCATTAATTAACGCCCGGTCGCGCTTGCGCCAATCCGTCACTGGTTTGTACTAGGCCGCCCGGGGCAGGCTCATACAACGACAGGCGGCCCGCACCTAGGATTTTGGGCTAGATAACGAACAGCCCCGCACTTCTTTGGCGGCCTTAGAGGTAAGATCCGTCACGGCACTGTGTGCCAACCCTATATTGGCGTGCAGTCGCTTCAGCTTGGCGTTCTCGGCTTCCAGCTCCTTGAGTCGTTTCAACTCTGCGGCGCCCAGGCCGCTTATCTGGCTATCCATTGGTAGTAGCATGGCGAACGAGTGCCGCGCTTACGGCAAACATCTCTAATCAGCAGGACCGCGTCCGCTTCTTTCATTATCAAAATGATCTGCGTTTTTTATGAAAGGAGTCTGTTTCCTTGGAAATCTCCTCATTGGTTGATTTTGCCAATTTTCTATTTCCGAGTGCTCTATCTAGTGGGGCAACTTATTGCGCCGTCGAGTACAAAAAATAGAGTATAAGGTCGGATCTGAGTTCCGAACTTCGGCATACTTTTAGGATGTCTGCTTAAAGTAAAGCGCTTGATCCCGCTGGATTCACTTAACAAATGAGTTCATCTTGCTCTTTCAAATTCAGTACTGGAGGGGATATGTTCTATCCAAAAAAGGGAGGATTCTATATTAAAATTCACATTGTCAGTTCGCGCATTTATTTTCTTTGGGCAGCATATAAAATATGATTTGATTATGCTGAAGTGGCGTGTGGTACCAAAAAAAGAGGGGAACGCAGCTGCGCTCCCCCGGGTTGGTAGCTTTTATTTTAGGCTTACCAAGCGTTTACGTCAGTGCCGGCTGTGAGAGCGCCATTGACACCGCAAGCGCTTGACCCAACTGAACCGCTGAATTCAAACACGGACATATCGCTTACGTTCGTGTCGCCATTCCGGAAGTTTACATCCACGGCACCACTACAGGAGCCCAAGAAAGTGCTCACGGTTACACCTTGCACTTCACCATATACCCGATCCAGTGCGTTCACGTCTGCTTGTGAGTCAACACCAGCAACACCACTTCCGGCCACATTGCCATCAGGGGAGGGCAGCCCGGATTGACCCACGAACTGCCATGGGAACCCGCTAAGGGTTACGGCGCCGCAGAGGCCCCCACCCATTACGCTACCACTAGTCACGGTAATTTCTACTTCGTCAGAAGAAACATAGCGTGCCTCGCCAGTAACGCTGAGTGTACAGTTAAGGGTAATGCCACCTTGGTTCAGTGTGCTCGGACCACTAAATGTATAAGTCCCGGGGCCGGGAAACACGCCTTCCCACTGGCCGGGAACGTTAGCGGGAGTGACCTGCGCGCTTGCGTTCATCGCTACACTCAGAGCGGCAGCGCCTGCGAAAGCAAAAACGCTTTTCTTCATCATTTCCATAGACATGAGAGTCTCCTTAATTCCATTGTTTGGATATTTCTTCGGCAGCGATCTTTACTTCTTCCATGGTCGCCGCCGTGTCGGTGGGTGAGTTGTTGTTTTGCTCCCCGAACCGACACGATTCACGTTAGAGGAGGTGGGAAGGCGGGAGAATAGCAAAAAATGAAAAGGGGTCTTTCAAAAAATGAAAACATGAAATTCAACAAATGATAAAGTAGAGCAAGAACAGTGACTTGAGGCTGACTTCTTGCGTACAACCATAAACAAAAAAAGTTTTGCGTCCCCGACGAACGGTAGAATATGGCCGACGAGCGGTAGTAAATTTGCGAAGGTCGAAAAAACGTGACCGGAATTTTGTCCATTCTTTAAAATCCGGTTTTGTTTTTCTTGTAAGCTTTTCGCTATTTAATCTGTAAGTTTTTCGCCAGCATCTAGCGTTTGTTACTTATGGTAGCATTTTAACCAATCTGTAGTGCTTTTCTTGCCTTTTGGTATTCAGGGTCAAGCCGTTCGTTCCTTGATTATCGAAATATTTTGCATTTCCTTGCCTTCTTCTTGTACGTCCGTGGTCGCTTGCGCCTCTGCTATTAAAGGGCGCGGCGCTTTCGGGCGCCTTCCGTGAAGGGTTGTGCGCGGTTTGTGGCGTACAGGTGTGTGCAAGGAGGCTATTGAGCTCTAGAGGATTAGGGAGGGGTGCGCGATGCTTGCAAGGATTCGCCGCTGCTAGAAGACAATGCCCCGTGTCCTAGCCAGGCTAAACGGTACCCATCGACGAGATACCCATGAACCAAAGGGGTTCGCCGCCGGCCGCTCCAATGGTTCCCCGGCGAAACCTTCCCTGAAATGCACGACCTGCAGGAGGCGTACGAGATGATCACCAACCGGTTCGAAGAATAGAAAGAACGCCAACGCTTGGTGGGCGTACAGCGGGGTATGCAGCAGGGCGTGGCGCAGGGTCGCTTGGACGGAGAACGCGCACTGGTCCTTTACCAGATGCAACACCGCTTCGGCGAATTGCCCGCCGCACTTCGCCTGTGCCTGAAAGGTGCCTCCCAGGCGGAGCTGGAACACCTGGCCGAGCGCGTTTTGGACGCCACCGGCCTTCTTCCAGTAAGTAAGAGGGCGCACGGTGGCGTTGCCTTCCTGCGCCAGGTTCCCTGGGAGAGCGATCCCAAAGTGTGGCGAATCCGTAGTTTTTGCGGCAGCCGCAGTTGACCTTGGAAGTCACGCAAGTCTCGCTTTGTTTGGCATCGCCCCGGCCGCGGCCTTTTACGAGTTCACTGCTTGCTGTGTCCTATGAGCTTATGACGGTATGTTTCACTGACGTGCAGGAGGAGCCTCGTCAGATCGACTTTTAGGCCCAGCGTCAGGGCTCGTAGGTCTAATAGCCCTGACGCTGTGATCTCACGTAAATTCAAGGATTCGTGAGAGTGCCGCTCAATAGGCATGCTTGTAGTGAATGGTCAAATGAGATACTTGTTGGTACCGGGTTTCCTGCGAAGTTGACATCATTTAAAGCGCCTGAGCAGGTGCAATAAGGCCCCATGTATACCTTGGCCCCGGAAAAGTCCACGCTCCCAGATCCATAGTCAAGTTGTCCTGCCCATGGGAACTCGCTGAACTGAACTTGGTTACAAAATGCCGGTCCTCCCACGGTGATGTTAGTGACCAATATAGATCCAGTGCTTGTATCGATTTCACTTTCTAGGTTAACGCTGCAGCCTTCAATAGCTATACCGTAGCAGTCGAATCCCATGTCTCCAGAGTAGGTTGGTGACTGTACCTGTGCTATGGATATTGACGACAGTATCGCTAGAACTCCGCCGATGATGGCTTTTGTAGGAAGGTCTATCTTCTGTGTAGTCACGGTTTTTCTCCTGATCATGTACTAAGTAAAGACGCCAGGAACCGGCATCTAATCAACTTTGCGGTGCATGAAAGTGCGGAGGGTAGAAATAAGTCTTTATGTTTTAAGAAAAAGTTACGCTTGACTACAAGGGGTATAGGTCATTGCGATATATTTCAATAACTTATCGTCGGTGAAAGAGCTGGCGCACTGTTTCTCAAAAGCTTCAAATTCAAAGCTCTGGGCAGGAAAAAAGAAAGCTTTTCGGGGCCAGGTATACAAAGAAAAGGCTGTTTATCGTTCTGGAGTGCTAGTTCGTCAGCCGGCGCAGTGCTTAAAACGGCGGGTTTTCCTTTCGTGTGAGCCGCATTTTTCGGAGCTTAACTGCGCAAATTTCGCGTTTTCGTGCGTTGTTGACCGTGAAATGTATGGTTCGGCACGGTTCCTCACTCTTTGGGCCCCTTCTTAACTGTCATTTGCTCAGATCGGCTGCGCATCGTTCGTCCTCTCTTATAAGGATTGTCCGCGTCGTAGTACAGACAGCGTCCCGCATCCCAGCCACGCTTGACTGTGCCCATAAACAGTTGCCCATGGACAAACACGACAGCAGGATGAGCAGGAAAGGAAGGGGGGCGCGTGTTCGGTGATCAAGAGAAGCGAAAGCGTTGGAGTTGCAGGCTTAATCCTGAGTTGTACAATTGTTCAATGATTACTGCCGACACCAACATTTTTCTCGCCGCCGCTCTGGATGAACCGGAAAAGCTCGATATCGTGCGGCTTACGGCGGGTGTGGGTGTGATTTGCGCGCCGGAGATTCTTCCCTATGAGATAGGTAATGCTTTGAGTGCGATGTGCCGTCGCCGGAAACTGACCGAAGACGAAGCCATCAGCGCTTTGCACATTACCTTGCGGATCCCGGTTCGGCTTATGCCCGTCGACGTCGAGCGGGCTTTACGCCTTGCCACGGATTTCGGAATCTATGCGTACGATGCGTATTTTCTGGAGTGTGCGAGAAGCCACGGTGGCAATCTTGTTACGTTGGACCAGCAAATGAAGCGCGTCGCCATCCAACTTGGCTTGCGCGTCTTGGAGCCATGAGATGAAAGTGTTTACCTACTCTGAAGCGAGACAGAACCTGGCGAAGTTGCTGGACCTGGCGAAAACCGAGGAGGTCCACATTCGCCGAAAAGACGGCTCCGTCTACATTTTGCGCGCGCAAATCGAGCCAGTGGAATCACCGTTCGATATTCCCGGCATACGAACACAAGCCCGCACCGAAGACATTTTGGACGCGGTCGCGGATACCCGTGCCCGCACCTGAATCGCAGCTTCACGCCTTCGCCCAGCTTCGGCGCGTTTTATGGGCGCCTTTGGTGGCTGGGAGGTGCTAATCAGGCTCGTTTGCGGTGTCCGCAATTAGCGTCTATTTCGTCGCTTTTGGCCTTAGAATCGCCGGTTGGCACCGGCTTTGCCCGCAATGGTTCCCCGCCGAGACCTGCCCGGAAATGCACGACCTGCAGGAGGCGTACGAGATGATCACCAACCGGTTCGAGGCATGGAAAGTGCGCCAGCGCCTGGTGGGTGCCTCCCAATCGGAGCTGGAACACCTGGCCGACGGTGTTCTGGACGCCACCAGCCTGGACGATCTTTTCCAGTAGGTTAGTGGCGCCAGGCCCGGGCACATCTCGTGGCTGCTTTGTTCTGCTTTGATGGCATCATCATGTGAATCAAAATCGCCACGGCCCCGGTGCTTGCCAGTACCCCGTTTCCGGCGTCTCCTCGGTTTTAATTATCGGTGATAAAAATGTGTACAGTACCCTGGCTATTTCATCGAAGTCACTGGGTATGTGCTCTTGATCTATTCTGCGCCTAAACGCTTCCCACTGCTTTTGTTTGGACTCGATAAAGTGCTGATTGAACGGCAAGCGATCCGGCAAGGTTGTGCCGCGAGTTGAAAATGTACTCAAAATGGCCTGTTTCATAGGTCCGGCGGAAAAATCGAAGCGCCTTGCCAATAGCCAGATATCAAAGAAATCTTTCATTCGGCTATTCAACTCACCGAGCACAATCATGGCCTGTAGCTTTTCCGCTATGGCGCTTTCCCGGCTGTAGCACAGAAGTTCAGGTGCCGGGAAGTCCAGCAGCACCGGGTATATTTGCCTTTCTGGCGCAGGATAGACTGCGTCACCAAACCCTATATCCAGCTGCATTATGATGCGTGCACCGTCAAGAGAGGCTGGGAATCGAACTCTTAATCCTTGGTAGTCAGCGTCTTCAGTGATTGTCTCTGCCTTCAAAGAAGTCGTGTCAAATAGGAGCCCGTCGGCCACTTCCTCCGCTATAACCTCTTCGATTTGCTGAAGAATCGCTTGCTCCCGATTATCGGTGATACCCAACATGTCGATATCCATAGTGGGCCGATAGGATGGCGACTTCCAAACACGCAGCATCAACGCGCCTTTTAATACAAAACATTCACTGTGACGAGACTGGCTAAGTCGATACAAGAACCGTTCCATTGCATAAAACTGAAGGAGTTCCTGGAACGGCCTTTTTTCAACGCGAGCGCGGTTAAGAAGGCGCTGCCGTACGGATGCGCCCAAGTTCCTTGTCCCGCTCATAACACGGCCTCCAGGTAAGGCCGGATGACTTTTTCAACCCGACATACGCGCGCGTACTCAAGGACTTTATTAAACTGCGGCGCTTGCCTTTTCCGATAGAGCTTCAGCGCTTCCAGCACTACCTCCATACCCATGCGATTCCGGAACTTAAAGCAGTCCGCCAGTGTCTTTTCAGCGCTGTATATCCTCAACACCACTCCGTCCTCATGGAACTGCTCAATACCGGCGCCAAAAGCGGCCTCTGAGTACCGATACCCCAGCACAGGGGGGTAATCCAACTTAGGCAGCCGGGCTCCCCGCGCCACCGCCAAGTGGACGTGGTGTGGAATCTGAGTCGTGATTTCATGCCATGAAAGCGCTGATTCGAGACATAGGACCGCTCCGGGGAAGCGTGACATCGCGGCGATCAAGTCCGGGTGCCCGAGCGGCGGAAGGTCGGATAGCCTATAGATGCCCCTCGCCACCGGTTCAATCAAGCCTTCGTCACGTGCCCGATAAAACGTGTAGCGGCTTATCCCCGCGCGAAGCGCTTCGCTCATGCGTAGCTGGCCACCATGGACCTGGAATGTCTCCCGCAACGAGGTAAACGATGATCTCTGATTTTCTGAGTAAGACAAAGTGTCACCACTTGTATATATATGAACGCATATTGTCTTGCTCTGAGAGTAATTTCAAGACCTGGACCTAGCATGGGTGGTGTTCAGAAGGGCGAGCTCTGGAATCCTGCCGGTGCTTTTGGTCGCTGGGTCGTGCTAATCGGGCTGGTTTGCGGCAGCCGCATTTAACCTTGGAAATCACGAAAATCACGCCTTTTCTCCCGCTTGTGACACCCAAAAAGGCCGTTTTGCGGGCTCTTTTCCACCTTTTGGCGCCTTACTTGAACCGCCACCTAGGATGCGTTCTGGACGAAGCCTATGTACGGTATTGCGCCGCGGCGCCCGGGCGTCAAACTGATCGAAAGGCGATTGAATGCAATGCTTGCCCACTGCGGTTAAGCGGTATGACTTGCAGATTGCCTGGGTGCGATTCGTTGGCACTCATGCTCAGTACGACCAGGTTGACGCGGAGACTGTGTAATGAACATTCAGCCGATTCATACAGACGATGACCTCGAACGCGCTTTCGCTCGCCTGGAAGAGCTGTGGGATGCGGAGGAAGGCAGCGCGGCCTGACCCGCCGCGATCTTGAGGCTTACATCGGCTCCAGCGGACGGGTCTCCGAAGTCCTGAATCGAAAGAGGGCACTCAGCCTGCAGATGATCCGCAATCTGCACGCCGGCCTCAAGATTCCCTATGAGAGCCTTCTGAACGGACCTCTCCAATAGGTGGTGGCAGCTTAATTGAGGGCTTTCTAGCCGTGAAGGGGCCGCAGTGCGCCTGTCCCTTCCTTACGGCTTGGGTACCCGTCTGCCCGGCCCCTTACAAATACGCTCTCGAATCACTGACTCATTTTTCCGCTATTGCCCACAGCCAGAGCGCTAATCCCAGTGGCACCCTGCTTCCTCAACACAAGGAGGTGGATTGTGACCAAGAACGGAAGTCAAAAAATGGGTGGCAAACATGTGCTCCCTCATTGTATCCTTTTGGATACAGGTGCGGCATGAACGCCGTGATTACCACACAGGTCTTCCGAGAGTGGAGAGCAATGAAATCATCAACCTCACAGGAACTTGGTTTACGTCCTTTCGATATCACCGAGTTTCTGGACAACGATGTAGCCATCACCGAATACCTGACACAGGTGCTGGCAGAGGGCGATCACGAAGAACTGCTTGCCGCCATTGGTCATGTCGCGCGGGCTCGCGGCATGAGCGACCTGGCGCGTCAAACCGGATTGGGCCGCGAAAGCCTCTATAAGGCATTACGCCCTGGTGCCGATCCGCGCTTTTCGACGCTGATGAAGGTACTGCACGCGCTTGGCGTACACTTGCAGGCCGTGCCCGACAAGATCGCCTGACCTCTAATACCCAATGGGTAATAACACGGTCGCTCGGCTGTATTTGCGTCGTTCGCAACCTTTGTTGCCAAACCCGCAAAAGGGCGATTTTTCGGCTTTCTGACACGCTTTTCCTGTCTTTTTGCCAGGTTCTGCCACCTTAGTTGCCGCCCAACTGACGTTTCGTACTGGCTGACAATGTTTTCAGCCTTCACGTACAGCGCCTCGAAGCCGTAGCTGTTAACTTCGGACCTCCTCAACGGCCTTATCCAGCTGCATCATGATGCGGGCCCCGGTGTTTCCCTCGGAGCGGCTTTTGCGGCAGTCGCACTTAACCTTGGAAATCACGCAAATCTCGCTTTTTCTCCTGCTTATAACACCGAAAATGCCGCTTTGGCGGCTCTTTTTCGCCGTTTGGCGGCTTACTTGAACGGCCACCTTGGATGTTTTATGGGCGCCTTTGGTGGCCGGGACGTGCTAACCAGGCTCGTTTGCGGTGTCCGCAATTAGCGTCTATTTCCTCGCTTTTGGCCTTAGAATCGCCGGTTCGCGCCGGTTTTACCCGCAATGGTTCCCCGGCGAGACTTCCCCCGAGACGCACGACCTGCAGGAGGCGTACGAGATGATTACCAACCGGTTCGAGGAATGGAATAGGTAACGTGGCACCGTTCGCTTTTTCTTGCCGGCCGGTCGGGTTAAGGTTGTTGACTCATTGATTCGACAATAAGAACTGATCATGCAGCCTCGCCCCGCCTCAACGTTGGCGCTGCTCCGGGATACCGAGCAGGGCCTTGAAGTCTTGATGCTCCAGCGCACCCTTAAGGCCGTGTTCATGCCCGGCTTTTATGTGTTCCCCGGTGGCGCCGTCGACGACGGCGACCGCGACCTGGCGCGCAGCGGCCACCTTTATGGCCACGATGATGATTCCGCCAGTGCCTTGCTGGGCCTGCCGGAGGGCGGCGGGCTGGGCTATCTGGTGGCCGCCGTGCGCGAGTGCTTCGAGGAGTCCGGCATGCTGCTGGCCCGGGACAGTGCCGGGCAGTGGCTGGATGGCAGCCATCCGGTGATGGACGGCCGCTGGGCGGTGGGCAGTGGTGAGGCGGATCTGGGGGATCTGTGTCGCTCCCACGGGTTGGCGCTGTCGCTGGATGGTATTGCCTATATGGATCACTGGGTGACGCCGCCGGGTCCGCCGCGCCGGTTTGATACGCGCTTCTTCGCGGCCGTTGCGCCGCCCACCCAGGTGCCCGCCCACGACGGCGAGGAGACCATCGACCATATCTGGATCCGTCCGCAGGACGCGCTGGAGGACCGCCGCCAGGGCCGCCGCGAGTTCGCCACGCCCACCGTGAGTGTGCTGCGCAAGCTGTCGGAGTTCGCGTCCGTGGACGAGGTGCTGGCCTACGCCCGCGACCGCCGGCCCCAGGCGTTTCCCACCCAGCCATGGCCGGCGCGCAAGGGCGACGAGGTGGTGTATATCGAGCCGGGGCGCCCGGCCTACGATGAAGTGTGCAAGCTCGACCCGGAGGCGACGGGCAGCGCCCAGGCGCGCCTGGAGGCGGGCCTGTGGGTGGCGCTCAGCAATAGTGTGTCGCGCCTGACCCTGAACGCCGGTTCCGACGACGGCGGGCCGGGTTTTAACAGCTACCTGGTGCGCGCCGGCGAGCAGGCCCTGGTGGTGGACCCGGTGATCGAGGACCGCGACGATCTGCACGCGCTGCTGGAAGCCTGCGACGGCGTGCTGTCCACCATCGTGCTCACCCGGCCCCGCGAGCAACAGGCGGCGGCCCGTACCCTGCAGGGCGCCACCGGTGCCCGCATCCTGGGCGTCGCCGGCCCGGCGGACCTGCGCCTGGCCCATGGCGAGCCGCACAAGCTGGGCGGGCTCACCCTCAAGCTGCTGCACACCCCCGGCCAGGCGGACGACCGCCAATGCCTGCTGATCCAGGAAGAGGGCATGCTGTTCTCCGGCACCACGGTGCTGGAGCGCTCCATCGCCAAGGGCTACCTGCCCGCCGCCGACGTCGACGCCTACGTGGCCGGCCTGGCCCGGCTGCTGGAGGAAGACCTGCACTGGATCGCCCCCGGCCGCGGCTTCCTGATGGGCCAGCCCCAGAAGGTCCTGGACCATCTGATGACCCAGTGCCTCAGCAAGGTCCAGCGCTGACCTCTGCGGAAGTGGCTTTTTGGGGAGCGGGCCTGGCCCGCGAAAGGCGAGCGAAGCTTGCCGGCAATGTTGTTGCGCTGAGCCTGGGCGCCGGAATGGCGTCCGGCCGACGCCGCTAAAGTACTTTTCCTACCTGACTTTCCGTTTTGGCTGATACCTGTGCATTAGTTGGCTCCGCATGCTGCTGTCTTTGGCGCTGCGGAGATCGAGCCGTCCGTCGGGGGCTTGATAAAATGTAAACCATGGTATACACTCCAAGAAAAGTACTTACCACTAAACGGTTTGACCGATGGCTGGACCGACTTCGCGATAAGCAGGGCAGGGCGAGGATCATCGCCAGAATTCGGCGGATCGGTCTCGGCAACCTGGGCGATGTCAAAGTCGTCGGAGGCGGTGTCAGTGAGCTCCGAATTCATGCGGGTCCAGGTTATCGGGTCTACCTAACGGTTCGCCGGCTTGGTGTGGTCATCTTGCTAGTAGGCGGTGATAAGAGCACCCAGAACGAAGATATCCGTCTCGCCAAGTCGCTGGCGAAACGTTATCAGGAGGCAAAATGAGCCAACACGAGTTGACCCCCTTTGATGCGGCGAGTTACTTGAAAGATCACGATGACATGATCCTTTATCTCAATGCATGCATCGACGAAGACCCGGGCGACGGCTCTTTGATCCGCGCGGCCCTGAACGACATCGCCAGAGCGCAAAACATGTCCAGCCTGGCCCGATCGGTCGGTATGACTCGGGCAGGGCTTTACAAAGCCCTGTCTCCACAAGGCAGTCCTGGATTCGATACCGTACTGAAAATTACGCGCGCCCTGGGGTTACGCCTACACGCCGACCGGCGCGGTTAGCAGCAGCACTAATGGGGGACTTGAGGCCTGATATGCCACTTTCCTTGAGCTATATGCTAATTTTTTCTTTTATTTTTTAAGGCCTCTATGTTTAGCCTGATGTCACTGGGCCACGAGGGGGAAGTACGTGGCCTGGCGGAAGCGGTTCGGGACGGACCGCTGCATAACAAAAGAAAGGAGACTCTCATGAATCATCAAACCAAACCCTTCACCCTGAAATACCTGTTTACGGCAGCGCTGCTGTGTGCCTCGGCGACCGGTTGGGCGGCTAATCCCGCGCCTGCACCGGGGATTTATCAGTTCGGCGCCAGCCCCGGCACGCTCAATCTGACCATTACCCAGGGCGGGAGCACCGAGACCTGCGAACTCATCATGGACATGGATTTCCAGCCCGCCGCTGGCGGCGTCAACTTGTTGATGGCGAACGCCATCATCATGCCGGGCACGCCGGGTTGTCCGGCGGTGCAGTTCCTGCCGCCGTGGAACGGCTTCGCGCCGTTACCCGCGCCACTGGCGGGCAGTACCGTGCCGGCTTCGTTCAATAACGTGATGATCATCGGCCCGGCCGGTGCGCCTTGTACCGCCGCGCCCAGCCCAATGGCCATGCAGTTCACCAACGGGCCCACGGTGATTAACACTTCCGCTTCGAACTTTGCCTTCGCCACCACGTTCGGCAGTTGCCAGATACAGGGCTTCGCCGAAACCCTGCCGATGTTCCCGGATGTGGACATCATTCCCTAAAAAATGGGGACGGACCCGGTGCAAGCCGGGTCCTTTTCAACTAGAGTTTTGAATCAGAACAATAACGAACGCCAAAACGACATTGGGGGGGACGGCAATGGATGCCGATTTTTCCACGCAGGCTTTGCAGTACCAAACCACCGTGTTGCGCAATACCCGGCTGGGGCAGGATGCGTCGCTGGTGCCCTGGGCGGCGAATCCGGACGGGCTGAAGACCACCGCCGTCGCGCAACTGCACCGCATCGCCGGCTTTTCCCCGGACGGTGGGCTCAGCGAGCACGGCGGCTGGGAATATCAGTTTCTCTATAACACCTTGTACGTGCTGGAAGCCCCCTACGAAGATTCCCAGGATCTCCAGCAAATGGTTCTGACCTGGGACGCCACCTTCGCGGTGCGCTACCGGGCCGTCGCGGAGCAAGCTCTGGAGAGCCTGCTGGAGGCCGCCTTCGGCCCCGGCGCCCGGGCCTTCCGGTGCCGTTGGCGCAACGCCGCGGACGCGCTGTTTGACCAGGCCGGTTACGGCGTCGCTTTCGGCGGCCACGCCCTGGACGACGCCCTCATTATGCAGCCGCCGGCGACGAAGCCCCTCTACCAGCAGGACGAGCCCCTGCGCCCCGGTGTTACGCCCGCCCAGGAGGTGCTCCGCCCCGACGGGCCGGAGGCCGGCCCCGTTGGTCGCACCCACTAAGCCAGTACAACATCGTCTGATTGATTGGAATGTCTTGGAAAGGACTCGGGAAAATGACAATAACAAATCAGCTCCGCCACTTGGCTATCGCCGCCTTATTCGGGCTTCTGGTTTCGGCGGCGTACGGCGCGCCGGTGACGTTTTCTGCCAAGGACCTGTGCGTGGAAGGCGTGGCGGCGCCGCTTGCGGTGGAGGTGGCGGAAACCCAGGCCCAGCGCAATCGTGGTCTGATGCAGCGTGAGAGTCTGGCGAAGGACGCCGGCATGCTGTTTCTGTTCGACGGCCCGATGGCGAAGGGCGTCGGCTTTTATATGTACCGCACGCTGATTCCCCTGGACGTGGCGTTCGCCGATACCGACGGCCGTATCGTGTCGATCATGACGATGACGCCGTGCCCCCATGACGACCCGCGCCGCTGCAAAGTCTACCGGCCGGGCAGGGCGTTCGTGTCCGCGCTGGAGATGAACGCCGGTTTCTTTGAGCGCCATGGCGTGAAAAAAGGGGACAGACTTTTTGATCCGACGGAAGGCCGCTGCGATCTCGCACCCGACGACGAGCCGATGGCTGACAACGATTAACGTTTCCGGCTTATTCCCCCCGCGTTTTACCCCGGCACACTGAAGTGGTACCGACCCAAGGAAGCGGAACGGAGAGCGAGATCGATATGTCGGAGGAGCGCACCCCCTACGCGCCGGGCACCGCCTCGGCGGCGGACGCCTGGGTGGACCGCCTGCTGGAACGGGGGCGGGGCCCGGAACTGGCGCCGATGCCCTTGAACACCCCGCTGGACGGCACCCATGTGACCGCGGCGGTGCGGTTGACCGGCCGCGACCGCTTTCACCTCGCCCGGGTTCTGGGCGTGGACCTGCCCACCCTGGAGCACTGGGAGCGCGGCCTGGGCGCGCCCGACGGCGCCGCCCACGCGCTGCTCCTTATCGCCCTGCGCTTCCCCGAAGTCATCCGCGCCTTTTCCACGGACTGATCGGCGGGTCCGGACGGCGATTCTAAATCGTGCCACTTAGTGATATATTTTAAGGCTTCTCTGGTGGGCTGCCAGTGGGAGCGGGCCTCGCCCGCGAAAGGGAGCGAAGCTCCCGGCGGGATTCCAGAGACGTTGTTTTGTGCGACTAGGTGAGGCTCTGGAATCCTGCCGGCCGGCAAAGCCGGCCTTTCGCTTGCAGGGCAAGCTCTCACCATCGAGGTGGATTCTGATGACGAGTGACATTCTGAAAACGGTACACGAGACCGCCGAGGCGTTTCATAAAGCCGGCGTGATGGACGAGGTCACGCTGCGGGAGTTCGATGCGCTCTGTCTGCCGGAGGTGAAATTGCTTAGCGCCGCACAAATTCGCCGCCTTCGCACCCGCCACCGTGTCAGCCAAGCGGTTTTTGCCGCTTATCTGAATACCTCCGTCTCCACCATTCAAAAGTGGGAACAGGGCGACAAGACGCCTAACGGCATCTCCCTGAAGCTACTCAACCTCGTGGATGAAAAAGGCCTCGAGGTCCTGATCTAGCCCGGCAGGGTTACTGCCGGGCGTTGAGCATGGCGATGGCGGCCAGCGCCTCCGGGTCGTGTTCCTTGAGCCGGTTGGCGATGCCGTGCTGGAAGAAGTAGCGGAAATCCGGCTCCTTCTGCGCGGGCACCAGGCAGTGGTCGCCGGGCAGCACCGGTGTCTGGGTGACCGCGGCCTCATCGGCGACCATGGCCTGGGCGGTGCCGTCGCCGTACAGCCGCCAGCTCACCACTTCCATCAGGCTCAGGGTTTCGAACTCGTCCTCGGAGAACACCGCGTGGGTGCCGATGGTGTCGGGGATTTCCTGCACCAGGCCCCGCGCTGGGTTGCTGAAGCTCGGTTTACCAAAGAACTCCACCGCCGCATCCAACTCCTGGACCTTGTGCGGCGGGGCCTCACAGAACAGGTAATCGCTCTCCGGCAGCCGGTAGCCTTCCCAGCGTCCGTTGAGCGGGTCCGCCAGTTCGTGGGCGCTCGCCAGTTTTTTCAGCCACGGCACCATGGCCAGGGTGTCGCCGTTTTCCAGGCGTGCCCAAGCGAGGATCTTGACCGAGAAAAGAGTGTCGGGGTGCTGGTCGTTGGCATAGAGCAGTTCCATGCCGTCGTATTCAGGGGAGAGTCTGAGTATCGGCGGCGAATCGGCTCGCCGTCGTGGGGTAAATGGCAACACGTTGTTGGGACGCTTGGTGTTGCCAAGGGGGTCACGCCGGTTTGCCATAAACACCTCCGCGCAGCCTGTGTTTTCACACTAGACGGTGGCGGCGGGGCGCGCAAGCGCTCTTTTTTGGTAGGAGCGGGCCTCGCCCGCGAAAGGCCCTAGGACAGCACCACCGTGGCAATCACAGCCAGCACCGGCAGGACCGGCGCCAGCCGCACCATCAGCCGCGGCCGGTAGGGCAGCAGGAACACCAACGGCAGGCCGGCCAGGGTGACCAGGCCCAGGGCCATGGAGAGTGCCAGGCCGGTGGGCCACAGCCGCAGGCAGCTGGCCACCATCAAGGCGATCAGCACCCAGCCGGCGATGCGAAACCCACGCAGCCGCGCCGCCGGCGGTTTGGCGCCGAGCGCCGCTTCATGGTGGCGTTTCATCGCCAGCGCCAGGGCGGTCAGGCCGGCGTAGGCCAGGGTCAGCGGCAAGGTTACGGCGATCACTGTCATGCGCTGTCCTCCGCGGTACGGGCGCCACGCTTTGAGCGCGGGCCTTGCGCCATCGATTGTTGTGGGCGCGACCTTTGTGGGAGCGGGCCCTGCCCGCGAATGGTTCGCCGCTGCACTACCCGCCACAGGGCGTAGCCCCAGACGCCGGCCAGTATCAGGCAGACCAGATCAAAGCCGGCCAGGGCGCCGTGGCGCCAGCCGGCGGCGCTGAACAGATGGCTGTCCGTGGTGGCCACATTCAGCAGCGGCAGCGCCGCCCACAGGGCCGTGTTGGCCGCCAGCTGCTCGATCCAGCCGCGCCGGTCCGGGCGCAGCAGCGCGTGGCCCAGCGCCAGCAGCCAGGTGAGGAAGAACACGCGGATTTCCCAGCTTTCGCGGGCGGCCAGTTCCACCGGCAACAGCCGGTTGGCGGCGAAGTAGGCGGCCAGCGCGGCGAGCAGGCCGGTGAGCGAGGCGATGTTAAGCCCGTTCACCAGCCGCAGCGCGGCCCCCGGCGCCTTGCCGCGCAACTGCTGGGTGCGTTTGGACACCCACAGCAGCATGCCGGTGGCGACCATGGCGGTGCCGCCCACGCCGAACAGGAAGAACAGCCAGCGCACGGTGGGGTCGGCGAACCGCGCCAGGTGTAGATTGACGAACAGGTTGTAGACCCGGAACGCGCCGGGCACCGCCTCGTCGCCGGGTTGTGTCTCCAACAATTCGCCGGTGACGCCGTTGAACACCAGGGTAGGGTTGCCGCCCCGGCGTTTGTCGGTGATCGCCGGCGCCTTGTCGGTGGAAATATGGATCACCGCATTATCCCGGTTGGGCCAGTCCACGCTGATGCGGCGCACCGGCTGATCGAACGTCGCTTCAGTGCGCGCCAGCAATGGCGCGATATCAGTCATGGCGGCCGGCGCACCGGGTTCGGTGGTGGCTTCGTCGCGTGGAAACACGTCCTGGAAGAAGCCGCGCCAGCCGTCCTGGTAGGCCGCGTTCATGCCCCAGGGCATCAGCATCACCATGAAGATCAGCAGGCCCGAATAGGTGATCATGAAATGAAACGGTAGCGCCAGCACCGCCGTGGCGTTGTGGCTGTCCAGCCAGGAGCGCTGGCCCTTGCCGGGCCGGAAGGTGAAGAAATCCTTGAAGATTTTCTTGTGGGTGATCACGCCGCTGATGATCGCCACCAGCATGAACATGGTGGCCACGCACACCAGCCAGCGTGCCCAGATACGCGGCACCCCATACAGCTCGAAGTGGAACCGGTAGAGGAAATCACCGCCCCGGCTGGCGCGCGGTTCCAGCAGCTCGCCGGTGCCGGCGTCCATCACCGCCCGCTCGCCGCGCCGGCGTCCGCCGTCCTCGGCCTGCGGGGTGTCCGGCTGCCAGCGCAGCTGTGCCACCGGCGAACGGGCCTCGGGCAGTTGAAGGTCCCAGCTTTTCGCGTCCGGGGCCTTGGCGTTGAGCGCCGCCCAAGCCAGGGCGGGGGTGTCCGGCGACGGCTGCGAGTGGTGCAGCTCCGGGGCCATCCACAGGGAGATTTCCTCGCGGAAATAGGCGCTGGTGCCGGTCACGAACATGGCCAGCAGCAGCCAGCCCAGCAACAGGCCGCTCCAGGTGTGCAGCCAGGCCATGGACTGCCGCAGGCCCGCCTTCACAGCAGGTTCTCCGGGCCGGCCAGCCAGGCCAGCGCGGCCAGCAACAACGCCGGTGCCAGGATGCCCGCCCAGGCGCGGGTGGCGGTGCGGGTGGCGAACGCCCACAGCACCGCCACGGTGTAGATCAGGAAGGACAGCAGGTTGGCGGTGATCACCGCCGTGGCCGGCGCCGCCGGCAGCCACAGGGCGAGGGCGGTGGTGGCGCAGGCGGCCAGGGCGTAGCCGCCGAACACGGCGGCCACCGTACGCGACGCGACACCCAGGCCGGGCGAGGCGGCGAGCCGCTGTAGAGAAAGTCTGGACATGGAATCCCCAGCACCGAAAAGTCGGCACCCGTTACGGACGAACAAGGCAAATAAGAATCGTTATTATCCGCATTCAGTGATTCAATGCAATGCGTCAACCGTAAGGTTTGTAGCCGGCGCCGCCAGCGGCTGCCGCAGCCGCCAGCGCAGGCGGATGCCGAGCAGCACGGCGGCGGCGGTGAGGCCCGACACCAGACCGATCCAGAAGCCCGCCGGGCCCATGGCCGGCACCCACAGATCGGTAAGCCCGAGCACATAGCCCACCGGCAGCCCCACGCCCCAGTAGGCCACCAGCGTCATCAGCATCGGCCAGGCGGTGTCCTCGAAGCCGCGCAGGCAGCCGTTGGCGCACACCTGCAGGGCGTCGGACACCTGGTAGATGCCGGCGAACAGCAGCAGGTGGGCGGCCAGGGCGATCACCTCCGGGTTGTCGGTGTAGATGTGTGGAATCCACGGCCGGCTGACGATCAGCGCCAGCCCGGCGACCAGGCCGATGCCGCCGGTCATCGCCAGCGAGCAGCGCACCGCCCGGCTCAGCCCGGCGCGGTCGTGGCGGCCGCGCGCATGCCCCACGCGCACCGTGGCGGCCAACGCGAAACTGAGCGGGATCATGAAAATCAGCGAGGTGAAATTGAGCGCGATCTGATGGCCGGCGACGATCTCCGGCCCCAGCCGGCTGATCAACAGCGCGATCACCGCGAAGATGCTTACCTCGAAGAAAATCGACAGCCCCACCGGCAGCCCCAGCCGCAGCATGTAGCCCAGGCTGGCCAGCTCCAGATGCCGCTCGCGCAGGGTCAGCCGCGCCGGGCGGTAGACCGGATGACGGCGAATATAGGCGCCCATCATCAGCGCCATGCACCACATCACCAGGCTGGTGGCCCAGCCGCAGCCGACCCCGCCCATGGCGGGGAAACCCAGCTTGCCGTAGATCAGCACATAGTTAGCGGGGATGTTGATCGCCAGCCCGATCACGCTGATCCACAGCACCGGCCGGGTGTGGTTCATCGCCTCGGTGTAGCTGCGCAGCGCCAGGAGCACGGCGGCGCCGGGCATGCCCCAACTGAGCGCGTCCAGATAGCCCGCCACCAGCGGGCGGATCGCCGGGTCCACGTCCATTAACCCCAGCAGCGGCCCCATGGAACGCAATACCACCGCGCTGAACAGGCCCAGCCCCAGCGCCAGCCACAGCCCCTGCTGGGCCACCGGGTTGACGCGATGGTAAGCTTCGCCGCCGAGGTGGCGGGAGAGAATCGGCGTGGCACTCATCAGCACGCCGGTCATGAACAGGAACAGCGGCACCCAGATGCTGGCGCCCACCGCCACCGCGGCGAGATCCTCGGCGCCCACCCGGCCCGCCATCATGGTGTCCACGAAGCCGTTGGCGGTCTGTGCCAGCTGGCCGCCGAGAATTGGCAGAGCAAGACGCAACTGAGCAAGGTATTCGAGACGATGAGCGGACATGGCGCACTACAGCCTGATCACGGGGCGGCTACCATACCGCAATCCCGTGTCGTGGTGCACCGCGCCACCGACCTGGAAAGGCTGTTTCGCGAGACTTTTTTCGACCGCTACCAGACCGTGCTGGAAGGCGGCTTCGACGAGCCGGTTTATAGGGCCGGTGACCCGGGGACCGGCGCGCCGGCGCGTATCCGCTATACCCGCGATTACTTCCGCAGTGCCCTGCACGAGGTGGCGCACTGGTGCGTGGCCGGCGAGCGCCGCCGGCGCCTGGACGACTACGGCTACTGGTACGCCCCGGACGGCCGCGACGCCGCCGCCCAGGCGGAATTCCTGCGCGTGGAAGTGCGCCCCCAGGCTCTCGAAGCGCTGTTCTGCGCCGCCTGCCATCACCCGTTCCGCGTCTCCCTGGACAACCTGGACGGCGACCCCGGCGACGAAGCCCGCTTCGCCGCCGACGTCCAGGCGCTCGCCCAAGAGCTTCACCGCCGGGGCCCGCCGGCCCGCGCCAAGCTATGGATTGACGCCCTGACGCGCTTCTACGGCAGTAAGAGTCTTGTGGGAGCGGGCCCTGCCCGCGAAAGGGAGCGAAGCTCCCGGCAGGATCCCAGAGGCCGCTCTAACGACAGCACAAACAGCCTCTCTGGTATCCCGCCGGGTGGCTAACGCCACCCTTTCGCGGGCAGGGCCCGCTCCCACAGGGACCGCTTGGCGGAGTTTGGTCAACGAAGCATGTGCAGAAAATGCATGTGCTTCTCGTACTGGTCGAGCACGTCGCTGATCACCTGCTCGCGGCTGAAGCCCATCAGGTCGTAGTCCTGGCCGCCTTCGCTGAGGAACACATCGGCGCGGAAGTACTGATCGCTTTCCGGCCGCCGTTTGGAATGCTCCAGTTGCCGCATGGTGATCGAGGGGCGGGTGTAGCCGCGGATGCGCACGCCGTACAGAAAGTCGGTTTCCTCGCCGTGGCGAACCACCAGGGTGGCGCGGTCGTCACCTTCGGTGACCTCCACCTCCAGGCCGTGACCACGCAGTTCGTCGGCCACCGCGTTGAGCGCCGGGGTCGCCACTTCGCGCACGAACGCGAGCACGCGGGCGCGCACCGGGAAGCTAACCATGCCCCGCAGGCGGGTTTTCCAGGCCCCGGCGGGGGTCTGGTGGCCCACGTGGATGGTGGCCGGCGCGGTGCCCAGATTGGACTGGAAGCTGGTACGCCGGATGCCTTCCACCTTCAAGGATCGGACCAGCCCGAAGCAGGCGATCAACAACACCGCCGAGAACGGCAGCGCCGACGCAATGGTGGCCGACTGCAGCGCCTGCAGGCCGCCGGCCAGCATCAGTGCGATCGCCACCAGACCTTCGGAGCCGGCCCAGAAAATACGCTGCCACACCGGCGTGTCGTCGTGGCCGCCGGAGGCCAGCATGTCCACCACCATGGAACCGGAGTCCGAGGAGGTGACGAAGAACACCACCACCATCAGGGTGGCAATGCCGGAAATAAAGCCCGACCAGGGGAACTGCTCCAGGAAGCGGAACAACGCCACCGCGTTGTCGTCCTTCACGTATTCCGCCAGCTGCGCGTAGGAGCCGTCCAGAATCATGCGGATCGCGGAATCGCCGAACACGGTCATCCAGAACAGGGTGAAGCCGGCGGGCACCAGCATTACGCCCAGGGCGAATTCACGGATGGTGCGCCCGCGTGACACCCGCGCGATGAACATGCCCACGAACGGCGACCAGGAAATCCACCAGCCCCAATAGAACAGCGTCCAGCCGCCCATCCAGTCCTGCGGGCCGTCCTCCACTTTGGGCTGATAGGTGTAGAGGTTGAAGGTCATGCTGACCAGTTCAGAGAGGTAATCCCCCAGATTCTGCACATAGGCTTTCAGCAGGAACACCGTGGGCCCGAGCACCAGCACGAACGCCAGCAGCAGAAAGGCGAGCCCCAGATTCAGTTCGGACAGGCGGCGGATGCCGGCGTCCAGGCCGGTGACCACGGAGATGGTGGCCAGGCCGGTGATGGCGACGATCAGCCCCACCTGCACCCATTCGTTCTTGGGTAGCCCGAACAGATAGTTCAGACCGGCGTTGACCTGCTCGACACCGAAGCCCAGCGAGGTGGCCACGCCGAACACCGTGCCCACCACCGCGAAGATGTCCACCGCGTGGCCCAGCGGGCCGTAGATTTTCTTGCCGATCAGCGGGTAGAGCGCCGAGCGCAGCGTCAGCGGCAGGCCATGCCGGAAGCTGAAGTAGGCGAGAATCAGCCCGACGATGGCGTAGATGCTCCAGGCGTGCAGGCCCCAGTGGAAGAAGGTGGCGCGCATCGCTTCCTTGGCGGCGTCGATGGTGCCCGGCTCCGCCATCGGTGGCGCGTTGAAATGGGTCACCGGCTCGGCCACGCCGAAGAACATCAGGCCGATGCCCATGCCGGCGGAGAACAACATCGCGAACCAGGAACCGTAGCTGTAATCCGGCTCGGAGTGATCCTTGCCCAGCTTGATGTCGCCGAAGCGGCTCACCGCCAGAAACGTCACCAGGGTGATGATGATCGCCACGGTGAGCACGTAGAACCAGCCGGCGTCGCTGATCACCCGCTCTTTGACGTTATCGAATACGGTTTCCGCCGTTTCCGGCGCGATCACCGAAAACAGCACCATGGCGGCGATGATCGCCACCGAGGTGAAGAACACCGGCGGATTGATCAGCACCTTGGGTTTTTGTTGTTCGGCGGGGCTTTGCTCGGTGGCATCGCTCATCAGGGCGCTCCTTGTCCTAGGCCGGAAACGGATTCCGGAGAGGCTAACATAAGGCCCGCGTCAACGGCGCGTGACGCCTTGTAGGAGCGGGCCCAGCCCGCGAAAGGGAGCGGAGCTCCCGGCAGGATCCCAGAGAGGTTGTTTGTACAGCCTTTAGAGAGGCCTCTGGAATCCTGCCGGCCGGCACAGCCGGCCTTTCGCGGGCAGGGCCCGCTCCCACAAAAGTCCGCTCCCGCAGCGTTGTCGTTACAGCCGGCCGGCCTGCTTGAGTTTCTGGTAGGCCTGGGCGAGGCGTTCGGCGAGGGTGTTGGGGGTGGCGGCCACCAGCTGCGCGCCGGCGTGGCGCAGGCGGGCGTGCAACGCGCGGCGCTGCTGTTGCTCGTGGGCGTCGGCGGTGACGCGCAGCGCGTCGTCCACACTTTCCACCCGGGCGTGGCGCAGGGCGGCCTGCTCGGGCAATTCCATGTCGGCGACCATCACCAGGTGGCGGCGGCTCAGCAGGCGCACGGCGGCGAGCAGGTCGTCGCTGTCCTCCGCCTGCACCCGGCTGATGATCACCACCAGGGCGCGCCGCCGCCAGCGGCCGTGGAAATGCCGCGCCGCCTGGCTGAAGTCGCTGGCGCGATCGGCGGGATGCACGTCGTAGAACCCTTTCAGCAGGCTTTGGATGCCGTTGGGCCCGTGCACCGGATCCAGCCAGCGCGGCGTTTCCGCCGAGAACAGCATGGCGCCGGCCCGGTCACCCTGGCGCAGCGCCGACCAGGCCAGCAGCAGGGCGGCGTTGAGGCCGTGGTCGAAGGCGGTCAGGTCGCCGATCGGCAGCGCCATGCGGCGGCCGCCGTCGAGCAGCACCCAGACGCTCTGATTCTGTTCATCCTGATAATGGCGGGTGATCAGCCGTTGTCGGCGGGCGCTGGCTTTCCAATCGATGCGGCGCGGGCTGTCGCCGGCCTGGTAGTCGCGCAGCTCGTGGAATTCCAGGCCCTCGCCCCGGCGCGGTTGCACCCGGGCGCCGAAGCGGCCACGGCTTTTGTCCACCGCCAGGGCGGCGCGGGCAATCGGCGAAAAATCGGGATAAACCGGCACCTGGCGCTGGGCGGTGACGCGCCGGCGCTGCTGCCAGAGGCCGCGCGGCGACGGCAGCCACAGCTCGATATCCCCGAACCGCACGGTGCCGCGCCGGGTGGGCCGGTAGCGGTAGCGCACTTCGGTGCGGTCGTGGCCGGCGGCGGGTGCCAGGGCACGCGGCAGCCCGGTGAGCGGGTCGTCCGGCGGGTGGTGGTCGGCCACCAGCCACTGCTCGCCGGGGGGCGCCCGGCGGCTATCGAAAAGCAGGGTGACGGTATGCGCCACGCCCACTGCCAGGGCGGCGGGCAGCCGCCGCTCCGCCGCCGGCGTGGGCCGCGCGCGCAGGCGGCGCAGGTCGTCCAGTGCCCACAGCGCGCCGGCCAGGCCTAACGCGGCCCAAGCCAGTAGAGCCGGCGCTGCCAGTTCCGGCAGCCCGACGCGAGCCACCAGTGGCAGGATAGCCAGCGCCGCCCAGCCGAGCAGCCCTTGGATTAAGCGCTGCCCCGGCCTTATCGACATGCCGCCTCCACGGAGGTCTGGCTTCTTGTGGGAGCGGGCCATGCCCGCGAAAGGGTGGCGCCAGCCACCCGGCAGGATTCCAGAGACCTGGTTGGCATCCCGCTTTCCAAGCTCTCTGGAATCCTGCCGGCCGGCTTTGCCGGCCTTTCGCTTGCAGGCAAGCTCCTACAAGCGCCGCCCCCACAAGAGGTCAGGCCGCGCGGCTGTATCCGTGCGTCCTTCATTGCCGTGGC
This sequence comes from Alcanivorax sp. UBA4485, assembly GCA_002389055.1. Classification (GTDB taxonomy): domain Bacteria; phylum Pseudomonadota; class Gammaproteobacteria; order Pseudomonadales; family Alcanivoracaceae; genus Alloalcanivorax. Next base: position 27,533 of record DGNT01000176.1, read on the forward strand.
GCCTCCACCTGCTCCAGCAGTTGCGCGAGCACCGATTCCACGGTCTGGCCTTCCAGTTCCGCGTCCACGCCCAGGCGCAGACGGTGGCGCAGCACCGGTGCCGCCACCGCTTTGACGTCGTCGGGCACCACGAAATCGCGGCCGCTGAGCAGCGCCTGGGTCTTGGCGGTGCGCGCCAGCGCGATGCTGGCCCGCGGGCTGCCGCCCTGGATCAGGCTGGGGTGCTCGCGGGTGGCGCGCACCAGGCGCAGCAGGTAGTCGACGATGGCCGGGTCGATCAGCACCTGTTCGGCGCTGCGGGTCAGTTCGAGGATGCCGGCGGCGTCGGTGACCGGTGTCAGTTGCGCCGCGTCCAGGCTGTCCGGCAGCCGCCCGTCGAGCACCATCTCCACCATGCGGGATTCGTGCTCCTGATCCGGGTAGTCGATCAGGATCTTGAACAGGAAGCGGTCCAGCTCCGCCTCCGGCAGCGGGTAGGTGCCTTCCTGGTCGAGCGGGTTCTGGGTGGCCAGCACCACGAACGGCGGCGCCAGCGGGAAGCTTTCGCCCTCGATGGTGATCTGCCGCTCCTGCATCACTTCCAGCAGCGCCGCCTGGGTCTTGGCCGGCGCCCGGTTGATCTCGTCGGCGAGCAGCAGGTTGGTGAAGGCCGGGCCCTTGCGCACCCGAAAATCGCCGCTCTGGCTGTCGAACAGGGCGTGGCCGGTGACGTCGGAGGGCATCAGGTCGGGGGTGAACTGGATGCGCTGAAAGTCCAGCTCCAGCACCCGGGCCAGGCTGCGCGCCAGCAACGTTTTGCCGAGCCCGGGCACGCCTTCGATCAGCACGTGGCCGCCGGTGATCAGGGCGATCAGCACCTGCCGGGTGATCGCCGGCTGGCCCACCAGCACCTGGTTAAGCTGCTCTTCGATGCGGCGCGCCAGGGCGCCGGCCTGTTCCGTCTGGCTGGTCATAAACGGCTCCTCAGGGTTTGCAGTATCGCCACCCGGTCAGCCCATTGCTGGCGGTCCCGGGGGCGCGGTGGTTGGGTGTCGCCGCCGCTGTCCAGGGCGTCGCGTAAATCGGCTTCCGGCAGACTCAGCCGCTGGGCGGCGATCGCCAGGGCTTTGTCCGGGTCCGGGTGAAGCAGGTCCAGGCGCCGCCGCGCGCTGTCGCGCAGCGGTGCCGTCAGCCGCTCGCTCTGGCCGGTGCGCCAGTGGAAATGGCCCAGCGCCAGCAAGTGGCCGAGATAATCGGTGCGGTCGGCTTCGGCGGCGTGCCATTGCGGCCCCGGGCGCGGCAGGCGCCGCCACAGCCAGGCCGCCAGGGCGAGCAGCAGGGCCAGCATCGGCGGCCAGGCGTGCTGCCACAGCCACAGCGGCAAGGGCGGCATGTCGATGCCCTGCACGAACCACACCGGGCCTTCGCCGATCAGTCGATGCAGCAGCCAGGCGTGGTCGAAATAGTGCAGGTGCTGGTTGTCCCACAGCGTCAGGCCGGCGAGCACGGTCAGCTGCCCGTCGCCCCAGGACAGGTGGATCAATTGCTCGCCCTCCGCGTTGCCGGCCTTGGAGAACGGCAACTCGGGCAGCAAATCGGTGGGGCGGTGTTGCAGGGCCTGGCCCGGCGAGGCCAGCAGTTGCCGGGGCGGGCCGTCGGTGAACCCGAGGATCGCCGGGGCGGGCAACGGCGGCGCCTCGCAGGTGAGCGCCTCGCACTGCGGCGCCAGCTCGCCGTCGTTGTCGCCCAGACAATATTCCAGGAACAGGCTTTGCATGGGCTGGAAGCGGTCCATCAGGGTGGCGAAGGGGTCGTCTTCCTGGTCCGTTTCCACCGCCACCGCGTGGAGACCGAACGGCGTCAGCAAGGGGTCGTCGTCGCCGCCGGGCTGGTCGTCGCCCTCATTCTGTTCGCCGGTGTCGTCGGCCACATAGTGGTACGCCGGGCGGGCGGCGACGATCAGATGCCCGCCGCGCTCCACCCAGTCGAACAGGGCGTCGATGCGGCCGCTGCCCAGCTCGCCTCGGTATTCATCCAGGACCAGGGTGGTGCCGGTGTCCGGCAACGGAAACAGGGCGCCGGTGCTGAAGATGCGGCGGGTGGGGCGCTGCCAGTTTTCCAGCAGGGTCTGCGCGGCCAGGTAGGGGTTGCCGCGCACCGAGGCGTCCGGCGTGGCCGGCGCCATATAGCGCACCGGCTCGGTGGCCCAGACATAGAACACCAGGGCGGCGACCACCAGCAGCAGGGCCAGGGCGCCCCAGAATTTGCCGCGCCGCCGGCTCATGCTTTGCCCTCCGCCGGGCGCAGTTCGCGCCACTGGTCATAGAGCGCCTGGACCTGTTCCGGCGTGGTGGGGCGGTGCGCCCAGGCGGTGCGGGTCCAGGCCTCGGTGAGCCGATCCAGGTAGGCCACCGCCGGGGTGTCGCCGAGCAGCCGGCGGTAGGCGCGCAGGCAGTCCTGTTCGGTGGCGCCGGGGGTGAGCGGCGTGGGGTGCTGGCGGAAGAAGGTTACCAGGGTGTCGCGCAGCAGCAGCGCCAGGGCCTCGCGTACCTGGCCCCGGCGTAGTGCCTCGTCCAGGGCTCCGGCCAGATCCGTGGGCAGATTCTCGGCGCGGGTGTCCAGGCCCGCCACCTGCACTGGCATGGCGGTGGGGCGCCGGCGGATCGGCGAGCCGGGCAGGCGGCGCAACAGGGCCCAGACGATCACCGCCAGCAGCGCCACCAGCAGGGTCCAGCCCACCGCGTGGATCAGACCTTCCGGCAGACTCAGCGGGTCGCGTCCGGCGTTTTCCTCCTGGCCGTCGATCAGCCGTTGCAGCAGGTCCCGCCACCAGCTGTCGCCGTCGTTGTCGCGGAACTGTTCTTTCAAGCGGCGCTCTTCGCGCAGCTCCATGGGCGTGAAGGTGTCCGAGGCGAGCAGCTCCACGGCCTGCTGCTTGCTGTCCGGTTGGTCGGCGTTGCCCGGCGCCGGCAGGCCGGCCAGGCACAGCACCATCAGCGCCAGTGCCCCGGCGCCCCGGCTCAGACCCAGCGTGGCGCGGCGCTTGCCGATGCGGGTCAGGCCCAGTTGCAGGTCCCAGCCTTCCAAATGGGTGCGCTGATTCAGGTACAGGGCGAAGGAGGTGGCCACATAAAGCGGCTCGGTGACGGTCAGCACCAGATACCAGAACAGGTTGCCCAGGGCCCAGTGCAGGCGGCTTTGCTCGCCGAACCAGACGCTGAACTCCAGATGGAACTGCCAGGGCGCCAGGGTGATCGCCAGCAGGATCAGCGCCACCGTCATCAGGTGTTCCAGGGTGAGCACGGTGAGCGTCAGCGTGGCCGGACGCTGCCCGGGGGCACGCAGCAGCACGGCGATGCGCCCGGAAGCGGCGTCGCCGCGGTTGCCTTCCAGCTGCCAGACACCGGTGAGCATGCCCCGCGCCGGGCTCAGCCGCCGCCAGGTGAGCTGGCCGAGCAGCCCGTTCAGTCCGTACTGCCGAAAGCCTTTGAGCAGGGCCCAGGGGCTCGGGTAGTCGCCGAACAGGGCGCGGCTGTAGAACGCCAGCAGCGGCCTCTCCCACAGCGGCTTGAGCCACCAGAACAGCAGCATTGGCCAGACGCTCTGCCCGGCGGAGGCGAGCCCGGCCAGCGCCACGAAGGGCAGCCCGGTGAACACCAGCCACACCAGCGCCGCCGACCGCCACCAGTGGCGGTACAGGCGCGTGCCCATATCCATGGCCTGCCAGCAGGAGCGCGGGGCCAGACGGGCGTTGAGCTTATTCAGATCCATGCCGCCCTCCCTGGCCCTGGCGTTGCCGGCCGGCGAACAGCAGGTACAGCGCCAGCAGCGCCCAGCAGGCGGCGCCCACGCCGTATTTGATCTGTGGCGCCAGCTCCCGGGACGACCAGAACGCCTCGATGAACGCGGCCAGCACCAGCAGCGCGAACACGCCGTACATTACCGGCAGGCACTCGGCGGCGGCGCGCCGCAGGGCGTCCACCCGTCGCCAGGAGCCGGGCGCCAGCACCGCCCAGCCCATGCGCAGCCCGGCGCCGCCGGCCAGGAAGATGGCGGTCAGTTCCGGGGCGCCGTGGGCGATCACGAAGGTGAAGAACGGTTGCGCCGCGCCGGCCAGGGTCAGGTGCCCGGCGGCGGCGCCGAAAAAGCTGCCGTTGAACAGCATGGCCACCAGCGCGCCCACGCCCAGCAGCAGGCCGCCGGCGAAGGTGCGGAAGGCGATGCCGATGTTGTTGTAGATGTAGTAGCCGAACATCATCACGTCGTCCTGGCGGTCGCGGCCGGCCACGTCGCGCAGGTCCGGGTGGTACATCTCTTCCAGCTCGGCCACCTGCTGGGGGCCGACCACGGTGTGCACCAGCTCCGGGTCGTGCAGGATCATCGCCCACACCAGGCCGGCGGAGAGCACGAAACAGAGCGTGCTGATCAGATGCCAGCGCCATTGGTGGCGCACCGCGCGCGGAAAACCGCCGGTGAAAAACGCCACCAGACCCGGCAGCAGCGGCGTGCGATAGCGGTACAGTTGGCGGTGGGCGCGCAGCATCAAATCGTTGAGGTATTCCTGCAGTGCCAGGCTGTAGCCGCGCTCGCGGGCCAGCGCCAGCTGGTGGCAAAGGCTCTGATAGTCGGCGGTGAAATCGGTGAGCGCCGCCGCCTTCGGACGGCGGCGGGCTTCCAGCGCGGTGAGGCTGGTTTCCAGCCTGTCCCACTGGGGCCGGTAACGTTGCTCGAACTGGCTTTGCCTCATGCGCCCCCCAACACGTGCCGCGCCACCCGTTGCAGTTTTTCCCGGGCGGCGGCGGGGGACAGCTCCGGGTAGGCGAGGGCGGCCAGCTCTTGCTGGCGCTCCGTGGAGAGCCGCGCGCCGCGGTCGGTGAACGCCAGCAACACCAGTTGGTCCTCACGGCTGAGCGGCCAGTCCGGTGCCTCGCTGTCGCCGTCCTGGTGGGGCCGCGCCGGGCGCGCCGGCGGCGTATGGATCACCAGGGTGTCGGCGGCCAGGTCGCCGAGCCGCTGCGCGCGCCGGGTAACCAGCATCACCAGGAAGCCGGTGAGATAGAACATGGGAAACAGATCGGCGGTGCGCAGCAGATTGCGCACCAGGCTGCCGTTAAAGCCCAGCGGCGCGCCGTTGCCATGCACCACCGCCAGACCCATCATGCGCTTGCCCGGCGTGCGGCCCTGCCAGAGCGCTTCGAACAGCACCGGGTAGAACCATTCCATCAAAAACAGCAGCACCATGTAGAGACCCATGCCGCCGCGTCCGAACAGCATCAGCGGAATGGCGACCACCGCCAGGAGCAGGCCGCGAATCGCGAGATCGGTGCCGTAGGCGAGGGCGCGCGGCAACGGCCCGGCCAGGGACAGCGTCAGCCGCGCCCCTTCCGGTGTATCAATGTGCAGCTGATCATCAATCCGCACGACCGCCCCGGCGCATGAGTTGCATGGCGAGCAGGAACAGCACCACGGTCAGCGACACCTGAACAATGGCCAGCGTGCGCACCGGTGGCGGATCGAGACACTGCACCACATAGCCGCAGAAATAGAACAGCAGCAGGAAACACAGCCAGGTCAGTGAACGCGGATGCAATGTGATCGGCGCCGCCGCCATCAATACCAGCGGGCCATAGAGCACCGCCGCCATGATCACGCCGGCGAAGGTGGGCGTGTCCGGCGGCGCGAACCAGAACAGACCGGCGACGCCGAGAACCAGCAACAAAATATAGGTGATGCGCAGCAGGGCGCTCAGCATGGTGTTCCCCCTCGGGTCGGTTTAATCGGCGGCCGCCAGCCGGCGCGCCAGGGTGGCGAGCCGCCGGCCCAGCGCCTGGGCGATGGCGTTCTCGTCGTCGCTGGTTTCTTGAAGGCGCCCGTCGCTGCCGGACACATGGCTGGCGCCGTAGGGCGTGCCGCCGCCGGTGGTGCGCGTCAGCGCCGCCTCCGAGTAGGGCACCCCGGCCAGCACCATGCCGTGGTGCAGCAGCGGCAGCATCATCGACAGCAGGGTGCTTTCCTGGCCGCCATGGAGACTGGCGGACGCGGTAAACACGCCGGCCGGGCGGCCGATCAGCGCGCCGGACATCCACAGGTCGCTGCTTTGATCGAGAAAATATTTGAGCGGCGCCGCCATGTTGCCGAAGCGGGTCGGTGAGCCCAGCGCCAGGCCGGCGCAGCCGGCCAGGTCGTCCAGGGTGGCGTAGGGGGCGCCGCTGTCCGGCACCGGCGGGGCGCTGGCCTCGTGGTCCGGGGACACCGGCGGCACGGTGCGCAGACGCGCCTGCAGGCCGGCGCCTTCCACGCCGCGCGCCACTTGCTGCGCCAGCCGCGCCACGCCGCCGGTGCGGCTGTAATACAGAATCAGCACATAGTCTTCGCTCACGGCGTCACCAGTTCCAGAACCGTTTCCGGCGGGCGCCCGATCACCGCCCGGTCGCCTTTCACCAGCACCGGCCGTTCCAGCAGTTTGGGATAGCGGGCGATGGCGTTGATCACGGTATCGTCGTCGGCGTCCTGGCTCAGCCCCGCCTCCTTGTACTCCGCCTCTTTAGAGCGCAGCAGATCGTGGGCGCGATCCAGGCGCAGCTTTTTTACCAGGGCACGGACGGTTGCCGCGTCCGGCGGCGTATCCAGATACTTGACGATGGTCGGGGTGATGCCGTTTTCTTCCAGCAGCGCCAATGCCTGCCGGGATTTGGAACAGCGCGGATTATGATAGAGCGTGTATTCGGCCATGGCGTCACGTTGTCGTCTGATAGGATGGAAGCATTGTAAGGCACCGACCCACAGCTACAAGCTTGCCGCGCCAACATTAAAGGAAGCAGTGTGAACCAGCACCAGGAAAGCAACGAAGAAGATCCGGTCATTCCGTTCCGCGCGCGGGCACAGTCGGTGTGGGCGTTTCTCAAGCTGTTGCGGCGCCAGTTCGTGGAGGATGGTTGCCAGTCCAGCGCGGCGGCGCTCACTTACACCACGCTGTTCGCGATCGTGCCGATCATGACGGTGATGTTCGCGGTGATCGCGGCGATCCCGGCTCTCAACGAACGGGGCCTGGCGATTCAGGAATGGGCCTTTGAATATTTCGTGCCGTCCGCCGGCGCCGAGATTCTCGAATACCTGAGCAAGTTTTCCCGCCAGGCCACCAACCTGACCGGGCCCGGCGTGCTGATTCTGATCGTTACCGCCATTCTGATGCTGCGCACCATCGAGCAATCCCTGAACCGGATCTGGAAAATCCGTCAGCCGCGCAAGGGCCGGGTGAGCCTGATGATGTATTGGGCGGTGCTGTCGCTGGGCCCGCTGTTGCTGGGCGCGGGGCTTGGTATCTCGTCCTACCTGACGTCGCTGTCGCTGGTCAGTGACACCGTGGCCTATCTGGGCGGCGTGCGGTTCTGGCTGACGCTGTTGCCGTTTTTCCTGACCACCTCGGTGCTCGCCTTGCTCTATATCGTGGTGCCCAACACCTCGGTGCCGTTGCGTCAGGGGCTGATCGGCGCGGCGGTGGCGGCGTTGCTGTTTGAATTGGCCAAGGCGGCGTTCGCCCAGTTCATCAAACACGCGCCCAACTATCAGGTGGTCTACGGCGCTTTTGCCGCGGTGCCGCTGTTCCTGTTATGGATTTATATTTCCTGGATGCTGGTGCTGTTCGGCGCTGAGTTGGTGCGGGCCCTGGTGGTGTTTCAGGAGCATCAACGCCGGGTGCCGCGTATGCAGGCGCTGATGCGATTGCTGAATGTATTCTGGGAACGCCAGCGTGACGGGCGAACGCTGCACGCTAACGAGGTGCGCAGGGTGATGCATGATTCCGGGATCACCCACTGGGATGAATTCCGCAACCTGCTGCAGGACTGTCATCTGATCCGCCGCACCGAGGAAGGCGGCTATGTGCTGATCCGCGATCTGCGCGCGCTCACCATGGCCGAGCTGCTGACCCTGGTGCCCTGGCCGGCGGAGCAGCAGCTGCGCATCCACGCCAATGGCAAGGAGTCCTGGGAAGCGACCCTCAAAACACGCTGTGATCAGGCCCGCGACGGTCTCCGTCAGCCGCTGGACTTTAACCTGGAGGCGTTGTTTGGTAACCGGCTGGACGAAAGCCGGGATGTAAAAGAGGAGGAAATTCGTGACAACCGCTAGGATTGCCCGACAAGCCGTGGTCAGTGGCCGCGTCCAGGGTGTGTATTATCGGGCTTCCACCCAGCAACAAGCGCGCCGTCTGGCGGTGGCCGGCTGGGTGCGCAACCGCCCCGACGGCAGCGTCGAGGCGTGGCTGGAAGGCGCCCCCGACGCGGTCGAGGCGCTGCTTGCCTGGATGCGGCGCGGCCCCGAGGGTGCTCGGGTCATGGATATCACCGTGACCGAGACACGGCCCCGGAACGACGCCGATTTTGTAGTAACCGATTGAAGAGGCTTCGCCCATGAAGCAGGTGGAAATGGTTAACGGGCACTTGCGCTTCCCGACGCTGCTGAGCGGCGACGGCGAGCCGGTGATTTTATTGCACGGTTTCCCCGATACCCATGAAAACTGGGCGGTGCAAATGAAGCTGATCGCCGACGCCGGCTACACCTGCTTCGCGCCGGCACTGCGCGGCTATGCGCCGTCCTGTCAGCCCGGCAACGGCGACTATTCCCTGCACGCCGCGGTGGACGACCTGCTGGTGTTCGCCAACCAACTGGGCGGGCGCGTGCATCTGGTCGGTCACGACTGGGGCGCGGCGGTGGGCTACCTGGCCTGCGCCCGCTACCCGGACACCTTCTGCACCTTCACCGCGCTGGCGATCCCGCCGCTCAAGCGTTTGCCCCAGGCCCTGCTCAAGGTACCCGAGCAGATCAAGCTCAGCGGCTACATGCAGTTTTTCCAACTGCCCATGGCGCCGGAAGCCTGGCTGAAGAAAGACGACTTTTCCGGCATCGACAAACTGTGGCGGCGCTGGTCGCCGGACTGGGAACCGGGCCTCTACCTGGACAACGCCAAGCACACCCTGCGCGAGCCGGGGGTGCTGCCCGCCGCGCTGGGTTGGTACCGGCATCTGATTCGCCTGTGGCGCAAGGAGCAACGTGAGACCCAGGAGTGGCTGGGCATGAACATCACGGTGCCCACCCAGGTACTGATCGGCGAGCAGGACGGTTGCATGAGCCCGCGCCTGCTGGATCACACTGTCAACCACGGCGATTTCCCCGGCGGGCTGCGCGTGGAGCGCGTGTCCGGGGCCGGCCATTTCCTGCACCTGGAGCGCCCGGACACCGTCGCCGAGCTGCTGATCGCCCACCTCAAGCGGGGTGAGTGCCTGGCCTGACGGCGCGCCGACTCGACGGATCAATGGTTCTATTTTACTCTCTTAAGCCTTAGCCACAGAGTCCGATCATGCGTCTGACCGAAGAACAGCAACGACAGATCCAGCGGATTGTTCAAGCGCAGCTTGGCAATACGGCGGTGGTGTCCGTGTTTGGTTCCCGGATCGACGATGCAAAGCGGGGCGGTGATCTGGATCTGCTGATCGAATCGGACGTCCCTGTTCCGCTATTGCAGCGCGCGGCTCTGAAAATAGAACTGGAAAGTGTCCTGGCATTGCCTGTCGATCTGGTCATCACTGAACCAGGCAAGGCGCTCAGTTCATTCCAGTCGTTGGCGAAGGCCCGTGCCAGGCGCTTGCCGGAGGCCTCTTGATGGCGGATGCCCTGGCAGAAGAGCGTCGTCACCTTGCGCAGTTACTCGAAGCGCTACAGCGTTGCGCCTATTTTCTGGATCATTCCGAACAAAAAATTGATTGGCCCCTGGAAGGCGCAGCCTTGGAACAAAGGCGTAAGGACACTGAGCTTTTTGAGACGCTGGCCGCGATCAATGAGCGGTTTGCAAAGCTTCAGGATACGTTGGCGGTCGCCATGCGCCACACGGCGTTGCTAATGAGCGAAGCGCCGGACAGTTTTCTCAAGGTACTGACGTTTTTCGAGAAACTGGGTGTGCTGGAGTCGGCTGAGCATTGGCAGCAAAGCCGAATGGCTCGCAATATCGCCGCCCACGACTACGAGACCAACTACGACGCCATCGCGGAGCATTTCAATGCTCTGGAATCCTTAACCGGGTTGCTGTTTCGGACGGCTCGGAATCTTATTGGTCGTGTCGCGACTGACCTGGATGTTCGTCCGGCCAGCGGCGATTTTTCCGCGGAGTTCGACCAGCTTTTCGATTGACCTCCATCATTCTCCCCCCAGCATAAGTGCCCAGGCGTCCTGCAGTTCGGTAACGGCGCGGTCGTCGTGGAAGATGGCGCCGTTGTATCCGCGCAGGGTGTGGCGCCAGTGCGCACGCAGGGCCGGGTCGTGGGCGATGGCGAGGGCGAGTTCCACGTAGTGGTCCGGGTCGCGGGCGATCAGGTCGGTGACGCCCATTTGCCGGTACAGGCCGCTGGTGAAGTTGCCGCGCAGCAGGGGCGAGGGCAGGGTGATCAGCGGCACCGCCAGGCCCAGGGCGTCGAAGCTGGTGTTGGCGCCGGTGTAGTGGGGCGGGTCCAGGGCCACATCCACCTGATTCACCAGCCCCAGGTAGCGTTGCCGGTCCATGCGCGGCAGCAGGGTGACGCGTTCGGCCAGCGGGCCCAGGCGGCGTCGCAGCCGCTGGCGCAGTGGCGCGGTTTCGGCGCCTTCCTGGCTGCCGATCAGCAGCAGGCGGGCGGCCGGATCCTGCTCCAGAATCGCCGCCACCAGCGTGTCGAAGTCCGGGTGGATTTTGCGCGGGTTCTGGTGGCACAGGTAGAGATGCTCGTTGTCCGACAGGCCGAAGTCGGCGCGGCTGGGCGGACGATCCGCAAGCCGGGGCGGTTCCGCCCAGGTGAACATATTGCCGGGCATGGTCAGCAGGGGTTCCCGGTAACGTTGTTGCGCGTCGTCGGTTTCCACCAGGTCCGAGGACAGAAAGAAATCCATGCCCGGGATGCCGGTGGTCAGCGGCCAGGCCCAGCTGGTGTACTGCAGCGGCGCCGGGCGGAACCAGGGCAGGAAATAGTTGAACGAGTCCGAGCCCACTTCCCAGTGATAGAGCAGATCCAGCCGCGCCGCGCGCAGTTGTTCGGCGGCCTGGTCCACCCGTGGGCTTAGCGCCAGCCAGGTCAGGCCATCATCGCCCAGGGCGGCGCGGGTCTGGCGCAGCGCGGGGCGGGTCACCGCCACCACGATTTCGAAGCGGTGCCGGTCCAGGCGTGGCAGTACGCCCTGGAGGCTGCGGATAAAAATGCCTTCGTGGCCGTGGTTGACGACCATGCCGATGCGACGCCGCTCGCCGCCGGCGCGGGGCGGCGGCGGTTCGAAGGTGGGCAGGCGCGGCGCGACCATGTCCGCGTAGGCGCTTTTCAGGGTCAGGTCGTGGCGGCCCTGATACATCAGGGTGGGGGGCGGCTCGGCGCCGCTGTGCTCCAGTAAAGTAAGGTCCAGTTGGCCGGGGCGATCCCGCCAGCGTTCGATGGTGGCGGCGAAGCCGTCCCGCCAGGCGTCGATGGCGTCGTTGTCGTCGAACACGTCCGGGCACAGGGTGTCCGCGTGCAGGGCGTGCCACCAGTGCTCCGGTCTCAGTTGCGCCACGCGCCGGTAACCGTTGGCGGCCGCTTCGGTGTGTCCCTGGCGTTCCTCCGCCACCGCCAGATTGAGATGACCGTCGGTGTAATCCGGCGCTAGCGTCAGCGTGTCGCGCAGCACCCGGGCGGCTTCCGCCGGGCGGCGCTGTAGGATGTGCGCGCTGGCCAGGTTGTTGAGCACCTTCGCATGGCGGGCGCCGGGCAGGTGTTTCAGGGCCTGTTGGTAGCTGGCGCGGGCGTCGTCGTAGAGTCCCGCGTCCAGTTGCGCGTTGCCCTGGTTGTACCAGCCGTCGCCGTGGTTGGGCTGGCGGCGCAGGGCTTCGGCGTAGTGTGCCAGCGCCTGGTCCAGCCGGCCGGCGCCGCGCAGCGCCAGGGCCAGATTGAAGCGCGCCACCGGCTGGTCGGGCATCCGCGCCACGGCGCCCTCCAGCACCGCCACGGCGGCTTCGAACTGGCCCAGCCGCCGCAGAATCTCGCCATGGTTGATCACCGCCGCCGGCACATCCGGGTAGCGCGCCGCCAGCGGCGCCAGCAGTGCCTGGGCGTCCCCGAGCCGGCCGTCACCGGCGAGCGTCAGCGCCCGTTTCAGGGTCTGTTGCGGGGAGTCTTGGATAGGATCGCTCATGCAAAGCAACGATACCGGCATTGGCGCCGTTTAGGGAGAGCAACCGCCGACGCCCGGATGGGGTCGGCGGTTTGGTGACCGGCTAGCGGCGAACGCGCCGGCGCAGGGCCAGCAGGCCCAAGCCGAGCAACGTCAGCAGGCCGGTGGCGCCGCTGTTATCGTCGTCGTCCTCTTGCGGGGCCGGTTCCGGGTCGGGGCTTTCCGGCAGGGCCTGGACCAGTGCCTTGATCTCATAGGACTCGCCGTCCTGCTGCTGGAACCACACCAGCGCCGCCACGGTGTCCGTGACCACCACCCGGGTGGCCAGGGAGTAATCGATCGTATCCTCATCGCCACTAACGATGGGTACCGGATCACCGACGGAGGCGTCGCCGTCCACGCCGGCCACCAGACTGACCGGCGGCTGCGCTTGCCGGAAGTGGGTCCAGGTGGTGATGATCTGGTCGCCGTACAGGGCCAGCCCCAGCGGCGGGATCGGCTGCATGATTTCGGTATCACTGGCAATCAGGAAGTCGGCGCCGGCGGTGCCATCGGCCTGCAGACGCTGGCCTTGAATGGAGGTGACCGGCTGGCTGTCAACTGCTTCCATTTGATGCCACACGCCCACGAAGCCGCCGTCCTCGTCCGCCACCAGGGTAGGGTACACCTGGCTGAGGCTGGCGCCCTGCTGGCTGCCGTCGTCCAGACGGAAAGGGGTCGCGTCCAGCGCGGTGCCGTTGATATTGAAGCGCTGCCCGTGAATCACCAGGCCATTGTCGTAGGTACTCCAGGCCGCCAGCCAGGTGTCGCCTTGCATGGCCAGCGCCATGGGGAACAGGGTATTGCCGGCCTGGGCGAGGGTTTCGGCGGCACCCATTGCCGTGCCGTCGGCGTTGAACCGGCGGGCCTGATATTGAAAGCGCTGGGAGACGTTATCCGGGTCTTCCAGGGTCCAGCCGAGGACGAAGGCGCCGTCCTGGTTCATCGCCAGAGACACATCGCAGTGTTGGCCGGAAGTCTCGGGGGCCCATTGCATGATGCCGGGCATGCCCTCGCTGGGGAGGAGCGTAAAAGCCACGGTGTCGGTGCAATCGTTGCCACCGACGTCCGCTTCCCAGGCCAGCACCAGGTCGCCATCGCCGTCGGCGGCCATCACCGGGTTGCTCAGGCTGATCGAGCTGGAGGCATCGCTGAACACCGTCAGTGTATCGCCGACCCGCGTACCGGTGCTGTCGAACCGCGCCAGCTTGATGGTTTCGTTGACGTCGTCGAGGTTCTGTTCCAGCCAGACCACGGCGAAGCGGCCATCGGGCAGGGCGGCGACGTCGAAGTTCTGCAGGCGCAGGTCGTTGGCGGCGGTGTACAGAGTGAGCGTGTCGCCCGGCGCGGGATCGTCCGCCGGATCAGGCGCGGCGTGCGCGGAAGCATGAAACAGGGCGGCACAGACCGCCATTGCCAACGGCGTGCGTTGGAATGCAGTAGAAGACATTGGATTTTCCCCCAAGAGTAATAGAAGTGTCCGGGGGCTTTTTTTGCGACGCTCCACCGCCGATCCACGGTCGGAATATAGCACTTTTTTGCACAATAGCTATCGGCATAGTCGGGTTGAGTGGTGTGGGCCTTCGGGTGGGGTCGCCCGCTTCCGGCTGGCGACGTATAATGCGCGCCCCGAATCCCAGCAGTCAGGAGTGCCCCCATGACGGTGATCCGCCAGGACGATCTGATTCAAAGCGTTGCCGATGCCCTGCAGTACATCTCTTACTACCACCCGGTGGATTTTATCCGCGCGGTGAAGGAAGCCTACGAGCGGGAAGAGAGCAAAGCGGCCAAGGACGCCATGGCGCAGATTCTGGTGAATTCCCGCATGTCCGCGATGGGCCACCGGCCGATTTGCCAGGACACCGGCATCGTCACCGTGTTCTGTAAGGTGGGCATGAACGTGACGTTCGAGAGCGAGATGAGCCTGGACGACATGATCAACGAGGGCGTGCGCCGGGCCTACAATCACCCGGACAACGTGCTGCGCGCCTCGGTGCTGGCGGACCCGGACGGCAAGCGTGCCAACACCAAGGACAACACGCCGGCGGTGATCAACTACTCCATCGTTCCCGGCGACACCGTCGAAATCGATGTGGCGGCCAAGGGCGGCGGCTCCGAGGCGAAATCCAAGTTCGCCATGCTCAACCCGTCCGATTCCGTGGTCGACTGGGTGCTCGAGCAGATTCCGAAAATGGGCGCCGGTTGGTGCCCGCCGGGCATGCTCGGCATTGGCATCGGTGGCACCGCCGAGAAAGCCATGCTGATCGCCAAAGAGTCCCTGATGGACCCCATCGACATCCATGAGCTGCAGGCCCGCGGCGCGCAAACCCGTTCCGAGGAACTGCGCCTGGAACTGTTCGAGAAGGTCAACGCGCTGGGCATCGGCGCTCAGGGCCTGGGCGGCCTGACCACGGTGTTGGATGTGAAGGTGGCGGATTACCCCACCCACGCGGCCAACAAGCCGGTGGCGATCATCCCCAACTGCGCCGCCACCCGCCACGCCCATTTTATTCTCGACGGCAGCGGCCCGGCCGAATTGAAAGCCCCGGACCTGGAAGAATGGCCGGACATCGCCTGGGGCAACGACGAAGGCGCCAAGCGCGTCAATCTGGATACGGTGACCCCGGAAGAGGTGCAGACCTGGCAGCCCGGCGACACCATCCTGCTGTCCGGCAAGCTGCTCACCGGCCGTGACGCGGCGCATAAGCGCATGGTGGACATGATCTCCAAGGGCGAGGAGCTGCCGGTGGACTTCACCAACCGCTTTATCTACTACGTGGGTCCGGTGGATCCGGTGGGCGACGAAGTGGTGGGCCCGGCGGGCCCCACCACCGCCACCCGCATGGACAAGTTCACCCGCACCATGCTGGAGAAGACCGGTCTGATCGGCATGGTCGGCAAGGCCGAGCGTGGCGACACCGCCATCGAAGCAATCAGGGACAACAAGGCGGTCTACCTGATGGCCGTGGGTGGCGCCGCCTACCTGGTGTCCAAGGCGATCCGCAAATCCCGCGTGGCCGCCTTCGAGGATCTGGGCATGGAAGCGATCTACGAATTCGAAGTGGAAGACATGCCGGTGACCGTGGCGGTGGATTCCAACGGCGAATCCGTGCACAAGACCGGCCCGGTGATCTGGAAAGAGAAGATCGCCGCCAAATCCGCCTGAGCGGGGAACTAACCGGGCCGCTCCGGCTCGGACTGTTGAGCCTTTAATTGTAGGAGCGCTCGCTCCCAAGCGCTTCGACAAAAACGAATCAATCGTTGTTTTTATTATGCGTTCCAACCTGACGATCCTGCTGCTCGGCCTGGTGGCCGTGGCACTCACCGGCTGCGCGTCGCTGCGCGATTCCACGGCCGGTTTGATGGGGCGGACCCAGGTGCCGGCCACGGTGGCCGGGCTGAGCTACGGTGCCATCGACGCCCTGGGAGCCATGGATGGCGCCTGCCAGCGGCTCGCCGAGGCGCACCGGGCGGAACGTTATGTGGATGAGCGCCTGCTGAACGACGAATGGCTGCCCGCCTGCCGGGAGCGGATCGAGTCGGTGCGCCAGTCCCGGCGTCTGGACCGGCTGGTGGACGACGCCTACCAGGCCCAGCAGGCCCACGAGGCGGAGCTGGCCCGGCAACGGGCGGAGCAGGCGCGCATCCGGCGCAATATGGAAGCGGCCCGCCGCGAAGCCGAGCAGCGCAGCGAAGCCGCCGCCGACCAGGCCCAGGGCCGGCTGCGCGAGCGTCTCGCCGACGCCCATATCCTGAGTATCCTCGAAGACGTGCCCGACCAACCGCTGGCGTTCGCCGTGGGCCAGGCGTCGGAGCGCACCATGAAGAACTTCCTCGCTTGTCTCGAAGTGGGCTACCCCAACCAGGGCTACGAGGTGGACCGCGGCGACGACAGCCTGACCGTCACCGCCCGCCAGGCGGACATGCTGCGCGGCGACGTGGACATCCGCGCCCGCTTCGTGAACGTCTGGGACACCTGGATGCTGGAATCCCTGAGCGTGGCGGAGCTCACCGCGCGCACCCCTCAGGACCGCTTCATGCTGGCCCAGAATCTGCTCGCCGGGCACTGCTATGGCATCGATAACCTGATGCAGCGCGACGCCCCCACCACGTCCGACCGTTCCTGATCAGTCTTTAATCTGGTTCATCGCCGTTGAGGAAGGCGGCGATCTCCCGGTAGGTGTCGGCGCAGGCGTCTGGCGCCAGCGATTCCAGATTCAGGTAGGCGTGGATCATGTCGTCGAAGTGCCGGTGGCGGCAGGGTACGCCGGTGTCGTTGAGCCGGCGCGCGTAGGCCAGCGCTTCGTCGCGCAGCGGGCAGTATTCGGCGCTGATCACCAGCGTTTCCGGCAGCCGGTTGCTCACCGGCATGAACAGTGGTGAAGCGCCGCGGCGGTCCTCGCCGTGCTGGAAATAGTGCTGGAAGTACCAGGCGATGCGCTCCGCTTCCAGTAAATAGCCCTGGCCGTTCTCCGTCACCGAGGGGTGGTTCAGGGTGTAGTCCAGGCTGGGGTAGATCAGCACCTGCTTTTCCACCGGCAGCAGCGGATCGTTCTGGGCCAGCGCGCTGAGGGTGGCGGCGAAGGTGCCGCCGCCGGAGTCGCCGGCCAGGGCCAGGCGCCGCTGGTAGCGGCGGCCTTCGGCGTCGAGTACCGGCCAGATATGGCGGGCCGCGCTGTGGCAGTCCTCCAGGCCAAACGGATAGGGGTATTCCGGGGCCAGCCGGTATTCCACCGACACCACCAGCCAGCCGCTGGCGTCGGCGAGCCGCCGGCAGATCGGGTCGTACACGGCGATGTCGCCGGCCATGTGGCCGCCGCCGTGGAAGAACAGACACACCGGGGTGTCCCGCTCCGGCGCCGGGTCATAGAGCCGCACCGGGACCGGGGTTTCACCGCATTCCACCCGGGCGTCGCCGACCCAGGGCTGCGCCGGGCCGGCGGCGACCAGGTTCCGGGTCATCGCCGCCATGCTGTCGCGCACTGCGGCGGGCGTGGCCTCGACGCCGGCGGTTTTTTGTTCGGCCACCAGGGCGTTGAGGCGGTCGAGCCACTCTTTCAGTTGCGCGTTCAGCATTGGAACAGGACCAGGGCGTCGCCGGCGCAGATCATCCGGCCGTCCTCGCCGGTGCACAGGGTGTCCAGATTGACCAGCGCCTTGTCGCCGCGCAGGTGGGTGATGGTGACGGTGGCGGTGAGCGTTTCACCGATGCGGGCGTCTTCTTCGAAGCGCATGTGCTGCTTGAGGTAGTTGGTGCCGTGGCCGGGCAGTTCCTCGCCGAGCAGGTAGGAAAACAGGCCGGCGATCAGCGGCTCGGGCACTTGGTCCGGGGTCTGACCTTCAAGATTGGCCATGTCGCACCATTCGCGCACGTCCTCGGCGCTGAAGCGCCGTTCCACGGTGGCCTGTTCTTCCAGCCGCAGGGCGTTGAAGTGGGGCAGGGTCTCGCTCATGGCGCCATCTCCGGGTCGAGTTTGAGCCGACAGGTGCCCTGCAGGCAGCGGCTGTCGTCTTCCTTGAGCACGTCGGTGGTGAGGTGGACGATGCCGTCCACCGGGCGGCCGCGGGTTTCCAGCACCACGGTGAGCGGCTCGTCGGCGTAGGCCGGCGCCGGGAACTTCAGGTCCTGCACTTCCAGCCGGGCGCCGGGGAAAAATTCCTGGATCAGCCCGCGCACCGCGCTGAACAGCAGCATGCCGTGGGACACGGTGGCGCCGAAGCGGGTGCCGGCGGCGTAGTCCGGGTCCACGTGGATGGGGTTGTGGTCGCCGCTGAGCCGGGCGAAGCGGTGGAAGTCCGCCTGGCTGAAGGACAGATCCCGTTCCATGCGGGCGGTGTTATTGCTTTGCATGATCACGCAACTCCTGTTTGGTGACTTTGCCCAGGGCGTTACGGGGCAGGGCATCGACCCGTTCGAACGCTTTGGGCACCTTATAACCGGCGAGCCGCTCGCGGCAAAACGCGCGCAGCGCTTCCGGGTCCGGGGCGTCCTGATCCGGGTGGACGCCGTAATACGCCTTGCCGACTTCGCCCCATTTGTCGTCGGGCATGCCGACCACCGCCACCTCGGCGATGGCGGGGTGCTGTTCCAGCACTTTTTCCACCTCCGCCGGGTAGACGTTTTCGCCGCCGGAGATGTACATGTCCTTCCAGCGGTCGACGATAAAATACTGGCCGTCCTCGTCGCAGCGGGCCACGTCGCCGCTGTGCAGCCAGCCGTCGGCGCGGATCGCGTCGGCGGTGGCGTCCGGGCGGTTCCAGTACCCGGGCGTGATGTTGGGGCCGCGAATCAGCAGTTCGCCGGCGTCACCCGGGGGCACGTCCCGGCCGTCCCGGTCGACGATGCGCACTTCGGTGAGCAGCTGCGGCCGGCCCACCGAGCCGATCTTGTCGATCACCTTGTCTTCGTCCAGCAGGAACACCGTGGGGCCGGTTTCCGTCATGCCCATGCCGGTGCGCACGCGGATGCCGGCGTCCACATAGCGCTGCGCCACCGGCAGCGACAGCGGCGCGCCGCCGCAGCCCCAGGAGCGCACGCCCTTGAGGCGCTCGCCGCTGAACCCGGGGTGATCGAGCAGCGCCTGGTAGACCGCCGGCACCCCGAAGAAGATGGTCGCTCTTTTTTCCAACACTTGCAGTGCCTGATCCGGGTCGAAGGCGCGCGCCACCAGAACGCTGCCACCGACCATGAACACCGCCGACGAATACAGATTGATGCCGGCGGTGTGGAACAGCGGCAGGACGTTGAGCAGCACGTCATCGCCGTTGAGGTTCACCGCCAGGCCGATATTGAGGTAGTTGGCCAGCATCATGCGGAAGGTCTGGATCACGCCCTTGGGCCGGCCAGTGGTGCCGGAGGTATAGAGCAGGTACCAGGGGGTGTCCGGGTCCTTGTCCGGGTGGGGGGCGAGGTCCGGCCGGGTGTCGGCCAGATCCCGGTGGTAATCCCGCTGGCCGTCGGCGGCGCCGTCCAGCGCCACCAGGGTGAGCGGCCCGCAGCGTTGCTGGAGCTGGGCCGCCGCGTCGGCGAACTCGGCGCCGAAAATCAGCGCGCCGGGATCGCAGTCTTCCACCAGCACCTCCAGTTCCGGTACCGCCAGGCGCCAGTTCAGCGGCACCAGGATCAGGCCGGCCTTGGCGCAGCCGAACAGCATGGCGAAGAACTCCGCCCGGCTGTGGCCCAGATACGCCAGCCGGTCGCCTTCCTTCAGGCCCCAGTGATCGCGGGCGGCGGCCGCCAGCCGCGCCGCGCGTTCATTGAATTGGGCGTAGTTATAGCGCTCACCACTTTCCAGGTCCTCCAGAGCCGGGCGGCCCGAGGAGACCCGGGCCCGATGGGCGAGCAAGTCGAACATTTCCATATTCTCTCCCGCAATCAGTTATTGATTTCCGACCAGCTGAACTTGGTGATGCGGTTGCTGATCAGCGAGAACACGTAAACGTCGCCGTCGCCGACCGCCACTTGCTCGGCATCGAACAGGCCGCCGGGGCGTGTGCCCAGCGCCGGATCCAGCCAGTGGCCCTGGTAGGCGGGATCAATGATGCCGGCGCCGTTGGGGCTGTACTGGTCCGGGTTGGCCCAGGCGCGCGCCACCATGTTGAAGCCGTCGGCCACCACCAGCGCGTCGTGCTGGGCGTCGTAGGCGAGGCCGGCGGGCAGGAACAGCCGGTCCGGGTCGAGGCCGTCCGGGTGGTCGTAGGTGCCGCCGCCCAGGCCAAGCTGACCGATCAGCGCGCCGTTGGCCGGGTTCAGCGCCTGGATGCGCTGGTTGCGGCGGTCGGTGACGTAGACGCGGTTATCCAGGGCCAGCACGCTGCCGATCTGGTCAAAAGTACCGGCGTCGCCTTGCTCGAAGAAGTCCGGGCCCAGGCCCCAGCCGTCGCCCAGGTCGGTGCCCTTGTCACTGTCCGGACCGCCGGCGTACCAGTTGCCATTGAGCGTGCTGCTGCCGCTGTCGTAGTCGAAGCGCCAGACGTAGTTGTCGAAGCTGGTGATGTAGATGGCGTGCTGGTCGGCGGCGCCGTCGTTGATCGCGCTCACCGCCACCGGGTAGTTGGTGTTGCTGGTGGACAGGCCGATTTCGGGCACCGGCAGGCCACCGGTGCGGTAGCTCAGGTTGAACAGCTCTTCCAGATTACCGTTGGCGTCGTAGATGCGCAGGCTGGCGTCGCCGGTGTAGGGCCAGGGCAGGGTGACGTCGGCGCCCACCAGTACCGCCACCGCTTCACCGATATTGGGGTCGCTGAAGGTGGCGATGCCGGTCACGCCGTAGCTGATGTTGGTGCCGGGGAAGCGGCCCTGGTACACGCCGTTGCTGTTGTAAATGTTGATGCGGGTGTTGGGGGTGTCGCTGACCAGAAGTTGGTCCTTGCTGCCCAGCCAGGCCATGCCGCTGGCGGAGTGCAATTGCCCGGACAGGGTGCGCGGGTGGCCCCAGTATTCGTTGTTGGCCACGGTGCCGACGCCGGCGGAGACCGAGCAGCGCAGCAGGGTGGTGCCGCTGGAGTTGGTCCAGCATTTCTTGATGCGGTTGTTGCCGGAATCGCTGACCAGATGCACGCGGGCGTTGGAATAGTAGTAGCCCCAGGCGTAAATGTTTTCGCGGTGGAAATCACCGTTGGCGTCGATCATCGGCACCAGATCATTGGGCAACTGGAAGGCTTCGTCCTCGGTGCCGGCGCTGGTGGGCGCGCGCATTTCCACCTGGTGAATGCCGAGGCGACCGTAGACCCAGTTGGCCCGGGCGTCGGCGCTTTGGCTGCTGCGATAGCGAATCGGGTTGCTGTCGTTGGTGTCGGCCAGGTTCTCGAACTGAATAATGCGGCCGTTATAGGTGTCGGCCACATAGAGATTGCCGTCCAGGTCGGTGCGTACACCACGCGGGCGCTTGAGGTGATCGACGCTGCCGCCGTCATCGCGGAAACGGCCCAGCATGTCGTCCAGGGTGAGCTGGCCGGTGCTGGTGTTGACGCGGAAAATCTTGATGCGGTTGTTGCCGTTGTCCGCCACGTAGAGATAGGTGGCGCCGTTATCCGGTGACTGGTAGTAGGTCATGCCCTGGGGGATACGGAAGCCGTCGCGTTTGTCCGGCTCGCCGGCGTAATCGTCGTAATGAGTGGAATCGATGCCGTAGTTTTTGTCGACACCGCGGATGATCGGGCCGGCGTCCACGTAGTCGCCGCTGCCGTTCTGGTGGCCGAGGGTCTGAATCAGGCTGACCTGATAACCGTTGTCCGGATCAATGCTGAACGCTTTGACGCGGTGGTTGAACTCGTCGGAGACATAGATAAAACCCTGCGGCGTAATGGTCATGTTGCGCGGCAGATAGATCTCCTCGCCGCCGCCGTGGCCGGGCTGGCCGAACGAGGTGACGTATTCGAAATCACCGTCGCCGCCGCTGACGGTGCGGAAGAAATGGATCTGGTGGCGGCCCACGTCGTTGACGTAGAGCCCGGCCAGCCGGTCGTCGTCCGCCTCGCTGGCGGACAGGAAGGCGATGCCCAGGGGCGCGCGGACTTCCGGCACCGAGGCCGCCGGGCTGTCCGATGCCAGGGTCTGGTCGTTGTCGTCCAGGCGCCCCACCAGGGCGCCGTTCAGGTTCAGCACCTTGATCTCATGGTTACCCATGTCGGCCACGTAGACGCGCGCGTTGGCGGCGCCCTGACCCAGGCTGTCGCGGTCGTAGGTGACGGTGGTGGGGGTATTGAACTGGTAGCGCTGCTGCACCGGCTCGCCGCTGAGCTGTGACGAGCGGTCCTCGTCGGCGAAGGTGTCGAACCCGGTGACGGGGGATGATACGGCCCCGAGCAGCAGGGCGCCGGCGAGGGCCGCCAGCGGGGTTGGCATTATTGTTTTCATGTTGTCTCTCCCGATTTTTGTTTTTTCGTCGTTTTGTTTTTTCCTATCTGTTCAAGAAATCGGCCATGCCCTGGTCGGCTTCGTCACTGATGATCTGCTCGAGAAAATGGCGGTACTCCGCGTCCAGGCCGGCGGCCACGGTGTCCAGGTCAGGGCGGGTGAGGGCCAGCGTATGGTGGACACTGCCGGGCTTGGCGGAACACAGCGTGTCGGCGACGGCGCGGGCCTGTTCGGCCACCCGGTTCTCTTCGCTGAGGTATTGAACCAAACCGACGCGATAGGCCTCCTCGGCGTCCAGGCGGCGGTTGGTCAGTTGGATGTCGAGCGCGCGGGCGCGGCCGATGCGCTCCGGCATCAGCGCGGTCCAGCCGCCGTCCGGGCTGTAGCCCACCCGGGTGTACCAGGGGGCGAAACTGGCGCGGGGGCCGGCCACGACGATGTCGCAGGCCAGCACCAGGCCCACCGAGCCGCCGGTGACCATGCCGTGTACCGCCGCCACGGTGGGCAGCGGCAGGCTGAGCAGGTCCAGAATCACCGCGTTGAGGGTGCCCACCACGCGGGCGGCGTAGTCATGACGTTCGGCGCGCGGGGTGTCGTAGAACCCGCCCACGTCGCCGCCGGTGGAGAACGAGCGCCCTTCGGCGTCGAGGACCAGCGCCGCCGGGCGGTCTTCCCGGCAACGCGCCAGGGCGGCGCGCAGGCCGTCGAGCAGCTCCGGCACCAGAGCGTTGTGGCGCTGCGGGCGGTTCAGGGTGATGCGCGCCAGGTCGCCGTTGCGTTGATAGTGCACCGCCGTGTTCATGGCTTCTCCTTGCCGTCCAGGGTCAGGCCGTTGCGAAACAGGTCGGAGAGGGTGTCGACGATCTCGTCGAAGGAGACGTCCTGCTCCCACAGCGCGTAACGCAGACCCAGAAAGTTGGACATGCCCATCAGGGCCCACACCCGCACTTCGTTATTGCCGGGGCGGATTTCGCCTTTGCGGGTGGCGTTGGCGAGCATCCGCACATAGCCCTTGCCGAAGGCTTCGTAGTAATCCCGGTAGATGGCTTCGTCGACGAACTGGGCTTCTTGCAGCACCCGGTACAGGGACGGGTTCTCGTAGAGGTATTGCAGAAAGGCGCGCAGGCCCCGTTCTTCCGCTTCCAGCCGGTTGCCGGCGTCGAGAATTTCCGCCGCCAGATGGGCGCGCACCTGGTGCCCCATGTCCCGCACCAACTCACGGAGAATTTCTTCCTTGCCGGCGAAGTAGGTGTAGAAGGTGCCCTGGGCGACACCGGCGGCGCGGGTAATGTCGGAGATACCGGCGCGGTGGTAACCAAGCGTGCCGAAGGTGTGCTCGGCGGCCTTGAGAATGCGCGCCCGGGTGCGGGCGCCACGGGCGGTTTTCGGGGCGCCGGGCCCGCCGCTGGCGGTGACGGCCTTGACGGCATTGGTCTGGGGGGCAGTGGTCATGGCGGGCTTCTTGGGTCCGTGGTTTTATTGTTTGAAAGATGAATCGGTATTCAACTAAATTAAGTTTGCGTACTCCTGGTGTCAACCGGGAACCGGCATCGTGGGTGCCCGGCACCGCGATAGCGGCTGGTGTGGTGGGCCTCAAAGGCCCGTTATTCGGGTATTTGCAGGCGGCGGCGCGGGCTCAATCGAGTAATTCCACGTTTGTGGAATTTTTTTCGAAACCCCCTTGCGAAAAGGTGAATCGCCAGTCATATTGAACAGGACCATAACCACAACAAGACGGCCATCAGGCCGAAAAATAAGGGAGAGATTCCTATGAAGCGTCTCATTACCGCGACGGCCTTCACGCTCACCGCCCTCACCGCCGCGCCCCTCGCGCAGGCGGCCGATTCCATCCGTATTGCCCACGTCACCGGTTTCACCGGCCCGTTGTCCGCCTACGCGGAGCAGCTCAGCGTGGGTATGAAGATGGGCTTCGAGTACGCCACCGACGGCAGCATGGAAATCGAGGGCCGCAAGGTCGAAATCATTGATAAAGACACCCAGCTTGATCCGGCGCGCGCCCGCTCGCTGGTGGAAGAAGCCTACGCCGAGGACGACGCCCATATCGTAGTGGGCCCGGTGTCTTCCGGGGTGGCGCTGGCGACCCTGCCGATCGCCGAGCAGTACGAGCGCATCATCATGCCCGAGGGCGTGGCCGATGCGATCACCGGCGCGGACTGGAACCGCTATGTGTTCCGGGTCGGCCGTAACTCGTCCCAGGACGCGGTTTCCAACGCCGTGGCACTGGGCGAGCCGGGCGTGTGTGTCGCTACCATCGCCCAGGACTACGCCTTTGGCCGTGACGGCGTGGCCGCTTACAAAGAAGCCATGGAAACCCAGGGCGGCAAAGTGGTCCACGAAGAATACCTGCCCACCGACGCCACCGATTTCACCGCCGCCGCGCAGCGTTTGTTCGGCGCCCTGAAAGACCGCGACGACTGCGAGCAAGGCAAGTACATCTTCGCCATCTGGGCCGGCAGCGCCAACCCGCTGAGCCGTATTCAGGACCTGCAGCCCGACCGCTTCGGCATCAAGCTGGCCACCGGCGGTAACATTCTGCCGGCCCTGGTGAGCTACTCCGAGTTCCCCGGTATGGAAGGCGCCGGTTTCTACTACTTCGAATCGCCCAAGAATGAAATCAACGACTGGTTCGTGAAGCAGCACATGGCGCGTTTCAACGCCGCGCCCGACTTCTTTACCGCCCAGGGTTTCGCCCAGGCCATGGCGATCACCGCGGCGATTCGCGAAGCGGACGGTTCCACCGATACCGAGGACCTGATCGACGCCTTCGAAGGGCTGGTGTTCGAAACCCCGAAGGGCAAGATGGTATTGCGTGATGACGACCACC
Organism: Alcanivorax sp. UBA4485; assembly: GCA_002389055.1. GTDB lineage: Bacteria > Pseudomonadota > Gammaproteobacteria > Pseudomonadales > Alcanivoracaceae > Alloalcanivorax. Next base: position 52,420 of record DGNT01000176.1, read on the forward strand.
AGGCGCTGCAGGAGATGTACCACTTCCGCATCGAAGTGGAAAAGCGTGACGACTGGTTCGCCGACCGCACCGTGGAAGCGGGCGTGCCCAAGCTGATCCGCAAAATCGGCGTCGACGAAATGAACATCCCGATTCGCAACAAGCGCTAAGCCTGTTGGCGTGGCCTTCGCGGGCCACGCCGACCCGGTTGCAACTCGTTACTCGCAAGTCTCCAAGAATATATTCCATAAAAAGGGACCTCTCATGGCCTCCTTGCACTCCCAATCCGCCTCTGAACCGGTGTTGGAAACCCGCGGGCTGACCATTAATTTCGGTGGGCACGTGGCGGTCAATCAGGTGTCCTGCGCGTTTCACGCCGGCACGCTGACGTCCATCGTCGGCCCCAACGGCGCCGGCAAGACCACCTGGTTCAACCTTATTTCCGGACAGCTCGCCGCCAGTGCCGGCAGCGTGCATTTGTTCGATCAGGATATTACCGCGCTGGGCGCCGCCGCCCGGGCCGACAAGGGCCTGGGCCGGGCTTTCCAGCTGACCAACCTGTTTCCCAACCTGAGCGCCCTGGAAAACGTGCGCCTGGCGGTGGCGTCGCGCTACCGCATTGGCCATGTGTTCTGGCAAATGGCGTCGCGCCGGCGCGACATCAGTGATCGCGCCGCCGCCTATCTGGAGCAGGTCAACCTGGGCAAGCGCGCCGATACGCCGGTGGCCAATCTGCCCCATGGCGATCAGCGCAAACTGGAAGTGGCGCTGATGCTGGCGCTGGAGCCGGAGGTGTTCATGTTCGACGAACCCACCGCCGGCATGAGCGTGGACGAGGTGCCGGTGATTCTGGATCTGATCGCCGACATCAAGAACAAGCAGAACAAAGTGATTCTGCTGGTGGAACACAAAATGGACGTGGTGCGCTCCTTGTCGGACCGCATCGTGGTACTGCACAACGGTGAACTGGTGGCCGACGGCGAACCTTCCGAGGTGATCGCCTCGCCGATTGTTCAGGAAGCCTATCTGGGCGCGCCCCAGGAAGACACCGCCGGCGAGGAGGGTTGAACCATGGCCGAGTCGATTCTTTCCCTGTCCGGCGTGCGCGCCGACATCGATCAATACCACATTCTTCACGGCGTGGACCTGGAAGTGCCCGCCGGCGAACTGACCGTGCTGCTGGGGCGTAACGGCGCCGGCAAGAGCACCACGCTGCGCACCATCATGGGCCTGACCACGGTCACCGACGGCAAGGTGCGCTTTCGCGGTGAGGACATCACCGGCCAGCCGACCCCGCGTATTGCCCGCAAGGGCATCGCCTTCGTGCCGGAAAACATGGGCATTTTCAGCCTGCTCACGGTGCGCGAGAACATGGTGCTGGCGGCGGTGGACGGCCCCATGGACCCGGCCCGGCTGGACTGGGTGTTTGATCTGTTTCCACCGCTGAAAAAATTCTGGAACCGGGCCGCGGGCAATCTTTCCGGCGGCCAGAAGCAGATGCTGGCCATCGCCCGCGCGATCATCGAACCCCGTGAGTTGCTGTTGGTGGATGAGCCCACCAAGGGGCTGGCGCCGGCGATCATCAACGACCTGGCAGGCGCCTTCGAGCAGCTCAAGCAGCAACAGGTCACGGTGCTGCTGGTGGAGCAGAACTTTAATTTTTCCCGCCGCCTGGGTCAGTCGGCGGCGGTGATGAACGATGGCGGGGTGGTCTGGTCCGGCCAGATGACCGAACTCGCCGATAACGATGATCTTCAGCACGAGCTGCTGGGGCTGGGGCTCGGCGAGCACCAATAAGAATAGGAGTAAGACCATGTCGGCGCACGACGAGATGATTGGTCAATCAGAGCGGCCGCAAGGCGTCCTGGCACGCTTCGCGGCGTTTCGGGAAAACAAGCCGCATATTTTCCTGCTGCTGCTGATGATGGCGGTGGCGCTGTTGATGATGGACCCGCGCACCTGGGTACTGCTGACTATCAGCGGCCTGGCGATGGGTGCCATGGTGTTTTTGATGGCCTCGGGCATGACGCTCACCTTTGGGTTGATGAATGTCCTCAACCTGGCTCACGGGGCCTTTATTTCTTTAGGCGCCTTCGCCGGCGCCAGCGTGCTGGTGTGGCTGAGCAGCCAGGCCAGCGAGCCGTCGCTGCTGATCAACCTGGCGGCGATTCTGCCGGCGCTGGGGTTCGCCCTGGTGGTCGCGGGGCTGCTGGGTCTGGTGTTCGAGCGGCTGGTGATCAAACCGGTGTACGGCGACCACCTCAAACAGATTCTGGTCACCGTGGGCGGCTCCATCATCATCATGGAGCTGATCCATGTGGTGTGGGGGCCGAATGAAATTCCGGTACCGCGCCCGGAGGCGCTGACCGGGGCCTTTCTGCTGCCCGAGGCGCTGCCGGTGATCGGCGGTGTGGCGCTGGAGAAATACCGCCTGATCGCGGTGGTGCTGGGCCTGGCCATTTACGGGCTGATGACCTGGATCATCGAGCGCACCCGGGTCGGCATTTTGATCCGCGCCGGGGTGGAAAGCCGCGAGATGGTGGAAGTGCAGGGCTACCGCATCCGTCTGTTGTTCCTGGGCGTGTTCGTGGCCGGTTCGGCGCTGGCCGGTCTCGGCGGCGCCATGTGGGCCATGTACCGGGAGATCATCACCGCGCACATGGGCGATGAGCTGATGATCTCGGTGATCGTGGTGATCATCCTCGGCGGTCTGGGTTCCATTAAGGGCTGTTTCTACGGTGCCGTGCTGGTGGGCCTGATCAATCTGTATGTGGGTTACCTGGAGCCCCGGCTGGCCGCGGTGGCCACGGTGGGGTTGATGGTGGGCGTGCTGATGTGGCGTCCGCAGGGCCTGATTCCGGTCATCAAAGTCTAGGAGACGCGCCATGTTCAATCGTATTCTTTCCGGCGATTACCCCCGTAGCCGGGCGCTCTCCGCTCTGCTGGTGCTGATCGGTGTTTGTCTGGCCCTGGGGCCTTTTCTGTTCCCCGGTGTGCGCGCCTTTTCCATGCTCGGCATGATCTGCGTGTTCATTATCGTGGTGGCGTCCTACGACCTGATGCTCGGTTACACGCACATTGTGTCGTTCGCGCACACCATGTTTTTCGGCATCGGCGCCTATGGCGTGGCGATGTCCACCGATGCCTTCGGTTCCGGCTTCGGCGCCGTGTTCATCGGCATCGGTGGCGCACTGGTGATGAGCGTTCTGCTGTCGCTGTTGCTCGGCCTGCTGTCGTTGCGTGTGAAAGCGATCTTCTTCGCACTGGTCACCCTGGCGGTGGCGTTCGCCTTCCTCAGCCTGGTCACCCAGCTCTATAACATCACCGGCGGCGAAGACGGCCTGGCGGTGCGCAGCCCCCGTGAGCTGGGGCCGGCGTTCCGGCCGTTCGATTCCAAGGTGCCCGGTTTCAGCGTGATCGATTTCATCGCCGGGGTGTTTACCCAGGGCAGCATCGGGCAGGCGTTCAACGACGCCGTTTTCGAGGTGCGGGTGAATGGCCGCCACCTGATGTACTACATCACCTTCCTGATTTCCGTCGGCGTGTTTCTGTTTCTGCTGCGCATGGTCAACTCGCCGTTCGGCCGTGTGCTGCAGGCGATCCGCGAGAACGAGTTCCGCGCCCAGGCACTGGGTTACCGGACCGTGTTCTACCGCACCGCGGCGGTGATTGTGTCAGCGGTGCTGGCGACCCTGGCGGGCGTGCTGTTCGCGCTGATCAACCGCTACGTGAATCCGGAGAACACGCTTAACTTCGAGCTGATGGTGTTCATTCTGTTGATGTGTGTGATCGGTGGCATGGGCACGCTGTACGGCGCGGTGGTCGGCACCGCCGTGTTCCTGCTGGCGCAGAATTACCTGCAGGATCTGCTCGGGCTGTTGGTCAGTAACGCGGAGCCGGGCAGTGTGTTCGCGGAACTGGTGGGGCCGGACCGCTGGCTGCTGTGGTTCGGTCTGTTGTTCGTATTGAGCGTGTATTTCTTCCCGTCCGGCATTGTCGGCCAGTTACGCCTTTGGGCGGAACGGCGGCGGGAACGGAAAGCGGATAAGACGCCGGCGGCGTCCCTGAAACAGGAGCAGTAGTCATGCGTCTTGAACAACGCGTCGCGGTGATCACCGGGGCCGGTCGCGGCATCGGCCGGGCGATCGCCGAGCGGTACGCCCGCGAAGGCGCCCGGGTGGCGGTGGCCGATCTGGACAGTGCCACCGCGGAAGAGGCGGCGGCGGCGATCCGTGACGCCGGCGGTGAGGCCCTGGCCCTGGCCATGGACGTCACCGACGAGCAGGCGGTGGACGCCGGTGTGCAGCAGGTGGTGGACACCTGGGGCCGCCTGGACATCGCCTTCGCCAACGCCGGTATCCAGCACATCGAGTCTCTCGACAAGCTGGCGCTGAATGACTGGCGCAAGGTGATGAGCGTGCATCTGGATGGCGCTTTCCTGCTGACCCGGGCGGCGCTGCGGCATATGTACGCGGGCCACGGCGGCACGCTGCTGTACATGGGCTCGGTGCATTCCATGGAGGCCTCGCCGCTGAAAGCGCCCTACGTGGCCGCCAAGCACGGCCTGCTGGGGCTGTGCCGGGCGGTGGCCAAGGAGGGCGCCGGGCACGGGGTGCGCAGCAACATTATCTGTCCGGGGTTCGTGCGCACGCCGCTGGTGGACAAGCAGATTCCGGAGCAGGCCCGCGAACTGGGCATCTCGGAAGAGGATGTGATCCGCAATGTGATGCTCAGGAACACCGTGGACGGTGAGTTCACCACCGTGGAGGACATCAGTGAGCTGGCGGTGACGCTGGCGGCGTTCCCCTCGGCGGCGTTAACCGGCCAGTCGATCGTGGTCAGCCACGGCTGGCACATGGGCTGACAGCCTGGCCTGCGAGGGGAAAGCGGGAATAAGGTCCGGGAGCCCGGCTCCATCCTTGGAGCCTGGAGATCGATCAGGCCTTCCGAGGGGTCGCAGAAAAGAAAACCTGAGGAGGGCTCGCCGGACCACTGAAGTTACTGTACATGCGAACAGTAGTCAAGCGAAGCCCGGCCTATTCGTCGGGCAGCGTGATGTTCAGTTCCAGAATCTCGCAGCCGGATTCCCGGTCCACCTGGATATTGATGGCGTCCTGGTCCACTTCCACGTACTTGCGCACCACCATCAGCAGTTCTTCCTGCAACTGCGGCAGGTAATCCGGGCCGCCACGGGTGGCCCGCTCGCGGGCAACGATGATCTGCAGGCGCTCCTTGGCCACCGAGGCGGATTTCTCTTTCTTGGGAAGCAGGTAGCTGAAAATGCTCATCATTGCGCTCCGAACAGACGGCCGAAGAGTCCTTTCTTGTTGGCGGTGAGGAAGCGGTGCGGGCGCTGCTCGCCGAGGAAGCGGGCCACCGCGTCCTCATAGGCCTTGCCAGCGTCGGATTCGCTATCGAGAATCACCGGCGCGCCGCTGTTGCTGGCGTTGAGCACCGCCTGGGATTCCGGAATCACGCCCAGCAGGTCGATCGCCAGGATGTCCTTCACGTCTTCCACGGACAGCATTTCACCGCGCTCCACCCGTTCCGGGGAATAGCGGGTCAGCAGCAGGCTGGCGGGGATGTCGCCTTCGCCCAATTCGGCCTTGCGGGTCTTGCTGGAAAGAATCCCGAGAATGCGGTCGGAATCGCGCACGCTGGACACTTCCGGGTTGGTCACCACCACCGCTTCGTCGGCGAAATAGGCGGCGGTCAGGGCGCCTTTCTCAATGCCCGCCGGACTGTCGCAGATGATGTATTCCATGCCCATGTCCTTGAGCCCTTCGAGGACTTTTTCCACGCCTTCCAGGGTCAGGGCGTCTTTATCCCGGGTCTGGGAGGCGGGCAGGATGAACAGGTCCTCGACGCGCTTGTCCTTGATCAGGCCCTGCTTGAGGTTGGCGTCGCCGTTGATCACGTTGACCAGATCGTAGACCACGCGCCGCTCACAGCCCATGATCAGGTCCAGGTTGCGCAGGCCCACGTCAAAATCGATGACCGTGGTTTTATGGCCGCGCTGGGCGAGGCCCGTTGCCAGCGCGGCGCTGGTGGTGGTTTTACCCACGCCGCCCTTGCCGGATGTTACGACCACGATTTTTGTCACGATCTCGTCTCCTAGGTTTTGCTGTCGGATATGGCTTATTTGAGGTCCGCGAAGCGCATGGCGTCGCCGTCCAGAGTGATGTGCACCGCCTGTTTGCGGTGTTGGTCGGGCAGGTCCTCGGCGACCCGGTAAATCCCGGCGATGGAGACCAGCTCCGCGTCCAGCTTCTGACAGAAGATGCGCGCGCTCTGATCGCCGCGTACGCCGGCCAGGGCCCGCCCGCGCAGGGTGTTGTAAACGTGGATATGCCCTTCGGCGAGCAGCTCCGCGCCGGTGCTCACCGGCGCCAGCACGATCAAATCGCCGCGGCTGTAGATTTGCTGGCCGGAGCGCACCGGCTGGTCGATCACCAGGGTATGGCCCGCGTCGGCCGGTTGCTCGGCCTCAGCGGCCGGCGCCGGCTCGGCGCTGCGCGGCACGTCCCGGCCGCCGGCCAGGCTGATGCTGCCCAGCCCGAGCATGGCAGCGGTGTCGCTGTCCAGGTGCTCGTTGCGGGCCAGCGCCACCAGATTCACGCCCAGGCCGCGCAGGGTGTCCACGGCGGCCATCAGGGCCACCTGGTCGGTGTCCTCGGGGTGGGCCAGATCCACCACCACGGGCGCGTCGCGCAGCCACTGGGCGGCGTCGTCGAGCTTCTGGCTGACCTGGCGGTGCAGGGTGTTGGGGTCCAGGTCCTTGAGCAGCAGGACCGTCATCATCAGCATGCGGCCCTTGAACTCCAGAACCGCCTTTTCCTCGAATGCCACTGTCATTACGGGGGATCTTTATGAATATGGGTTGGCGCCGAAGGCGAGACGCAGAAAGCCTAGTCGAAAGCGCTACCCGGTGAAAGCGGCGCGGAGGCCCGCCATTGTTAAATTTCGCTGGACTGGGATCGATTGAACAAAAAAAAGCCGCCCCGAAGGGCGGCTCTTGTGACGCTTGCCAGGGCCGCGATCAGGTCGGCCGCTGGGTGTTCATGTCGACGTCCTTCAATTCCATGTCGAAGGCGTCGGTAAGCAGGCAGTCGTAACGCATCTCGTCGTAGTCGAGAATCGCCTGTACCTGGTCGTTGGGGATGATGCCTTTGGCGGCGGCGTCTTCCAGCTTGGCCTGGATGGTGTCGCCTTCCAGTTTGCCCTTGCCGTCCGCTTTCAGGAACGCCTCGTAATCGTGCTCCACTTCCAGCAGCTTGTTGTAGGTGACTTCCACCCGGCCGACGCTGTCTTGCGGGTCCACGCTGATGTAGGCGTTGGCGGCCAGGGCGTCGCGCACGCTGCTGGGGCTCATGATCTGCTCGCCCAGGGTGCGGATCAGCTCGTCGCTGGGTTTGTGCGCGCCGGCGGGCCGGCCCAGCGGGAAGAACAGGCCTTTGAGAATGCGCGCCACGCCCAGGTAGCCGAAGTTGCGGGCGAAGTCTTCCACCGCGTCATGGATCTGGCTGAACGCATGCTGCAGCGCGTAGCGGGCGTGCGCATCGTTGGCCTCGTCGCGGGGCAGGGTAGCGTGGAACTTCAACACCGCGCAGGCGATCAGCAGCTGGCTGTGCACGTCGCCGAGGCGCGCGGACACCATCTCGCGACGCTTGAGGTCGCCGCCCAGCAGGGCAAAGGCCACGTCGGACAGGCTCGCAAGCACCGCGCTGTAGCGGGTGATCAGGCGGTACCAGGGGGCGCTGAAGCTGTCCGCGTTGGCCGGGATTTCCGCCAGGGCGGCGCCGCTGAGGCCGTGCACCAGCCCCCGGCTCATGTTGCCCAGGGTGTGGCCGGCGTGCTTGAAGAACAGGCCTTCGAAGGTGTTCAGGCCGCGCTCCTGGTCTTCGTCCTGGATCGCCTGCAGCTCGTCGTACAGGTACGGGTGGCAGCGCATCGCGCCCTGACCGAAGATCATCAGCGAGCGGGTCAGGATGTTGGCGCCTTCCACGGTGATCGCCACCGGAATGGACTGATACGCCAGGGCCATGAAGTTACGCGGGCCCATTTGCACGGCCCGGCCACTGGCGATGTCCATGCCGTTGTTGATCAGAATCCGCATCATTTCCGTGGAATGGTACTTGGCCATCGCCGTGACCACGGAGATGGTGCCTTCCTCCAGGCCACGGGTAACCAGGTGGCGGTACGCTTCCAGGGTGTAGGCCAGGCCCGCCACTTCCGCGGACGCTTCCTGCACGCCCTCGAAGTGGCCCACGGCGGTGCCGAACTGGCGGCGGATGCGCGAGAAGGCGCCGGTCATGCGGTAGCCCATCTCGCCGCTGGCGGTGGCCAGGGCCGGCAGGGAAACGCCGCGGCCCGCGCCCAGGCATTCGATCAGCATGCGCCAGCCTTTGCCGGCCATTTCCGGGCCGCCGATGATGGCGTCCAGCGGTACGAACACGTCCTTGCCGTTGATCGGACCGTTCATGAACGGCGAACCGCCCGGATTGTGGCGGCGGCCGATTTCCACGCCTTCGGTGTCGGCCGGCAGCAGGGCACAGGTAATGCCCAGCTCGTCCTCGTCACCGAGCAGGTGGTCCGGGTCGTAGAGTTTAAAGGCCAGGCCCACCACGGTGGCGATGGGTGCCAGGGTGATCCAGCGCTTGGCGAAGTTCAGGCGCATGCCCAGCACTTCCTCGCCGTCCACGGTCTGCTTGCAGATCACGCCTTTATCGGGAATCGCGCCGGCGTCGGAGCCGGCTTCCGGGCCGGTCAGGCCGAAGCAGGGGATTTCCTCACCGGAGGACAGGCCCGGCAACCAGCGCTGTTTCTGTTCCTCGGTACCGTACTTGGCGAGCAGTTCGCCGGGGCCCAGAGAGTTGGGCACCATGGCGGTCACCGCGGTGGTCAGTGAGCGGGTGGCGATCTTGCTCATGGTGCGACTTTGCGCGTAGGCGCTGAAGTCCCGGCCACCGTATTCCTTGGGAATGATCAGGCTGAAGAAGCCCTTGGTCTTGAGGTAGTCCCAGACTTCCTCGGGCAGGTCCTTGTGCTCGTGGTAAATCTTCCACTCGTCGAGCATTTCGCACAGTTCCTGAACCTCATTATCCAGGAACGACTGCTCGTCCTCGGTGAGCTGGGTGAAATTGACCTTGGAAAAGTCGTCCCAGTCCGGCTTGCCGCTGAACAGCTCCGCCTCGAACCAGGTGGCGCCGGCCTCGATGGCCTCGCGCTCGGTGTCGCCGATCGGCGGCATCATCTTGCCGAGCGCCTGATAGACCGGCTTGCTGATCAGCTTGCGGCGCAGGCCGGGGTGATTGAGTACCACCAGCGCCGCGGCCAGCAGAATCAGAAGAATCGGGTTGTACAACCAGGGCGCCAACAGACCGCACAGCAACCAGACCACGGCGAATGTGACGCTGCCGACGGTCAGGGATAACTGCATGTAGAAAATGGTCGTCAATGTCGCGACCAGAATTACCAGGGCCAAAAGGCTCAGCATGGTCATCTCCTTTGCCAGGACTTCACTTGTGGATCACAAGTACGAACCGGAAACGCGCCTCCGGGCGGGCGTGGATATCGTAACGAAATCAAACATCAGGGTACCGAGCGGGCATGTACGGCACGTGAACGCCTGTTTCTCACCTCTGTAGGGATAATAACGCCCATGATGCCGCTTTCGTCTTGATTTAACAGTATTTAATCCGCTCGCTTGCATCCTGCATCCATAGCCCCATTTGAGTACAATGCAGCGCAATCCACACTCGCCAAGCAAGCCGCCTCAAGGAGCTACCGTGCAGGACAACGCCGCCGCCACTATCGACGTCACGGAACAAAACGTTCAGCAATTGCTGGAGCATTCACGTCAGGTGCCCGTGCTGTTTGGTTTCTGGGCGTCCTGGAGCCAGCCCAGCCAGCAAATGACTGTGTTGCTGGAGACGCTGGCCCAGGAGTATCAGGGCAAGTTCGTGCTCGCCAAGGTCAACGCCGACGAGCAGGCCAACCTGACCAGCCAGTTCGGGGTGCGTGACCTGCCGTCGTTGAAAATGGTCTACCAGGGCCAGCTTGTCAGCGAACTGGAAGGCGCGCAAACCGAGAGCGCCGTACGCCAGTGGCTGACCCCGGTGGTCGACCCGGACGCCGCCCAGCAGGAGCAGGAAGAGGGCTTTCTGGAGCAGATCCGCATGGCGATTGACGCCGGGCAGGGCGCCCAGGCCGAGCAGGCCCTGCGGCAAATGCTCTCCGAACAGCCCGACAAGCACGCCTTCCGGGCCTTGCTGGTGGAGTACCTGCTTGGCGAAGGCCGCACCGACGACGCTCAGTCGGTGCTGGCGGAAGTCACCGAGGACGTGGAAGCGCTGCGCCCGTTCCGGGCCCGCTTCGCGCTGCTGGAGAAGCTCGACGACGACGGCGTCGGCCTGAAGGAATTGCAGGCGCGCATCGAGCGCGACGGCAAGCCGGAGGATCTGCACGCCTACGGCCTGCGCGCCGCCGCCGCCGGCCAGTTCCAGCCCGGTCTGGATGCGCTGCTGCGGTTGCTGCGCGACCACCACGACTACCAGGACGGCGTCGCCCGCTCGGCGCTGCTGGAAGTGTTCGAGTGCCTGCCCAAGGGCGACCCGCTGGCCAGCGAGTACCGCCGCAAGATGTTCACCTACCTCTACTGAGCGTCCGGGCCGGCAAAGGTTGCCCCGCAGGATCCCAGAGGCTTTTCTCTCCAGAAAGCCCGC
>DGNT01000028.1 GCA_002389055.1 Alcanivorax sp. UBA4485
TGTTCGAACATGAAGCGATCAAGACCACCTTGCCGAAAGCCAAGGAGTTGCGTCGGGTGGCCGAGCCCCTGATCACTCTGGCCAAGGAAGACTCGGTGGCCAACCGCCGTCTGGCGTTTGACCGCACCCGGTCCAAGGAAATGGTCGGTAAACTGTTCAACGAACTGGGTCCGCGCTACAAGGCGCGTCCGGGTGGCTACCTGCGAATCCTTAAGATGGGTTTCCGGGCCGGCGATAACGCCCCGATGGCTTATGTGGAACTGGTGGATCGTCCGGAAGGCGAAATCGCCGACGCGGAATAAGTCGACCCTTCGGGACGACACAAAAAACCGGGCTTTGGCCCGGTTTTTTTATGTCTGAAAGAAACCGGACGAAGGCTTGAGGCGGCCCGGGTGGGCTGCCCCTATCTGGTGCGCCGACTTTACCGGATTTTGCGATTGTGCGGCTTGTGCCGGGCTGCCAGCGACCGCATCACTGTGTAGTGTTAAGGCAAGCAACACAGGGAGAATCCATGAGTAACAGCCAGCCTTTTCTGACCGATGTGAAGACCTTGCGCGAACGCGCCCGCCAGCATATTGAGCAGGGCGCGGTGACGGCCGGCTACAGCGCCGATCGAGAGACAGTACTTAAGCTGCTCAACGAAGCGCTGGCCACGGAAATTGTCTGCACGCTGCGCTACAAGCGGCATTACTACATGGCTGACGGGCTCAACGCCAGCATCGCCGCGGATGAATTTCTCGAGCATGCCCAGCAAGAGCAGCAGCACGCGGACTGGCTCGCGGAACGCATTGTGCAGCTCGGCGGCGCCCCCAATTTTTCCCCCGAAGGCCTGCAGAGCCGCTCCCACGCCGAGTACGTGGAGGGCGAGACCCTTAAGGAGATGGTTAAGGAGGATCTGATCGCCGAGCGCATCGCCATCGACAGCTATCGGGAGATCGCCACCTACCTGGGTGATAAGGATCCGACCACCCGCCGCATCATGGAAGAGATACTGGCTCAGGAAGAAGAGCACGCGGACGACATGGCGTCGATCCTGGAATCGTTGTGATACCACCCGCTCAAGGAGGAAACAGCTAGTGGCGACCCCCGAAAGAAGTACCCCGGAGCGTCAACGCCGGCACGGCAAGACCGTGGCCGGCATTCAGGTGCGTACCAATAACGACCTCGAAATGCACGCCGAGGATTCCCGGCTCAGCCGTCTTTGGGAGAAATTCAACGACGAGGGCCTGGCGCATTCAATACCGGACAAGGCCGCCGGCTCCCCGGTTTACGGCGTCTATACCGAGTTCGATGATGGCGTCGCCGGCGATTACAGTGTTCTCGCCGGTGTCGAAGTGACCGACGAGGAGAAAGTGCCGGAGGAGTACGCCACCGTGACGCTGGAAGCCGGAGATTACCTGGTATTTCAGGGACGCGGCAGGATGCCCGAAACGGTCATGGAGACCTGGGGGCAGGTATGGCATTACTTCGAGAGCGACGACGCGCCGGAGCGTGCCTTCCTCACCGACTATGAAGTCTTCGAGGGCGGCGATCAGGTGACCATTTACGTGGGCGTTAAGTAATTCAGCCCCGCACCTGACGACCCCGGTAAATGACCGCCTTTGTGGACGCCGAGCGGGCCGGCGCCGCTTCGTTGGTCGGCTCTTCTGGAAGAGGCTGCCCCCGGTACATCCGTTTGGGCGCGGTCTTTTCCGATTCAGGAGGCTCTTCCGGAGCTCCCGCTTCACGGGCGATGTCGTCCATCAGCCGTGCCAGTTCCCTGGATTGGCTGCGCGCCGCGAAGCGGCCCAGTTCCTGGCGAAGCTGCGGGTCGGTCAGCGACAGGCGCGTGCCGAACTCATCACGGATCAGGCGGCGGCACTGGTTAACCAGCGCGACCACGCGATAGTGCATCAACCAATGCGTGTTGATTCCTTCGCTCATGATCTGGACTCCGTCACAATGGCCATGAGAACCAAGCAGGTTCCGTGCCATAGCACCGCCGGCGTTCACGGTCTGAAGCGGCCGGCGGCGGGATAATCAACGTGTTTTATTCACCGAGGGTGTGAGAGCTATGATTCGCTTGCAAGAGCGTGTTCAGGTGCGCCGGCCCACGGCGGATTGCTACCGCTACATGCTGGATATGGCCTCGTCGGAGCAGTGGAATCCGGCTGTCGAGAATGCCCGAAAAAGCACCCCGGGCCCGGTCAACCGGGAAAGCCGCTTCGAGGTGGACTACCGCTTCGCCGGACGCCAGCGCGCTTTCGGCTATGAGCTGGTCGACACCGACCCGGGGCGCAGCCTGAGCCTGCGCGGCCAGGGCCCCGATGCCAGTGCCCGGGAGCATATCGAGTTCCTGCCCGGCGACGACGATACCTTCACCGAGATTCTCTACACCCTGGACCTGGATGTGGGCGGCCTGGCAGAGCGTCTGCAGGCGATCATTAAGCCCTGGCTCACCGCCATGGGGCACCGCGCCATGGAGGACCTGCGTCGGGCCCTGGAGCCTTCCCGGATTGAAGAACCCGGTGTCTGGCAATGGCTGCGCTATCGCGCGCTGCTGCCCGCCGCGTTGGAGTTTTCCCGGCTTGGTTACCAGTCCATGCCGGACCGTGGGCTCAGTGATTTCATGGACGGCCGTATCGTCGTGGTCACCGGTGCCACCGGGGGCCTGGGGCTGGCCGCTGCCAAGGAACTCAGCCGCCTCGGCGCCACCCTGATTCTGGTCGGCCGCGACCCGGAGCGTCTGCAACAGGCGCAGAACGCGGTGCGCGCCTTCAGTGGCTGCGGCGTGGACGCTTTGCACACGGTGGAGGCCGATCTGTCCCGGCTCGAGGACGTGCGTCTGGCGGCCGGTCGTATCCAGGCGCTAACGCCGGAGGTGCACGGTCTGATCAATAACGCCGGCGCCCTGTTCAACGAGCGTGATCTGACCACCGAGGGCACCGAACGTACCCTGGCGGTCAATTTGCTGGCGCCTTACCTGCTCACTGAAAAGCTTTTGCCCGCGCTGGAGCGGGGCCAGGGGCGTGTCGTCAATGTGGCCAGTGGCGGGCTGTACCTGCAAGCACTGCACCTGGACGACATGGAATTCGAGAACGAGCACTTCGACGGCGCCAAAGCCTATGCCCGCGCCAAACGGGCGTTGGTGGCCCAGACCGAGCACTGGGCGGAACAGCACCCGGGAATTCGCTTTAACAGCATGCACCCGGGCTGGGCGGACACCCCCGGCGTCGCCGCTTCATTGCCGGCGTTCCACAAACGGGTCGGGCCCTGGCTCCGCTCGCCGCGCCAGGGCGCGGACACCATGGTGTGGCTGGCCAGCAGCCCGGCGGTGGCCGAGATCAGCGGCCGTTTCTGGTTTGACCGCCGGCCCCGGCCCACCGCGGTGCTGCCCGGTACGCGCGTGACCCCGGACCAGCGCCGGCAACTGGCCCGCTGGCTGGCCGCCCGTTGCCGGCCCGGCCACGGTGGGCCGATGTGAGGCGTCGCCTCAGGTCGACGCTTTCAGCATTGATTTGAGGAAGTGGCCGGTGTGGCTGCCCTTGGCCTTGGCCACTTTCTCGGGCGTGCCCTGGGCGATGACCCGGCCGCCGCCATCGCCGCCCTCGGGGCCCAGATCAACGATCCAGTCCGCGGTTTTAATCACGTCCAGGTTGTGCTCGATCACGACGATGGTATTGCCGTGGTCACGCAGCCGGTTGAGCACGTCCAGCAGCATCTGAATGTCCTGGAAATGCAGGCCCGTGGTGGGCTCGTCGAGGATGTAGAGGGTGCGGCCGGTGTCGCGGCGGGACAGCTCGCGGGCCAGTTTCACCCGTTGCGCCTCGCCGCCTGACAGGGTGGTGGCGGCCTGGCCCAGCTTCACATAGCTCAGGCCCACGTCCAGCAGGGTCTGCAGGCGACGCTGCAGGGCCGGCACCGCATCGAAGAACTCGCGGGCTTCCTCGATGGTCATTTCCAGCACTTCGTAGATGTTCTTGCCCTTGTAGGTGACCTCCAGGGTCTCCCGGTTGTAGCGGCGCCCGTCGCACACCTCGCAGGGCACATAGATGTCCGGCAGGAAGTGCATTTCCACCTTGATCACGCCGTCGCCCTGGCAGGCTTCGCAGCGTCCGCCCTTGACGTTGAAGCTGAAGCGGCCGGGCTTGTAGCCCCGCGCCCGGGCTTCCTGGGTGCCCGCGAACAACTCGCGCACCGGCGTGAAAATGCCGGTGTAGGTGGCCGGGTTGGAGCGCGGCGTGCGACCGATCGGGCTCTGGTCGATATCCACCACTTTATCCAGGTGCTCCAGGCCTTCCAGGCGCTCGTGGGGCGAGGCTTTCAGGGTGGTCGCCTTGTTCAGTTTGGTGGCCGCCAGCGGGTAGAGCGTGTGGTTGATCAGGGTTGATTTGCCCGACCCGGAGACCCCGGTGACGCAGGTGAACAGGCCCAGCGGCAGTTTCAGCTCCGTGCCTTTCAAGTTGTTGCCGGTGGCGCCGGTCAGGGTCAGCCAGTCGTCCCCGGTCGGTACCCGTTTGTCGGGCACGGCAATGCGCCGGCGCCCGGACAGGTAGTCGCCGGTGAGGGAGTCCTTGTTGGCCGCCACCTGCTTCGCGGTGCCCTGGGCGACCACCCGGCCGCCGTGCACGCCGGCGCCCGGGCCGATATCGATGACGTGGTCGGCGGTGCGAATGGCGTCCTCGTCGTGCTCCACCACCAGTACCGTGTTGCCCAGATCACGCAGGCGGGTAAGGGTGGAAAGCAGGCGCTCGTTGTCGCGCTGGTGTAGCCCGATGGAGGGCTCGTCCAACACGTACATCACCCCCACCAGGCCGGCGCCGATCTGGCTGGCCAGACGAATGCGCTGAGCTTCGCCGCCGGACAGCGTCTCGGCGCTGCGTTCCAGGTTCAGATAGTCCAGGCCCACGTTGACCAGGAACTGCAGCCGGTCGCGGATTTCCTTGAGAATTTTCTCGGCGATTTCGCCACGGTTGCCGGGCAGTTTCAGGTTGTCGAAATAGTCGAACGACTTGCCCACCGCCAGGCGGACCAGCTCCGGCAGGGTGGTGTTGTCGATAAAGACGTTACGGGCGGCCTCGCGCAGGCGGGACCCGTTGCAGCTCGGGCAAGTGGAGGTGGACAAGTAGCCGGCCAGATCCTCGCGCACCGCCTCGGACTCGGTTTCCCGGTAGCGCCGCTCCATATTGGGCACGATGCCCTCGAAGGGATGGTTGCGCTTGATGATGTCGCCCCGGTCGTTCAGGTAGCGGAACTCCACGCTCTCCTTGCCGGTGCCGTAGAGGATCTTGCGGCGCACCGCTTTGTCCAGATCCTTGAACGCCAGGTCCATGTCGAAATCCAGGCTTTGCGCCAGGGCGGTGAGCATCTGGAAATAGTAGACGTTGCGGCGGTCCCAGCCGCGGATCGCCCCTTCCGCCAGGGACAGTTCCTCGCTGGTGATCACCTTGTCCTCATCGAAAAACTGCTTCACGCCCAGGCCGTCGCAACTGGGGCAGGCCCCCGCCGGGTTGTTGAACGAGAACAGGCGCGGCTCCAGCTCCGGGATCGAGTAGCCGCAATGCGGGCAGGCGAATTTGGCCGAGAAGGTGATCTCCTCGCTGTCGCCGTCCAGCGGTGTGCCGTCCATGGAGGCGATGATGGCGATGTTGTCGGCCAGGTTGAGCGCGGTCTCGAAGGATTCCGCCAGCCGGTTCTGCAGGTCCGAGCGCACCTTGAAGCGGTCCACCACCACTTCGATGGTGTGCTTCTTGTTCTTGTCCAGCTCCGGGGTGTCGTCCATATCGTAGATGCGGCCGTCCACCCGCACGCGGATGAAGCCCTGGGCACGCAGCTCGTCGAACAGATGCAGGTGCTCGCCTTTCTTCTCGCGAATCACCGGCGCCAGCAGCATCAGCTTGCTGCCTTCCTCCATGGCCAGCACCTGGTCCACCATCTGGCTGACGGTCTGCGCCGCCAGCGGTGCTTCGTGCTCCGGGCAGCGCGGCTCACCCACCCGGGCGAACAGCAGCCGCAGGTAATCGTAGATTTCGGTGATGGTGCCCACCGTGGAGCGTGGGTTATGGCTGGTGGATTTCTGCTCGATGGAGATCGCCGGGCTCAGCCCCTCGATGTGGTCCACATCGGGCTTTTCCATCATCGACAGGAATTGCCGGGCATAGGTGGACAGCGATTCCACGTAACGGCGCTGGCCCTCCGCGTACAGCGTGTCGAACGCCAGCGACGACTTCCCGGAGCCGGAAAGTCCGGTGATGACGACCAGCTTGTCACGGGGAATGTCGAGGTCCACGTTTTTCAGGTTATGGGTGCGAGCGCCCCGAACCAGAATGGTATCCATGAGATGGCGTGCCCTTGGCTACTGTCAGAATGAACAGTGCAGTATAGGGGAAAGAGCGTGACGGGGGAAAGAACGATGGTGTCGTCATGCCGGAGTCCGGGCGCCGGAGGCTCCGCGATTTACGCGCGGAGAGGCCCGGCGCCCGGCATGCGGGGTGTTAGAGGTTTTCCTGCGCCCAGTTCACCGCCTGCAGGCGGTTGGAGGCGTTGATCTTCTTGAAGATATTGTAGATGTGCGTCTTGATGGTGTGCGGGCTGAGGTTGAGCACCGTGGCGATTTCCGAGTTCTTGGCGCCGGTGGCCATCACCTTGAGCACCTCGATTTCGCGGTCGGTGAGATTCACCTCGTTACGACCGAAGGTCTTGTTGAAGGCCCGGCTTTTCACCAGGTACTGCTGCAGGACCTTGCGCGGGAACCACAACTCGCCCTCGAACATCGACTTGATGCCCTTGGTCAGCAGCCCCTGGGGGCAGTCGTGCTGGAAGCCGCCGTTGACCATCGGCAGGCCCGCCAGGCGTGACAGGTCATCATCGTCGTCCACATTGAACACGCCGATAAGAATCTCGCTATCGAGACGCTTGTCCGTTTCCAGCAGGCGGGTGATGACGTCATTCACATCCACGGAATGGAAATCCACCAGAAACAGGTTCTGCTCCACGGCGCGCAGCTCGTCTTCGTCGACCTGTTCCACCGACTTCACCGCGCTGGCGGTAATCGACGCCTTGTCGAGAAACTCCGTGAGCAGCGCATTCTGAAGATGCTGGCCGCCGACCACATACACCTTTTGCGATTCTTGAGTGTTCATTAATTCGTCCATGATGCGTCCCGTGTGCCGGGAGGTTGTGTCCCGTGAAGGGATACGAAAAAAAACTGATTCAAGAGGCTAATTTATCATCGCTTTGGCGGGGGTTCAATTTACCATTATACGGTGGTCCCAGGGAACGTCTGCCCGAGGGCCACTGGGCGGAACGGCTTAGACCCGGCTTCCAGCGACGACTTGGCCGCCATCACCCGGCGGGAGATTGAATCTGGTACACTCGCCGTCCCTTTGTGTATCACCGATGTTGGACCATGACGGACGCTTCCCGGGCCGCGCTGCGGCGTACTGAATTGACCACCACCGGCTCCCTGGCAGCGATTTTCGCCCTGCGCATGTTCGGCCTGTTCATGCTCCTGCCGGTGTTCGCCGTGTACGGCGCCGAGCTGGACGGGGCCACCCCCTTGCTGATCGGTACCGCCATCGGCGCGTACGGGCTGATGCAGGCGCTGCTGCAAATTCCCTTTGGCATGCTGTCGGATCGCTTCGGCCGCCGCCCTCTTTTGTTGATCGGCCTGCTGCTGTTCGTTATCGGTGGCGCGGTGGCGGCGCTCAGTGACAGCATTCACGGCGTCATCCTTGGGCGCGCCCTGCAGGGCGCCGGGGCCATCGCCAGCGTGATCATGGCGCTGATCGGCGACGTGGTCAGCGAGCAGCGGCGCACCCGGGCCATGGCGCTGATCGGCATGGCGGTGGGCTCTTCCTTTATCCTTGCCCTTATTCTGGGCCCCTTGCTGGCCCGCTGGCTGGGGCTGAGCGGATTGTTCTGGTTCACCTCGGTGCTGGGGCTGGCGGCGATGCTGGTGGCGGTCTGGGTACCGTCGCCCAGAGTCCGCAGCAGTGAGCCCCTGCCTGCCGCGCAGCGTTTTCGGACCGTGCTCGGGGACCCGGTGCTGCGCCGCCTGGACGTCGGCATCCTGGTGCTGCATATGACCATGACGGCGTCCTTCGTGGTGTTGCCGCAGCTGCTCAAGCAGCGCCTCGGGCTGGCCCTGGAACAGCACAGCCTGCTCTATCTGGTGGTGCTGGTGGGCGGTTTCCTGGCCATGGTGCCGCTGATCATCGCCGCCGAACGCCGTGGCGCCATGCCGATCAAGCGTGTCGCCGTGGGGCTGCTGATCGTCGCCGAGATACTGCTGGCGCTGGCCGGGGATACCCTTTGGCACTTCGTGCTGGCGCTGTTCGTGTACTTCATGGCGTTCAATCTTCTCGAAGCGCTGCTGCCCTCGCTGGTGGGTCGGGCCGCGCCCGCCGGCACCCGCGGCACCGCCATGGGGGTCTACTCCACCAGCCAGTTCCTGGGCGTGTTCATCGGCGGCCAGTTGGGCGGGGCCTTGTATCAGTGGGTCGGGGCCGAGGCGGTGTTCGTGGGCAGCGCTGTTATTGCCCTGGCCTGGCTGCTTTACTTGCGCGGCATGGGGGAATTGCCCAAGCTCGACAATCGTGTGATCCGCCTGGCGAGCGCCCAGGACTGGGATCACGCGGCGTCGCGGCTGCGTTCGGTACCCGGCGTGCTGGAGGCCGTGGTGGTCGCCGAGCAGCGCCTGGCGCTGCTGAAAGTGGATAATAAGTTGTTGGATGAGGACGCGCTCACGGCGCTCAGCGCCGAGGTTCAGGAACCGCGGGCCTGACGGTTTGGGCGGGCGCCGCCGTCGGGGGTTTCAAGCGCGGCTAAAGCTGCCACAATAACCGATCTGCTTTTTACAGCACCGCCACTGGCCGGTGCTGTCCCATTGATATATCAGTCGTTTTAGAGACGTGCCGTTATAGGCCGTTACAGAGAGAGGGAGCGAACAGCCATGGCGAGAGGCGTCAATAAAGTCATTTTGATCGGTAACCTGGGCGCCGACCCGGAAACCCGTTTCATGCCCAGCGGCGGCGCGGTCACCAATATCCGTTTGGCGACCAGCGAAAGCTGGAAGGACCGTCAGACCGGTCAGCAGCAAGAGCGGACCGAATGGCACCGCGTGGTGTTCTTCAACAAGCTTGGCGAGATCGCCGGCGAGTATCTGAAGAAAGGCAGCAAGGTGTATGTGGAAGGTTCCATCCGCACCCGCAAGTGGCAGGGCCAGGACGGCCAGGACCGCTACACCACTGAAATCGTCGCCAACGAGATGCAGATGCTGGATGGCCGCGGCGGTGGCGGCGACGGTGGTGGTTATCAGAACCAGGGCGGTGGCCAGCCCACCGGCTATGAGAACCAGGATTACGACTACGGGCAGCAGGGCGGCGGCCAGCAGGGCGGTGGCGATCAGCGCGCCAAGCCGGCCGGTGGCCAGCAGGGTGGCGGCTTCAGCGGTCCGGCCGATGATTTCGACGACGATATTCCGTTCTAACGTGGGGCTATGATGCGCTGGTTCGCTTTGGGGGCGGTGTTTGTCGCCAGCCTGGTGGTTTTTTTGGTGGCGCTGATGCCGGCGGCATTGGTGATCGACAGAGTGCCGGCGCTGCGTCCCGGCGGCGCGCCCCTGGTGTTGTCCGATGCACGCGGCCCCTGGTGGGGTGGCGACGTCCGTGCGCGCTGGCGTGATCAGCAGGGCCGCCTGAGCTGGCGGCTGGACTGGCACGGCCTGACCCCTGGTGTGAATCTTTCCCTGGCCACCGGCGACCTGCAGGCGCGCGGCTGGCTGGGCGCCGCCTGGGGAGACTGGCGTCTGGAGCAGTGGCGCGCGCAAGTGCCGGTGGCCATGGTCAGCCGGCAGGTGCCGCAAGGCGATGCCGATGGTACCGTGTCACTTTCCCTGCTGGTATTGGAACTCGCCGATCAGAGCGTGGTCGATGCAAAAGGGACGCTTGATTACAGCGGCGGCACGGTCAGCTGGGGTCGCGACGGCGCGGCCCGCGTGCCGCCCCTGGACGGCTTGCTGACGATGGCCGAGAACGGCCCGCGGCTTACCGTGACCGGTCCCGACCAGCAGCAGCTGGTTCTGGCGAGCTTGGAAGACAAGACATTGAGCGTGCAGGTCCGCCGGGCCTGGCCGCAATTGCTCGGCGTCAGCCAGGGCGGGGACCCTTCCGATGTGGTCTTCCGCATGCGCCGGCCTTTGACCCTGGGGCGGCCGGGCTGAGCGCCTCTGCATAACAAGCGGTCGGAAAGACCGTGTATAAATTGGCCAAGGACGGTCGGCTCTCTATACTCGGGATTCGATGCCAGCGGGCCGGTATAACGATAAACAGGATTGATGGCTTTATGATTCAGTGGGCCCGGAGGGGAAACCGACAAAAAGGGGAGCGTTGGCTACGTGCCATTCTGGCTCTTTTGTTGGTGGTGTTTCTCGCCTATGTGATTGCCCGGACCGTCTGGATGCTTTGGTACGGCCCCCGGGACAACGTACCCGAATCAGACCTTCAACAGGTTGCCGTTGCCGGCTCCGGGCAAGGTGGGTCGGACATTTCCGCGTCCCAGGTGCAAAGCTGGAATCTTTTCGGTGTCTATCAGGCGGAGCCCGGCGCCACGGACGACCGGCCGGTGGATGCGCCGGACACCCGTCTGAGCCTTGAACTGCTGGGGCTGTTCCAGACCCGGGACCGGGACAAGTCGTCCGCGATCATCGCGGAAAAGGGCAAGGACGCGGAACTGTTTCATATTGGTGACGCGATTCCCGGTAATGCTGAGTTGGAAGACATCTACGCGGACCGCGTGATTCTGCGGCGTCAGGGGCGCCTGGAAACGTTGCGCCTGAACGAGATCAAGGGGCTGGCCGGCGGCGGGGTGACCCAGGTCACCGAGCCGGCGCCGCAAACGCAGGCGCCCAGCCCGCAAACCGATCTGGCCCAGCAACGCACCGCCTTGATCCGGCAACTGGGTCTGCAGCCAGTGAGCGAGGGCGGTACCGAGGGCTACAGAATCGGCGAACAGGCGCCGAAACAGTTAATTGAACAAGTGGGGCTGAATCAGGGGGACGTGGTGGTCTCGGTGAACGGCTACCCGCTTGGCGATGAAGAGAGTGATCTGGCGGCATTGCAGTCCTATCTGGACAGCCAGGCCGCATCCATAGTCGTGCAGCGCGGCGAACAGGAATTTACCGTGAACTATCCACCGTGAGAAGCCTATGAAGTCGGCCCTGAAAACAATAATCGCAGTGCTAACGCTGAGCCTGGCTCTCGGCGCCCATGCCCAGCAGCAGGCTCAGGTGGAGCAGTCCGGCGATGGCAAGAACTGGACGGTGAATATCCGCAACGCGGACATTCAGGCGTTCATCAACCAGGTCGCGGAAATGACCGGGAAGAACTTTGTCGTCGACCCGCGGGT
>DGNT01000006.1 GCA_002389055.1 Alcanivorax sp. UBA4485
GCGGATTCACTCCGCCGATCGCTACCAGCGGCAGGGTGAAGCGGCGCCGTGCTTCGCGCAGGGTGTCCAGCGACGCGGGCGGCGCGCCGGGCTTGGTGCGTGATTCGAAAAAGCGCCCCAGGGCCAGATAGTTGGCGCCTTCGTCGGCGGCTTGTTGCGCCA
Organism: Alcanivorax sp. UBA4485; assembly: GCA_002389055.1. Lineage (GTDB taxonomy): Bacteria > Pseudomonadota > Gammaproteobacteria > Pseudomonadales > Alcanivoracaceae > Alloalcanivorax. Next base: position 163 of record DGNT01000006.1, read on the forward strand.
GATCAAGACGGCCATGGCAGGACACGCCGATCAGCTTGTCGTCGCCGAGCAGCATGCGCGCCCGGCTGACCGCGCCGTCGCTCTGGCCCAGGTGCACGCCGTCCGCTTCCACTTCCGCCGCCAGGGCGGCGTCGTCGTTGACGATAAAGCAGGCGCCGTAGTCCTTGCACAGCAGCGCCAACCGCGCGGCCCGGTGGCGCCGGGTGGTGGCATCGGCGGGTTTGTCACGGTACTGGAGGACCCGGGCGCCGCCACGCAGGGCCGCCTCGGCGGCGCTCAGCACGCGGTCGCCGGGCGTCAGCTCCGGGTCGGTGATGGCGTAGAGACCGCGCAGGGGCAGGTTCATGGCGTGAGGCTCCGGTCCGGTACGAACTGGCCGCCGCCGGGCCGCCAGGCGTGCTGGAGCGCGCGGTGCAGCCACGCCTGGGCGTCGCCAACGGCGTCCTCCAGCGGCAGGCCGCGGGCCAGCAAGCTGGCGATTGCCGAGGCCAGCGAACAGCCGGAGCCGTGGTAGACCTCGGGCAGGCGTGGCCATTCCCACTGGCGATGGCGTTCGCCCTGGAACAGGTGGTTGGTGACCTGGTCGGTGTCGTCGTGGGTGCCGGTCACCAGGACCGCCTGGCCGCAACGCCGGGTGAGCGCGAAGCCGGCGTCGGCCACTTCGGTTTCGCCGCTCAGGGTGCCGGCCTCGGGCAGGTTGGGGGTGAGCACGGTGGCCTGGGGGGCGATTCGGTCCATCAGCGCCGCGTTCAAATCACCCTGGGCGAGACTGCCGCCGGATTCCGCGGCGAGCACCGGGTCCAGTACCACGGGCACGCCGGGAAGCCGCGCGAGCAGGCGGGCGATCCACTCCACCGTGGCCACCGAGCCGGTCATGCCGATCTTCACCGCCTGGAACTCATAGTCGGCGAGCAGGGCGTCCGCCTGCTGCTCAAGGAGGTCCAGCGGGGTCAGCTGGAAGTCGGTGACCTGGCGGCTGTTTTGCACCGTCAGCGCGGTGATCAGCGTGCTGGCGAAGCCGCCGGTGCTCTGGATCGCTTCGATGTCGGCGTGTATGCCGGCGCCGCCGGAGGGGTCGTGGCCGGCGATGACAAGAATGTTAGGTCTCATGGGTACGCTCAAAACGGTTTCACCACCACCAGGATAACAATCGCCACCAGCAGTAACACCGGCACTTCGTTAAAGATTCGGTAGAACCTGGCGCTCTTGGTGTTGGCGTCGGCGGCGAATTTCTTCAGGTAGGCCAGGCAGACGTGATGGTAGCCGATCAGCAGTACCACCAGGGTCAGTTTGGCGTGCATCCAGCCCTGGGTTTTGTAGTAGTCCCAGTTCAGCGCCAGCATCCAGATACCCAGCACCAGGGTGGCGATCATGGACGGGTTCATGATGCCCCGGTAGAGCTTGCGCTCCATGATCTTGAAACGGTCGCGGCTGACCTGGTCCTCGGCCATGGCGTGGTAGACGAACAGGCGAGGCAGGTAAAAGATCGCCGCGAACCAGCAAATCACGGCGATAATGTGGAACGCTTTCAGCCATAGCATGGATGTGTTCTCCCGATACGAAAGGGGGCGGGGGTGAACCGCGTTGGAGTGTCACCCGGTAGCCGCTGTATACTACAGGGCCTTGCTTGTATCGTCCCGTGCCGCCGAGGGTACGGGCCGCTTTCGGACACTGTTCCGCCACTCCCGGTGCCAGCCGCTGACGCCGATCTGAAAGAAAAGAGGATGCCGTGACCAAGCCACCGCGCGCCAGCCGTCTGCTGCGATACTATCTGTTTCGCACCCGGCGTCTGTCCCGCCGGCAGTTGGGCACCCTCCAGGACTGGAAGATGCGGGTGGTGTTTTGGATCGGCGCGCTGCTGGTCGGCCTGGTCACCGTGGGGTTCGCCTGGGTCGCGGAAATATGCGCCCAGGCTTTCGCCCAGATGGAGCGGCAGTCGTCGCTGCTGCCGGTGTTGATCACGCCGCTGGGCATGCTGGCCACCGTCTTCGTGATGCGCCGTACTGGCGCTGAGTCCCAGGGTAGCGGTATTCCCCAGGTGCTGGTGGTGCTCAAACAGCGCTACCACTGGCTGCGGCCCACCTTCCTGTCGTTCCGCGTTATTGTCATGAAGTTCGCGCTCACCTGTATGGGGTTGCTGTGCGGCGCCAGCATCGGCCGCGAGGGCCCCAGTGTGCACATGGGGGCGGCGATGATGTACTCGGTGGGCCAGGTCGGCCGCCTTCAACAGAAGTACGTGGACAACGCCCTGATCGTGGCCGGTGGCGCCGCCGGGGTGTCGGCGGCGTTCAACGCTCCGCTGGCGGGCATCGTGTTCGCGATCGAGGAGTTGTCCGGGTCGTTCGAACAGCGCACCAGCGGGACCTTGATCCTGGCGATTATTCTGTCCGGTGTGGTGGTGCTGGCGATCGCCGGGCACTACAGCTTTTTCGGTCATCCCGAGGGGGCACTGGACATTACCCAGGACTGGCTCGCCATCGGCGTCACCGGCCTGGTGTGCGGTTTGCTTGGCGGCGCGTTCAGCCGTTTGCTGATCACCGGCAGCCGCTTTCTGGCGCCCTATGGCCGCAAACACCCTTACCGGGTGGTGTTTCTTTGCGCGCTGGTGTTGGTGTTTCTGGGCCTGGTCACCGGCGGCGCCACTTACGGCAGTGGCTATGAACAGGCGCGCCATTTGTTGAGCGGCGGCGTGGACGGTGACTGGAGCTTCCCGCTGGCCAAGATGGCGGCCACCCTGGTGTCCTATTTCACCGGTATCCCGGGCGGGCTGTTTTCACCCAGCCTGGCCGCCGGGGCGGGCGTGGGCAATGTGATCGGCGGCTTGTTCCCCGATTCCTCGGTGGTGGGTATCACCCTGGTGGCGATGGCGGCGTTCCTGGCCGGGGTGATCCAGCGGCCGATCACCTCGTTCGTGATCGTCATGGAGCTTACCGGCAACCGCCACGACATCCTGTTGCCGCTGATGGTCGGCGCGTTCGTGGCGGCGGCGGTGGCTAAGCTGATCTGGCTGCGCCCGCTCTACGACTCCCTGGCCGAGCGGCTGCAGGAAGGCGAGGGCATGGCGCTGGACCGGGCGCGGGTGGTGAGCACCGAAGGTGGCCCCCAGGATGAACGCGGCCGGGGTGGCGGCGGTCAATGAAGTTGCCGCCCATGGCGGTGGTGCCTATCATGCGGTTCCTTTATTGGAAAGTGGTAACGGGAGTAATGGTATGACCCAGGTCGACGCGGCCAACCCTTTGAAAGTCGGCATTGTCGGCGGCACCGGTTACACCGGTGTGGAGTTGTTGCGCCTGCTGGTGCGGCACCCGCAGGTGCGCCTGGAAACCATTACTTCACGCAGTGAGCAGGGCCTGAAGGTCAGTGATCTGTACCCGTCCCTGCGCGGTTACACCGACCTCAAGTTCGAGGAACCGGACGTTGCCGCCCTGGCGGCGTGCGACGTGGTGTTCTTCGCCACCCCGCACAACGTCGCCATGCGGCTGGTGCCGGAATTGCTGGCCGCCGGCACCCGGGTGGTGGACCTGTCGGCGGATTTCCGGCTGCGTGACGCCGGGGTCTGGAGCCAGTGGTACGGCGAGCCGCATGCCTGCCCGGAATTGCTGGATCAGGCGGTTTACGGACTGCCCGAAGTGAACCGCGAACGCATTCGCGGCGCCCGGCTGGTGGCCTGCGCCGGTTGTTACCCCACGTCGATTCAGCTCGGTTATTTGCCGCTGCTGGAGCGCGGCTGGGTGCGGCCGGAACAACTGATCGCCAGTGCCGCCAGCGGCGCCAGCGGTGCCGGGCGCGGCGCCAAGGTGCCGATGTTGCTGGCGGAGGCGTCGGAGAGCTTCAAGGCGTACGGCGCCGGTGGGCACCGGCATCTGCCGGAAATCGAGCAGGGGCTCGGTGACATAGCCGGCGGGCCGGTGTCGGTCACCTTCGTGCCGCATCTGGTGCCCATGGTGCGGGGCATTCACGCCAGCCTGTACGCCACCGTCAACGGCGATACGCCGGCGCTGGACCAGGTGCAGGCGGCGTTCGAAGCGCGCTACGCCGACGAGCCGTTCGTCGACGTGATGCCCCAGGGCAGCCACCCGGAAACCCGCTTCGTAAAAGGCTCCAACCACTGCCGTCTGGCGATTCACCGGCCCGGCGACGGCGACGTGCTGGTGGTGTTGTCGGTGATCGACAACCTGGTCAAGGGCGCGTCCGGCCAGGCGATCCAATGCATGAACATCATGTTCGGCCTGGAAGAAACGGCCGGCATTGATCACCCGGCGTTGCTGCCCTGATGGCGACGGGCAGCCGCCCCAGAGCGGGCGTGGACGATGTGATTCTGGTCCCGGTGAGCCCGTCGCACCGCCGGCGTACCCGTGTGTTGCTGACGGTGACCGCGCTGGTGGCGGTGATCGTGGCGTTCCTGGCCGGTTCGTGGCTGGGCCAGAGTGGCGCCCTGGACAGCAATATGAAAAACAGCGAGCTGCGCGCGGAATTGCGCGACGCCCGCCAGGAGTTGCGCACCGTCCGCCAGGATCTGGCCCGTTACCGCGCCGAGGTGGAAGTGGCCGATCAGGCCCGTGAGCAATTGCGCCAGGAGATACGCGGTCTGCGTGATCAGAGCGCGGAGCTGGAAGAAGCGGTGGCCTTCTACAAGAACGTCATGTCGCCGGGAGCCGCCGACGCGCCGATGCAGGTGCAGAAGTTCGAGGTGACGCCGGACAACGGGGAGCGGCGTTTCCGTTACCGTTTGATACTGGTTCAGTCCGGTGATAACCGGGGATACTTGTCGGGCACGGTGAGCTTCGCGCTTAAGGGCTCCCGTGATGGCGAGCCGATGACCGTGGACGGCGCTGAGCTGTTGGGGGAAAACAGCGATTTGCGATTCCGTTTCCGTTACTTCCAGGAGCTTTCCGGTACGCTGACGGTGCCCGAGGGCATGCGGATCGACGCGTTGCAGATGACCGCGACGGCCACCGCGCCGCGTCGCGCGGAGGTGGTTCAGAGCCTTCCTTGGTGATGGCGTATCGAATAATCAAGCAGGAGACGACAAGGTGATTGGGCGAGACAAGAAGAGCACGGGTGGTCAGCAAAATTTCCGCGATCACACCCTGATCGCTCCCAGTGCCCGCATCATGGGCGACATTGAGTTCAACGGGGGATTGCACATCCAAGGCGAAGTGGATGGCAATATTACCGTCGGTAAAGACGGCGGCCAGCTGGTGATCGGTGAAAGCGGCGTGGTGCGTGGTGAAATCCGCGTGCCCAGAATCACCATCAACGGCAGGGTGGAAGGCGACGTCAACGCCACCGAGCATCTGGAACTGGCCAGCAAGGCTCAGGTAGAAGGCAATGTCTTCTACGTGATGATCGAGATGCTGATGGGCGCGCGGGTGAACGGCAAGCTGGTGCGTCTGGACGACGAGCGCCGCAACCTTCCGGCCCCGGAGAAACCCGGTGGCCGGCCGGCCAACGACGCCGAGGAGACGGACGCCCGCCCGGAGAATACTTGACTGTAATAGTCGGGTACTGGACTATGGCGATGTGATAACGGCATTGAGTGACATGAGCGAATCTGGACCCATAATCCTGACTGAACGGGCCGCCGCCAAGGTGCGCGAGCTCCGTGACGACGAAGGCAACCCCGAGCTGAAACTGCGGGTGTACATCACCGGCGGCGGCTGCGCGGGGTTTTCCTATGGCTTTACCTTCGATGAAGCGGTGAACGAAGACGATACGGCCGTGGCCCGCGAAGACGTGACTTTGCTGGTGGACGCCATGAGCATCCAGTATCTGGACGGCTCCCAGGTGGACTACGAGCAGGGCCTGATGGGTTCCCGGTTTATCGTCAACAATCCCAACGCGGCCACCACCTGCGGCTGCGGCTCGTCGTTCTCGGTGTGAGCCGGGCCGGCACTGTCACTTAACGGTCATTAAAGTATCAGAATATTGTCTTGAGCAGCATGGAGGCTGTAGGCATGACGATACAGAGACCATCCATCCAAAGAATGACCGCCGCGGACACCCGCGCCATGTGCTGGTTGCTGGCTCAGCCCCGGGCCGCCAGCCGTGCCCGCATGGCCAGGGCCATCTCCCGGTTCGGCGACGGACCCTTCTACGCGGCGCTGGTCGCGGTGCTCTGGCTGATCGACCCGGTCGACGGTACCCGTTTCGCCCTGGCGGCGGCGGTGGCCTACGGCCTTGAAGTGCCCGCCTTCATGGTGCTCAAGAATCTGATCAAGCGTCCCAGACCCGCCGATTCCGAAATGGCGTTGTGCGCCTTTATCAAGCCGGCGGGCCGTTTCAGCTTCCCCTCGGGGCATACCGCCGCGGCTTTCGTCATGGCCATCTTGCTGGGTATTTTCTATCCGGTGGTGGCGACACTGGCACTGGCGTTCGCGCTGTTGGTGGGGTTGTCGCGGGTGCTGCTCGGCGTTCACTACCCGTCGGACATCGCCGCCGGTGCCTTGCTCGGCACCAGTTGCGCGATGATCGGCTCGCTCTTCGTGTAATCCCCGCCCGGTTCAGGGCAGGCTCAGATGGCCGAGCACCGCCGGCCGGCTGGCGCCTGTCACTTGCGGGGCATTGCCCGGCACCCGTTCCCAGAACGCCCAGGCCAGCCAGGCGAAGGCGGCCGCCTCCACCCATTCCGGCGCTACCCCGGCGTCTTCCGTGCTGCCCGCCGTCAGCCCGCAATGCCGGGCCAGCCGTTTGAGAAGATCCCGGTTGTGCACGCCGCCGCCGCAGACCAGCAGGCGGTCGGCCTTGAACCCGCTGATTGCCTCGGCGACGGTGCGGGCGGTCAGCTCCGCGAGGGTGGCCTGAACGTCCCGGGCTGCCATGTCGGCACTTAGGTGGGGCGCAAGCCAGTCCTGGTGGAAGTATTCCCGGCCCGTGCTCTTGGGCGGCGGGCGATGGAAATACGGGTCGCCAAGCAGGCTGTCGAGCAGGGCCGGGATCACCTCTCCGCCGGCGGCCCAGTCGCCGTCCGGGTCATAGTCGCCGCCGCGATGCCGCTGGTGCCACTGATCCAGAAGGGTGTTGGCCGGGCCGGTGTCGAAACCGCCGGTCAGGTTGCCTTTATCCAGCAGTGAGACATTGGCGATACCGCCCAGATTAAGGATTACCCGGCGCTCGCTCGGGTCGCCGAAGGCGTGTTCGTGAAAGCGTGGCGCCAGAGGCGCGCCCTGGCCGCCGAGCACCATATCCTTGTTGCGGAAATTGCTGATCACCGGCAGGCCGGTCCTGACCGCCAGGGTATCCGGGCATCCGAGCTGCACGCTGAACCCGGCGTCGCCGGGGCGATGCCGCACGGTCTGGCCGTGGCAGCCGATGGCGGTGACGGGGTCCGCCGACACGCCCGCTTCGCCGAGGAGGGCGGCAACGGCCTCCGCATAGTGTTCACCCAGAGCCCGGTGACAGGCCCCGGCCCGGTCGATTTCATCATCGCCGGGGCGGCACAGCCGCTGCAGGTCCGCGCGGAGGGCGGTGGGAAGGTCGGTGCTGTGGTGGGCCAGCACCCGGGTGCCGGCCTGGGTGACGCTGGCCAGGACGGCATCCACGCCGTCCAGGCTGGTGCCGGTCATCAGACCGACGAAAAGCGCTTCAGAAGACATTGCTGCTGGCCAGGGTGGCGGCCTCCGCGAACATGGTCATCTGCGCCGCCAGGCGGCTGCTCTGGATGCGGAACTGGGGCTTCTCGCTGCTGGCGATGCCGCTGGCCTTGGGCAGCGGTACGGTCTGCGGGTTGCGGTGCACCCCGTCGATACGGAACTCGTAATGCAGATGCGGCCCGGTGGCCAGGCCGGACGCCCCCACATAGCCGATGGTCTGGCTTTGATTGACCCGGCTGCCCACACGGATGCCCTTGGCGAAGCTGCGCATATGGGCATAGAGGGTGGAGTAGCGCTGGCCATGTTTGAGAATCAAGACGTTGCCGTAGCCGCCCTTGACGCCGGCGAAGATCACCTTGCCCTTACCGGCGGCTTTGATCGGCGTGCCGCTGGGGGCGGCGTAGTCAATGCCGTGGTGCGCGCGCACTTTGTTCAGAATCGGGTGCTTGCGGCCGGTGCTGAAGCGCGAACTGATGCGTGAGAAGGCCACCGGAGTGCGAATGAACTCCTTGCGCATGGAGTTGCCGTCGCCATCGAAGTAGGACACATCGCCGTCGCGGGTCTGATAGCGGTACGCGGTGAGGTGGCGATCCCGGTTCCAGAATTCCGCGGCGATGATTTCCCCCTCGCCGACCTTCTCGCCGTCCAGATAGAGTTCTTCGTAAAGCACCCGGAAGCGGTCGCCGTTGCGGATATCAAGGACGAAGTCGATATCCCAGCCAAAGATATTGGCCAGCTGCATGGTCAGATTGTCGCTCATGCCGGCGGCGTGGCCGGCCAGGAACAGGGAATTATCGATGGTGGCTTCGGCGAAGCGGGTGCGGCGTTGATACTCGCGCACCACGTTCTCCACCTGCCAGTTGCCGTCTTCCAGGGTGGCTTCCACGGTCTCTACCCGGGACGGGCTGTAACGCAGTGAGGTCAGCTCGCCGGCTTCGTCCACGGAAATGTTGAGGGAATCGCCGGGGCGGATGGTGGCCAGCTCGGCCAGGCGTTCGTCACCGGTGACCAGGCGATGCACCTGCGCCGCGCTGACACCGCGCGCCTGCAGGAGCCCTGACAGGGTGTCGCCGGATTCCACCGTGAGTTTGACCCAGTGCTCCTGTTCGGGCGTCTCCACCGCCGGACGAATACCGGTGACCGGCTGGGCGATGTCCTGACGGGCCAGTTCCTTGCTGGCCGACGGTTTGGGCAGATCCAGCGCCTGCAGGCGCTCCGGGCGGGATTCTCCGGACTCCGGGGTCAGGGCGATCAGCCCCACGGTAAGCACCAGCGCCCCGGACAGGATCAGGTGGGTGCGGGGGAAACGGCGCGCGGCACGGCCGAGGGCGGATAATTTAATACTCATGCTTTTAGTACGCTCTGAGGTGCGCCGCCGAGGGCGTTCATTTAGTTGCAGCAAAGATACCCGCCTTCTACAACCCGCTTCAAGTGATACAATAGCGCGCTTTTCAGGGTGAGATGTGGTCGGCGGGTTGGCGATTAAGACCGGCGCCGCCGGGGCAAGTTCCTAAAACACGCTGGGTCCGGCCGTTGCCGGGCCGTGAATGAGGTGATGATGATCAAGGTGGACGAACAGCTGGCGCTGCTGCGCCGTGGCGCGGATGAGATCATTCAGGAAGACGAATTACGCGAGCGCATCGCCAGCGGCCGCCCTTTGAGAGTCAAGGCGGGCTTTGATCCCACCGCCCCGGATCTGCACCTGGGCCATACGGTTCTGATCAATAAATTGCGGCAGTTCCAGGAGCTGGGCCACCACGTGATGTTCCTGATCGGCGATTTCACCGGCATGATCGGGGACCCCACCGGCAAGAGCGCCACACGGCCGCCGCTCACCCCGGAGGAGATCGAGCGCAACGCCGAAACCTATAAAGAGCAGGTATTCAAGATTCTGGACCCGGAAAAGACCGAGGTGGTGTTCAACTCCACCTGGATGAACCAGGTGGGCGCCGCCGGCATGATCAAACTGGCCAGCCAGTACACGGTGGCGCGCATGCTGGAGCGGGACGACTTCGATAAGCGCTACCGGGCCAACCAGCCGATCGCGGTGCACGAGTTTCTCTACCCGCTGGTGCAGGGCTACGACTCGGTGGCCATGAAGGCGGACGTGGAGCTGGGCGGCACCGATCAAAAGTTCAACCTGCTGATGGGGCGTACCCTGCAGAAGGCCTATGGGCAGGCGCCGCAGATCTGCTTGACCATGCCGATTCTGGAAGGGCTGGACGGGGTTCAGAAGATGTCCAAGTCCCTCAAGAACTATGTGGGCGTTAACGACGCCCCCGGGGAGATGTACCGCAAGCTGCTGTCTATCCCCGACGATATGACCTGGCGTTACTACGAACTGCTCAGTGGTCTGTCCAATGAGGCCCTGGAAGAGCGCAAGGTGGAAGCGCAGCGACTGGGCAGTCCGCAGGAGGCCAAAAAAGCGTTCGCGCTGGAGATGGTCACCCGCTTCCACGGTGAGGCGGCCGCCGAGGCGGCGCCGTCCTCGGCGGGCAACCTGACCTCCCTGGGGGCGATACCGGATAACGTCCCGGAGGTAGAGGTGGTCCTGGAAGACGGCGACGAGGTGCACGTGGTGCCGTTGCTGCGTCTGGCCGGTCTGGCCCAGAATGGCAAAGCAGCCAAGGACGTGTTCGGGCGGGGCGCGGTGTACGTCGATGGGCAGCAGCTCACCGAGGAGCGTACCTTCGTCCGCGGCGAAAGCGCGGTGATCCAGGCGGGCAAGAAGAAGATCGCCCGGGTCACGATTCGCTAGGAATCGGGCCCTAAGGCCTGGATTTGAATGAAAATTGGCCGACCGCGAAGAATTTAGAGGAATCCGCCAAAAAAGGTT
>DGNT01000068.1 GCA_002389055.1 Alcanivorax sp. UBA4485
ACGGCAAGCTCTTTGTCGACTATGTGTCCCGCCTGAAGCGTGATCGGATCAAGAAGAAGCTTCAGAAAGTACACCGCCAACAGGCCTGAGAACTGATTTGAAACCGCTTCGCCTCGCCTTCGCCGGCACCCCGGATTTCGCCGCCGTCAGCCTGCAAGCGCTGCTCGACGGCCCTCACACCATCGCCGCGGTGCTCACCCAGCCGGATCGCGGCGCCGGCCGCGGCAAGAAAGTGCAGCCCGGACCGGTGAAAAAACTGGCCCTGGAACACGACCTGCCGGTGCTGCAGCCGGACTCCCTGAAGACCGACGAGATCCAGAACCAGCTGCGCGAGCTGGAGCTGGACGCGCTGATCGTGGTCGCCTACGGCCTGATTATTCCCCGCGCGGTGCTGGCCCTGCCCCGGCTCGGCTGCGTCAACGTGCACGGCTCGTTGCTGCCGCGCTGGCGCGGCGCGGCGCCGATCCAGTGGGCGATCCAGGCCGGCGACCGGGAAACCGGCACCACCATCATGCAAATGGACGCCGGCCTGGACACCGGCCCGATGCTGCTCAGCGAAGCGCTGACCATCGGCGAGCGCGAGACCGGCGGCGAGCTGCACGACCGCCTGGCCGAGCAGGGCGCCCGGCTGCTGGGCACCGTGCTTGAGGATCTGCCCGGCCACCTGGAACAGGCCCGTCCGCAGCCGGAAGAGGGCGTTACCTACGCGGCCAAACTCACCAAGGCCGGCGCCCGGCTGGACTTCCGCCTGCCCGGCGCCGCCCTGGTCAACCGGGTGCGCGCCTTTAACCCCTGGCCGGTGGCCTGGGTGGACTTCGGCGGCCAACCCCTGCGGGTGTGGGACGCCGAGGAGGTGCCGGACACCGGCGAGCCGGAGCCCGGCCGCATCGTCACCGTCAGCGACGACGGCCTGACCGTGGCCTGTGGCGACGGCGCCGTTCTGTTGAGCCGGGTACAGCTGCCCGGCAAACGCCCGATGACCGTGGCCGAGGTACGACGCGGCCACCCGGAGCTGTTCCAGCCGGGGGCCACCCTTGAGTAAGGCGCCGGATCCCCGGCTGGCGGCGGTGCGCGCCCTGGAGCGGGTACTGCCCGGCGAGGGGGACGGCGCCAGCCTGCGTGAAGTGCTTGCCCGGGGCGTGCCCGACGGCGCCGCCGGCGGCCTGATGCGCGACCTGTGCTTCGGCGTCTGCCGCCACCTGCGGCCGCTCAACCAGTGGCTCAACAGCCAGCTCGACAAGCCCCTCAAACCCAAGGCCCAGGCGGTACGCCTGGCGGTGCTGTGCGGCCTCTATGAACTGTGGTTCACGGAGCGCCCGGCCCACGCGGTGGTCAACGCCTACCCGGAACTCTGCCGTCAGCTGAAGGCGGGTTGGGCCAGCGGCCTGATCAACGCTCTGCTGCGCAAGGCCGACGGCCTGGACCCGGCGCAGGTGTTCGCCGACTACGACCCGGCGGTGCGCTATTCACTGCCCGGCTGGCTGTGGCGGTCGTTCCAGCAGGACTGGCCGGAACAGGCCGACGACCTGGCCCGGGCGGCCCTGGCGCCGCCGCCGTTCACCTTGCGCGTGAACCGTCGCCAGCACAGCCGCGACCAGGCCCTGGCCGAGCTCGGCGACGGCGCCCGGCCCGGCGACCTGTCGCCGTGGAGCCTGTATTTATCGCCGCCGCGCCCGGTGTCGCAGCTGCCCGGCTTCGACAGCGGCGGCTATTCGGTGCAGGACGAAGCCGCCCAGTTGCCGGTAGAACAGCTGGCGGCGCCGGACGGCGGCCGGGTGCTGGACGCCTGCGCCGCCCCCGGCGGCAAGACCGGCCAGATACTGGAAGCCTTCCCCGGCGCCCGGGTGACCGCGCTGGACCTGTCCGCGCGCCGCCTGGACCGGGTACGCGACGCGCTGCGCCGCATCGGCGCCCAGGCCGAGCTGGTGCAGGGCGACGCCGCCGAGCCGGACGCCTGGTGGGACGGCGAGCCCTTCGACGCCATCCTGCTCGACGCGCCCTGTTCCGCCAGCGGCATTCTGCGCCGTCAGCCGGACGTGAAATGGCACCGCCGGCGCACCGACCTGCCACCCTTGGTGGATTTACAAGCGCGCATGCTGGATGCACTATGGCCGCTTCTGCGCCCCGGCGGGCGGCTGGTGTACGCCACCTGCTCGGTGCTGCGCGACGAGAACGACCGCCAGATCGCGGACTTCCTGGCGCGCACCGATGACGCCGAGGACCGCACCGAACCGCCGGCCGACGCCGCGCCGGTGGCGGCGGGATGGCAACTGCTGACACGGGATAACGGGCCCGACGGCTTTTACCTGGCCTGCCTGCATAAACGCAAGGCGGCCGACGACAACAAGGTGACCGACCAGCGATCATGAAGATCATCATTCTCGGTGCCGGCCAGGTGGGCGGCACCCTGGCGGAGAACCTGGCGGGGGAACGCAACGACATCACCGTCATCGACATCGACGGCGAGCGCTTGCGGGAACTGGGGGACCGTCTGGACATTGGCACCGTGCTCGGGATGGGCTGCTATCCCTGGGTGCTCAAGGAAGCCGGCGCCGAAGACGCCGACATGCTGATCGCCGTGACCAATTCCGACGAAGTGAACATGGTCGCCTGCCAGGTGGCCTACACCCTGTTCCGCACCCCCACCAAGATCGCCCGCATCCGCACCGCCCACTACACCAGCCGCGCCGACAAGCTGTTCAACGAGAACGCCATTCCCATCGACGTGATCATCAGCCCGGAGCAGGTGGTCACCGACTACATCAAGCGTCTCATCGAACACCCCGGCGCCCTGCAAGTGGTGAACTTCGCCACCGGCCGGGTGCAACTGGTGGCGGTGCGCGCCTATTACGGCGGCCCGCTGGTGGGCAACGAGCTGCGCGAGCTGCGCAAGCACATGCCCAATGTGGACACGCGGGTGGCGGCGATCTTCCGCCGTAACCGGCCGATCATTCCCGAGGGCAACACCGTCATCGAAGCGGACGACGAAGTGTTCTTCATCGCCGCCAAGAACGACATCCGCGCGGTGATGAGCGAGCTGCGCCGCCTGGAGCACAACTACAAGCGGGTGCTGATCGCCGGCGGCGGCAACATCGGCTACCGGCTGGCGAAGAGCATCCAGCACCGCTACAACGTGAAGATCATCGAGCGCTCGCCGCAGCGGGCCGAATGGCTCGGCGAGCGGCTCGGCCACACCGTGGTGTTGCAGGGCATGGCCACCGACCGCGACGAGCTGCTCAAGGCCAACATCGAGAACACCGACGTGTTCTGCGCGCTGACCAACGACGACGAGGCCAACATCATGGCGTCGTTGCTGGCCAAGCGGCTGGGCGCGCGCAAGGTAATGACGCTGATCGCCAACCCGGCCTACGTGGACCTGGTGCAGGGCCACGACATCGACATCGCCATCTCGCCGCAGCAGTCCACCATCGGCAGCCTGCTCACCCATGTGCGGCGCGGCGACGTGGTCAACGTCTACTCCCTGCGCCGCGGCGCCGCCGAGGCCATAGAGGCGATCGCCCACGGCGACGCCAAGTCCTCCAAGGTGGTGGGCCGCGCCATCGAGGACATCGACCTGCCCGAGGGCACCACCATCGGCGCCGTGGTGCGCGGCGAGAAAGTGCTGATCGCCCATGACGATATCGTCATCGAGCCGGACGACCACGTGATTCTGTTCCTGATCGACAAACGCCGCATTCGGGACGTGGAAAAACTGTTCCAAGTTGGTTTCACGTTCTTCTAGGGGACCCTGCCCATGCACTTCGCGCTGATCTCGAAGATTCTGGGCCTGCTGCTGGTGGTCTTCAGCTTCACCATGATGCCGCCGGTGGCGGTGGCCTATCTGTACCGGGACGGCAG